>JAHDWN010000034.1 GCA_023382675.1 Anaerolineae bacterium
GCGCCAGACCGGCAAGACCACCCTGATCGAATGGCTGCGCCGCAATCTCGCCTCGGTCGGCGATTTCGAGCCAGAGCCGACCGCCGCTGGTGGCGATCTCGTGCCTGGCTTCTCCGCTCAGGTCGATGATGGCCGTTACCTCAAGCTCAAGCCTAACCGCGATGTCGGCGGTGAGTACGCCATGTGGGAGACCGACTGGATCGAACTGTTCCGCGAGGCCAAACCCCGCGGCATCATCTTCATGGTCGATCACACCGACGCCGCGATGCACAAAGATGCGCTCAACTTCGTCCTGCAAATGATCGACGATGAGCCGGAAGCCGCTCGCCATCTCAAAGCGCTGTTCGTGCTCGTCAACAAGTCGGACGTGTGGGGCGTCGATATGACCATGGAAGAACTGGTCGCGCAGTATCGCAATGAGCAGAAACGTCTGCGCGCCCAGGCCGAACGTATCGGCTACAAGTGGTCGTTCATGCCCACCAGCGTTCTCACCGGGACTGGTATGGTCGAAGCGCTGCGCAAGTTCTTCAACACCATCCGGCCCAAGCCGCGCTAGCAAATGGGCACTCTGGCACATTAGACTTCGTAAGTGCTACAGGTACACGCTTCTGCCTGCTCTTGGATGTGTCAATGTGCCAATTCGCTCATCTGCTAACCGACTGCCCATGGATACCCTGATCATCGAGTACCGTACCGAGGGCCGCGAGCGCGGCTATGGCTTTACCTCGCCAATCCGCGCCTACGACGAGGAGACGCTCAAGCGAATCTGGCGATCGGCCATGCCGCGTGGTAATGGCTGGGCAGATTATGTTGGGGCGCGCTCGCTCAAATGCTTTCCGCTCGATGAGCGCCGGTATGCGCTTTCGGAAGTCACCGTTACCGATCAGCAAGATGAGAGTGGACGGCGGGGCATTCGCCGCGCTGAAGTTCGTGTCATGGTCGCTGAGGCGTGTGCTGCGTACCTGCGCCACCGCTTGCTTGAATATCCCGCCGACATCGCCCGTGAGATCGACCGCCTGCCCACAGTCGGGCAATGGGGAACCATCGTCAGCCGCATGATGCCGCTCTTGGGCAAGAAACAACGTCAGCTTGTACTCACCCGTGCTTATGGGCATGATCGCTGGCAAATCATGGAGGGCGTCATCGTCAAGCTTGCGCTCGCCCTTCAGGTCGGCATCAGGCGTCAACAGGGTCTCGTGCCCTTCACGACGCTTGTGCTCGACGCTCGCGAGGAGATGCGGCTCATCGGTATGCCGGAGGCACGTGTCACCAGCTTGTCTCTTGACGATACGCTTTTCATCTAGCAGAAGATGCGACGAAGACAGCACGACCTGGATTGCGCAACCTGAACGCTCAATCCAAGGCGTGCTGGCTTCATTGTTCTGCGGTCGTTTCGTCCTCTACAGGTATTCTTCAGGGTCAGAATGCGAACTGAATCGCTTGTCCTGCGACGATATACCATGTAATGAACAACGCGGAGATGAATGCACCCGTGTAGATGTGCCCTGTTTTGCGATAGAAGTACGTCAGGACAAATCCGACGATAATCAGCAAAGGCACGAACTGAATCCCGACAATCGTCAGCAGTGACTCACCGAGCGGGAGCGGGTTGCCAGCCATCAGCGGGATGTACTGGATCAGTAGCATGATGACGATCCCACCCGCCAGGAGTGCTGCGTTCACTAGCATCGCGCGCCCCAGACCCACAGGCGAACCATCTGCCTTTATCATCCTCAGTTGGCTGTTGATCACCGTGCTTGCTACCAGGAAGAAGAATGCGAATGGAATCAGATAAGCCAGGAAAATGTGGAAGTGCAGGAAGCTCATCGGCTTCAGGGCCAGCACCCACAGGCGGAAGTCCGTCTTGAACGCCCAATCTGAGATCGCCAGCAGCATGTACAGTCCAAAAATCACGCAAATGGCCAGCAGCAGCGACTTGCCAATCAGTCCCAGGTTAACCCGCCCATTCCAAGTCACACCGTAATGCTCGGCGGTTGCGCCCGCCTGGCGATTGGATTGGTAGTGCCAGATCAGGAGCAGCACCAGCGAGATCACCCCATTGCCGACCGCCCATGCCATGATGCCTGTCGTGATCGTCTGCGGCCAGAAGGCGCTAGCAGGCATCAATTCGTTGCCTCGATTCTGCAGCCAGAAGAACGTCAGTGCTGGAATGATGATGGCGATAGCAGCACCAATCCACCAGCCTGTACCCTGGACGCCTTTGAATTCGGGCATAGGAGACCGTAGATCGCTGAACAATCCACTCGTCAGCAGCAGCCCGCCCGCGGCGAAGATGAACACCACACCGCCGATAAAGGCGATGAACGTGCCGATCTCTTTCCAGTACCAGATCTGGTCGCCTGGCGGCAGGCCGTTGCCACCTTCTAGCGTCATCTGCATCCACTCGATAGCGTTGCCAATCGCTTCAGTCGAGATGTGATCGTTGGGGTGGGTGCCGCGCGGTACATAGAGCTGACGCGCTGTGCCATCTTCAATTGATCCGTAAAGCGTTCCAACTTCGACAGGCTCCGTGGTATTGAAAACCGCCTGTAACTTCTCGGAATTGACAACATCCGCTCCAACCGGAACGCCCCACATCAATACCGAGAACTCATCCCACTGGCTGAAGACTACGGCGAGGTTGCGCGGCCATTCCGGGCTGCCTTCAGCGGCAAATGGCGCACCGGTCGATGAACCTACGATCGCGATCGACTTGTAGTCGTCGCTGAGGACGCCCGCGGCAGCCAGCGACGCCCAGCCGCCCATTGAGTGACCTTCCAGGCCAATGTTGTCGGGGTCAACAATGTCCAGAGAGCGCAAAAAGCGAAGTCCGTCTGGACCGCCAAACCCATTCGCAAACGCAGGTGGGCCGGAAAAACCGTGTCCGGTCTGATCGAGCGCCAGCACGACGTAGCCGCGCCGTGCAAATTCGATGGCGAAGCCGTCTTGAGTTTCTCGCGAGTTGATATACCCATGAACTGCGAGGATGCCGGGTGCGGGAGTCTCAGCCGTCACACCATTCGGAATGTAGAGCAAGCCGCTCATTTCGATGCCGTTGGTGCCCGTGAAGCGGACATCCTGAATTCTAATCGTGCCACCTGCCGTCTGCACTGCCGAGGCAAGCAGCCCACCGAGGAGGACGAGGAGCACAGCCAGTCCGAGAAGATAACCTAGTCTTCGTGCATTAATTGACTCTGCCATGTTTATTTTGTCCCTGTTCTCTGCAACAGCGTGAATCTATTAAAGAGAGACTTTTGAATCTCCTCTCTTCGATCACCTCCTTCCAAAATGATGTGACACGAGTGTAACGCGATCCGAAATGGTTTACCACTCGGCTGAACCGGGATTGAACAACTGCAAGGCGACCTGCCTGTCGTAGAGGTTTCTCAGTCCAATCTTGTCAATCCGAACACAAAACACCCGCACAATTAGGAAGTGCGGGTGTTTGCGTGAACACTATCTTGTGAGTATTTCTGGCCAAACCGACCGGGGCGATTGTCCAGCGCTACATCACTGGCTCAGGCTCCATCTCCCGCTCCAGTTCTAGCTCGCGCTGGCTGCGGAACTGCTGCGTATACAGCCGGTAGTAATGCCCACGCTGGCGCAGCAACTCAGCATGTGAACCCTGCTCGGTGATGCGCCCGCCGTCGATGACCAGGATGCGATCCGCGCGGCGGATGGTCGATAGTCGGTGCGCGATCACGAAGCTCGTGCGCCCGGCCATCAACTGCTCCATACCTCGTTGAATCAGTGCCTCGGTTAGGGTGTCAACCGAACTGGTCGCCTCATCCATGATGAACAGTTCCGGCTGCGAAAGCACCGCCCGCGCCAGGCTGATCAACTGTTTCTGCCCGACCGAAAGCAGCACGCCGCCTTCACCGACTGGCTCCTCGTAACCGTTCGCCAGCGTCATGATGAAGTCGTGTGCACCTGCCAGTTTAGCCGCATCCTCGATCTCGGCATCGCTCGCATCCAGCCGCCCGTAGCGGATGTTCTCGCGAATGCTGCCGCTGAACAGGTGCGGCGTTTGCAACACAATGCCGATGCGCGACTGAATGGCGTGCAGCGAAAGCTGCGTGTAATCGCGCCCGTTGAACAGGATGCGCCCACCCGTCGGCTCATAGAAGCGGCAGACCAGGTTGACGAGAGTCGATTTACCGGCGCCCGTCGGGCCGACGAGCGCGATGGTCTCGCCCGCTTTCACCGTCAGGTTCATGCCACGGATGACCGGCTTATCATCTTCGTAGGAGAAGTCCACATTGTCGAAGACGATATCGCCCTGGATCGTTCCTGGATCGACTGCGCCGCGCCGGTCGACAATCTGCGGCTTGGCATCGACCAGAGAGAACACACGCTCAGCCGATGCGACGGACTGCTGCATCGAGGCATACACGCGCGCAAGATCCTGAATCGGCCACAACATGAACGTCACGTAACCGATGAATGCCTGGATACCGCCGATGGTGAGACCGCCGGCTTCAACCTGGATACCGCCGTACCAGATGATTGCCCCCAGCCCCAGCGAGCCGACGATTTGAACGACTGGCAGAAACAGCGCCGAGAGCCAGGCTGCGCGGAACGACCGCCGGTACATCGTGTCTGTCAGCACGCTAAATTCGCTCAGGTTCTTTTCCTCGCGTCCCAGCGCCTTCGACACGCGCACACCCTGAATGTTCTCATTGTATGCGCCGGTGATCTTCGAGTTCGTCTTGCGCACTTCGCGGTACTCGACGATGATGCGCTTCTGGAACCAGGACGCGATCACGATCAGCACCGGGATGATCAGGAACACGATCAGCGCCAATTGCCAATTGATCGTCATCATGAAGATCGTCGCTGTGGCAATATTCATCAACGCCCATGTCACGTCCAGCATTCCCCATGTCACCAGATCAGCGATGCGCTCGGTGTCCGAGGTCACGCGCGACATGATCCAGCCGACGGGCGTGCGGTCGAAGTAATCGAACGATAGCGCTTGCAGGTGATTGAACAACTGCTTGCGCATGTCGTAGCGCACCCGTTCGCCGAGCACACCCGCCAGGTAGATGAACCCGAACACCATCACCGCGATCAACAGGTAGAGCACACCGAATAGAATGATGTGATCCGTCAGTGCCTGTCGGTCGCCGGGGATGATACCCACGTCGATGATCTGCTTGGTCAGGTAGGTGAAGATCGAGTCCAGCGTCGAAACACCGCCGACGAAGCCCAGGAAGCCCGCTACCCACCATTTGTACGGTTTCACCTGCGCCAGAATGCGCATCAGTGTGCCGCGTGTGACTTTCGTTTGTTGAAAGTCCTCTTCTTCAAATTGGAAATCAGACACCTGCCAGCTCCTTCTCCAGCTCGTCTTCTATGCGTGCCTGTACGTCGTAGATCTGGCGATAGATACCAGGTTGATCGATTAATGTCTCATGGGTGCCATGTTGCACCATGCGCCCATCCTTCAACACGAGAATTTGATCCGCGTTCATCAGGCTCTGGATACGATGGGCGATGATGAACGTCGTCCGGTTTTGCATCAGTCTTTGCAGCGCTTCACGGATGTCTGCCTCAGTCTCCATGTCCACCGATGATGTGGCATCGTCCAGGATCAGGATGCGCGGATTCTTCAGCAGAACACGCGCAATCGCCACGCGCTGCTTTTGCCCGCCCGAAAGCGTGACCCCGCGCTCACCCACGAGCGTTTGGTAGCCTTCGGGAAAGCTCATGATCGACTCGTGGATCGCCGCTGCTTCTGCGGCTGCGATCACTTCCTCGTCGCTGACCTCGCGCGCCACGCCGTAGGTGATGTTCTCGCGGATTGTACGTGAGAACAGGAACGGCTCTTGCTCGACGATGCCGATCTGCTGGCGCAGATACTCGCGCGATAGTTCCTTGATGTCCACGCCATCCAGCAGCAGTTTGCCACTCGTATATTCGTAGAAGCGTGGCAGCAGGTTCACCAACGATGTCTTGCCGGAGCCGGTCGAGCCGAGCAGGGCGATTGACTCGCCGGGCGCGACGCGGAAACTGATGTTGTGCAGCACGGGCGCCGTCGAGTCGTATTCGAAGCTCAAATCGTCGAACACGATCTCCCCGCGCGCTGACCCGGCTGGATGCATCCCTTCGGTGATCGGCTCACGATCCTCGCGGATGACGGCTGCGACACGTTCGTAGGACACCATTCCGGTCGAAAGCTGCGTGATCAGCCGCCCCAGATTGCGGATCGGGTTGATCATCCATGCCAGCAGACCGACGTAGGCCAGGAACGTCCCGACGGTGATCTCGCCGTTGATCACCATTAACCCGGCGATCAAGTAGCCAGCCATCGTCTGCGCTCCGACGATAATGTCGGTTGTCGGCCAGTAGTAAGCGTGCATCATCAGCAGCCTGCGCCCACGCTGGAACTGCTCGAAATTCTCCTTGTCGAATTTCTCGCGCTCATAGCTCTGCCGGGCAAACGCCTTGACCACACGCACGCCTGTCAGATTTTCTTGCAGCGTCGATGAGACGACGGCTTCCTGCTCCTGGAAGCGCTCATACGCCTTTTCCAGCCGCCGGAAGAAGAACATCGACACGACGCCGACCACCGGTACGCAGATGATCGAGATCAGTGCCAGCTTGAGATTGAGCACCGCCAGCGCCGCGAAATTGACCGTGAACAGCAGCAGAATGCGACCCAGGCCGATCAACTGCTCGCTGAAAAACCGGCGCACCGCGTCCACATCCGATGTGACACGCTGGATCAGCTCACCGGTGCGCGTCTGGTCGTGATAGGTGAACGTCAACCGCTGAATGTGATCGTAGAGATAGTTGCGCAGGCGCAGCGTGACGCCTTCTGCCGTCAGCGCGGCTAATCGCCCGCTCAACGCTGTGAACGTGCCTTCGACCAACGCGAGGCCGATGAACGCCAGCGCAATCACCGGCAGAACACGTCCAAAATTCGGTTGCGCCAGGACGTTGTCAACAAAGTGTTGTACCAGCAGATAGGTCGCTGTTTTCGCGACTGCTCCGACTGCGAGCGAAACGTTTGCGCCAGCATAATGCCAGCCAAAACCACCCAGCAGGCGCGTGAGACCTACCAGCCGGTTCGGCGACAGTCTGGCTTTGAAGTCTGCCGTTGGAATTTCATGAGTAGTGATTGGGATTGCAGCCACGAGGCTTATCCTCCGTCATCGAACGAAACCATGACTTGATGCAGGGTGAAATACGGCGGAGATGCACAATCTCCCCACTCGACATGCTCCAGTTCGCTGCGATGGCGGTGCGCGTGCGCGCCGGGCTAGTCGAGGTGAAGCGTTCTAATGGAAGGGGTCATAAAGTATCACAAAGCGCCTCGCGAGAGATATAGAGTGCATAATAGACATTCTACGCGCATCGACGGCAGAAAGGGAGTTACAAGAATCAAACTCATCCCTCATTGCTGTATTATGAGCAAAGGTATCACATTACGTCATGATGATTCATGCTACTTTAGATGTATTTTGTGATAATCCCACTATCCACCGCTGAGTTGAACCACGAATAGCCATACGAGCCAGCCGATCACCAGCCAGAATCCAAAATCCCCATGCAGCCTGGCCGTGCGTCCCTGCGCCTGGTGCAGCAGCCCAGTATCCTCACTCCTGGTAATGATCTGGATCAAGCGCTGTGCTTCCGGCAGTGTCACCGCTGCAATCAACGTCGTCCAGGGCATGATGCCTGCCAGGATCAGCACGACAACACCGATGTACGCGCCGACAATCAGCACTACATATTCTATACGCGCCGCGCGCCGACCGAGTAGCACCGCCAGCGTCCGTTTGTTGACTGCGCGGTCGGCGTCGATGTCGCGGATATTGTTGGCGTGCAGAATAGCGGCGACGGTGAAGCCAATCGGCACTCCTGCCCAGAGGGGTAGTGTGCTGAATTCGCGTGCCATCACGTACCAAGCGCCGAGCACCATCACCGGCCCCATGAAGATGAAGACGGCTGCTTCGCCCAATCCGTTGTAGGCCAGCGGAAACGGCCCGGCGGTGTAGGTGATCACTACCAGTACGCCACCCAGCCCGATCCAGAACAGCAGCGGCCCGCTCTGCGTCAGCAGATACAGGCCAATGGCGATCCCTGCCAGCACCGTGACGATTGCCCCGACCAGCACCGCAGGCGGTGTCAGCACGCCGTGCTTGATCACCATGCCTTGCCCCGCCTGCTTGAGTTCTTCCGCGCCCCGCCTGAAGTCGAAATACTCGTTGATCAGATTCGCGGCGATTTGCAGGAACAATGCGCCGATGAGCGCCAGCAGAAACGGCACAAGCTCGAACACGCCTTCTTGCGCGGCGAGCGCTGCCGCCAACGCCAGAGGTACGTAAGTTGCCGTCAGCGTGCGCGGTCGCGCCGCGCGGTACCAGGCAGAAAGAAGGGAAGGGTTGGTTTCAGCCGTCATAGACGCCTCGGTTAAACATGACCTTTTACATTACGGGGCGGTGTATAAATGCAGATGCTGCGCGCCGTGCATTGACCGATAATCATATATAGAGATGAGGATAAAGTCTGATTTCGCCTCGAAATCTGAGCGAAAAGACATCATCTCGTGGCTCATCATTTATCAAGGAGAGTGCATTCATGCAGCGAGAGAGAGAAGCAACGATGGCAATGATCGCCGCCTTGCTCGTACTCTTTACCGCCATGCTCGATGCTCGCATTAGCGTCATTCTGGCGATCGTCGTGCTGGTCGCCTTTGCTCTGCTAACCTACTTTGATCGCCACTCTGCATCCGCGGAGTAAATACAGGGGTACGGCACGCAAGCCATACCCCTATATCTGACAGACTTTACTTCATGACCCGTTTCGCCGCGTCCACCACCGCTTGCGCTGTCAGGCCGTATTCCTCGTAGAGGCGCTTATACGGTGCGCTCGCCCCAAACTTATCTACGCCAATCGTCACACCGTCCAGGCCGACGAAGCGTCCCCAACCGATCGTGCGCCCGGCCTCGATGCTGACACGCGCCTTGACGCTCGAGGGCAGCACACTCTCCTGGTAGCTCGCATCCTGCTCCTCGAACAGCTCCCAACAGGGCAGCGAAACCAGGCGCGCTCTGATCCCTTCGGCGATTAGGGCCTTGTAGGCCTCGTGGGCGATATGTACTTCGCTGCCGCTGCCGAGCAAGATTACCTGCGGCGTACCTTCACAATCCGCCAGCACATAGCCACCACGCGCCACACCCACGCGAACATGATCGCCTTCCAGCACAGGCAGGTTCTGCCGCGTGAAGATCAGTGTCGAGGGTTTGCTCAACTCCATGGCAGTGCGCCATGACCAGGCAGTTTCGTTGGCATCCGCTGGACGGAAGAGGTATAGGTCTGGGATCAGCCGCAGTGACATCACCTGTTCGACGGGCTGGTGGGTTGGTCCATCTTCCCCCAAGCCGATGCTGTCGTGCGTGAAGACGTAGACCGTTGGGATTTCCATCAGCGCCCCAAGCCGGATCGCCGGACGCATGTAGTCGCTGAACGAAAGGAACGTCGCTGTATACGGTTTGATGATGCCACCGTGCAGCGCCAGGCCATTGGCAATCGATCCCATTGCGTGCTCGCGGACGCCGAAGCGGACATTGCGCGCATCCGTCTTGCCCGCGCCGGTGTTGTCTGCGCCCTTGATCAGCGTCTTGGTGCTGCCCGCCAGATCGGCGTCCCCGCCCATCATCAGCGGCACGCGCGCCGCGATAGCGTTCAGTACCTCGCCGGAAACATTGCGGGTCGCCTGTTGCTTCTCCGCCGTATAGGACGGAATGTTCGCATCCCAGCCATCCGGCAGTTTCCCCGCCTGTGCCTGCTCGAAGGCAGCGGCCAGGTCAGGATAGGCACCGCGATACGCACTGAAGCGGGCTTTCCATTCGCTTTCTGCGGCCTCGCCCTGCTCGACAGCGCTGCGGAAATGCTCCAGCGCCTCGCCCGGCACGTAGAAATCCTCGTCCGGCCAGCCCAGGAACTGCTTGACGAGTTTCACCTCGTCCGCGCCGAGGGGTTCGCCGTGCGCTTTGTTTGTTCCCTGTTTATTCGGGCTGCCGTAGCCGATGATGGTTTTGATTTCGATCAGGCTGGGCCTATCCGTCACTGCCTTGGCTGCGGAAATTGCCTCGCTGATCGCGTTCACGTCGTTGCCATCGTCAACCCGCAGTGTGTGCCAGCCATAAGCTTCATAACGCGCGCGCACATCCTCGGTAAAGATCATCGCCGCTTTGCCATCGAGGGTGATGTCGTTGCTGTCGTACAGGTAGATCAGCTTGCCCAGTTTCCACAGACCGGCGAGCGATGCCGCCTCGGAGCTGACTCCTTCCATCAGATCACCATCACTGACCAATGCATAGGTGTAATGATCGACAATGGTGTGGCCGGGGCGGTTGAAGTACGAGGCCAGGAACGATTCTGCCAGCGCCATACCGACGGCGTGCGCCGCACCTTGCCCCAACGGGCCGGTCGTCACTTCGACGCCGGGTGCTACACGGTATTCCGGGTGGCCGGGGGTTTTGCTGCCCCATTGGCGGAAATTCTTGATGTCATCCAGCGACAGATCGTAGCCGGTGAGATAGAGCAGCGTGTAGATCAGCATCGATCCGTGGCCGGCGCTCAGGATAAAACGGTCGCGATCCGCCCATTTCGGATCGTGCGGATTGTGCTTGAGATGCCGCTGCCACAAAGCATAGGCCATGGGCGCGGCCCCAAGCGGCAGGCCGGGATGGCCGCTGTTCGCTTTCTGCACGGCATCGATGGAAAGCGTGCGAATCGTGTTGATCGCCAGGGTGGTCAGATCGGTAGTCACAGTGCTTTGCTCCTTTAGTTGCGAATCGCGGCGGTCAAAACATACGCTGATTATAGAATCTCTGCGCAGAGACGAACACAACTTCTCGCCCATTGCTCACGTATAAGGCTGAAGATGGCTGATACAATGACTTGGGTTTATGCCTGTGGAGTGAATTCAATCCATGCTGCTAGTGGTATTCGGCGTTTTCTTTGCGTTGCTATTCCTCATCAATAATCTCGTCAAAACGATTCTCAAGCGGGATCATATCACGTTTCTCGAACTGCTGCTTGCCTTCCTGGCCGCTCTCTTGCCAGGGTTGGGGCTGTTGTTCGACGCCCTCAATGGCAGCAGCATGGCGCTTTTGACCAGCCTTATACGTGTTATTGGCGGGGTAGTGGCTGGTTTCAGCCTCTTGCTATTGATTGTCGAGCTGCGCCGCCCTCAGCGATTGCGTCAGTCGCGCGGGGTGCTCGGACTTGGCATAGGTATCTTGCTCGCGCTCGTGTCCATCTCGATCCCCAACGCTGCTGTTACCTTTGCCATTCCGACGCCCACGCCGATCCAGGTCGCGGCGGATGGGCCGGATGACCGCCCGACAGCGACCGTCATGCCATCTCCCACGCCTTCGTCAACGGCGACGCCTACGGACACGGCTACTTACACGCCAACGGTTCGTGCCACTGCGACGGCGACGGCAACCCGCTGGGCTTACCAATCGCCGACGCCGCTGCCAACCCTTACGCTGCCTACACCGTGTCTTGCCGTCGTCGATTTCAATCTTCGTTTGCGATCGCTGCCCGACCGTGAATCCGAAACCTTGCTGGTCATCCCGTTCTCGACGACGATCACGCTGTATGCGCGTAGCCAGGACGGCGGCTGGTGGTTTGCCGAGTACGAGGATCAGACCGGCTGGCTCGATGGGGCGTTCATCACCCGCAGCGCCTCATGTGATGAACTCCCTGTGCAAACCCCATGATCGACCGGGTCTGCCCGTCCGGTCATCATTTGGGGCGCTTGCTTGATGCTTGATCGCTCTGACTGTCGTTTGCGGAGTCATCTGCTTCTTTTGAGCTGTCAACTGGCTCCATTCGGATCACTGGCATGAACCCGGTTGTGCCGTCTGAATCCGGGAATTCGGGCAGGTTTGGCGGTTGGGGCGGGTCGCTGACTTTTCCGGTCACGGGATCGACACGTGGAACGTGCCCTGTCGGAGACTTTGCACCTGAACGACGTTTTTCTTCGCTCATAACGTTTCCTGCGGTTTTGCAACAATGTCATTTGTAACACAATTTGCGCGATTTGGGCGTATGGATACGCTTTAAGGTTGCGGTTGAGCCACCGCGCAGACCGTAGGTCGTCGCTTAATGGGCGCTTCAAGACTTCATAACCTGTGTTTCACGCCTCTGATCATGAAATCTGGACACGGGTTTGTCACTGAGAATCGTGCATCCAAAAGCCGGTTGCTGTCGCTAGCGAATGCCATTTGCTCACTAGAGAAACAGTTTCCGCAGGCCGTAAACCGTGCTACAGTTGCTGCTGGAGATGGCTCGCTGTAGAAATGTGTGACTGGGTATCGTGATGATTGAACAGTTTGCGCGTGTAATGCAACCTCTGCTGGATTTGCCCGTGCTCCGACGTACCCGCCGTAATCATGGGCTTGAACACGCGACGATTACCATCCTCTCCGGTCGGGTACGCAACTTGCGTATGGCGGGACGCAGTGATGCCGGAGGGTACATGCTTATCGGTGACGTTCCCACGGAGTCGATTGAACAAGCCGCTCAAGATGCGCTTCGCCGCCTGCAAAATGGTGAAAGCAGGCTCGCAATTCATCCTAACTGCGGCACAAATCTGGTGACGACGGCATTGCTCACAAGTGTTGCGGCGATGATGGGCTTGACCGGCACAGATCGGCGTGGCTGGTTTGGACGACTGCCTGTGGTCATGGCGCTCGTCATCGTCGCCGGAATCCTGTCTCAACCGCTGGGGCTGTCCCTCCAGCGGCATATCACAACCGATGGCGACCCTGCCGACCTCGAAATCATCAACATCACCCGCCATCAAATGCGCGTGCCCATGGGCGCGAAAGCCATGGTTGTCCATCGGGTCAACACACAGTCGTCGTGACAGACCATGACAAAAGCAGCCCCAACCTTCTATCTGCTTCATGGCGACGATGATCTGCGCATCGAGGAAGAAGCCGAACGCCTGCGCCGTGAGTTCTCGGATTCGCCGAATGCCAATCTTAACACCGCTGTCTTCGACGGCGCGCAGGCGGAAGTCGGCGACATTCTGGGGGCGGCGCTCGCCTTCCCCTTCCTGGCAGACATCCGTCTTGTCATGGTCAAGGGCTTGCTCGCACATCTGACACGCAAAGGCGCTGGCGCAACGGGCAAAAAAGCGCTGGAAGATCTGGCCGAACAGCTTCCTCAACTGCCCGCATGGGCGCGCCTGCTCCTGATCGAACGGCAGAAGCTCGATGAGCGGAACAAGGTCGTGCGGTTGGCACGCAGCGACGAGCATGGACTGGAAAAGCTCTATGTCGTGCCCAAAGACACGACCACCTGGATTCTACAACGGGCGCAGAACACCTATGCCGCGCAGATTGAGCCGCGCGCAGCCGCCGCGCTGGCAAGTGTGACGCAGGCAGATCTGCGCGCCGCCGATAATGAACTGTTCAAGCTCATCCTCTATGTCGATGGCGCTCGACCTATCTCAGAGGCCGATGTCGCGCTGCTGACGCCATATGTCGCCGAAACCAGCATGTTCGCCATGGTGGATGCGATTGCTGAAGGCAGAACACAAACGGCGATGGCATCCATTCGGAGATTGTTGGAGCAGCAGGAAGACCCGTTCTCAATCTTCGGCATGATCGTCCGTCAGTTCCGGCTCTTGCTGCTGGCGAAAGAGCATCTTGTCAGCGGCGGCTATCCTAAGGAGCTTGCCGGGGTGCTCGGCATTCATCCCTATCCCGCCGAAAAAGTCGCCCGACAATCGCGGAGCTTTACGCTGGCACGGCTGGAGACGATTTACCGCGCCGTCCAGGACTATGATCTCCGTATCAAAACGGGGCGCATTGATCCCCTGCTTGCTCTTGAACTCCTGGTCGCCGGATTATCCGCCTGATGCCGGTTCGAGCGGCAGCATAACGAAACCTTCATCGATTGGCGTGCCATCCGGCGCTAGGGTAGCGAGCCGCTCGCCGCTTGATGGGTCGATCCACCCGACACGCAGCTTCCACCCCGCGCCTACGGCCGCAGCTTCTATCGGGAAATACAGCCTGTCGACAACCTGGTCGCCGCTTGCCCACGTCGAGGTCGGCGCTGTGCCGCCCAACGGTGGCCTGTCCTGCTGGGCGACGATTTCGCCGCGCGCACTCAGAAGATGCACAAACCAGGCATAATCCGCGTCTGGCGCATCGACAGCCTGCCAGTGAAGCTCGACGATGATCCCATCTTCGACCGCGGAGGCACCATACGCATCCAGTTGGAATGGGCCAAAGCTGGCATTCTCTGGCTGCTGCACGCTGGTAGGCGGCGTCAGATAAAACAGCAGCGCGCGATGTCCATCCAGCACATGCTCATAAGCGAAAGCGCCCGTCTTCCACAATTCGCGCTCCTGCCAGTTGTCCGGATCTTGCGCGGTGAACCATGTGACGTACCACAGGCGGCGATCTGTCTGGAGTGCGTGCTCCCATAAGGGCCGTTCAAGCCGGTCATCCTGCGCGACGGGCGCATTCATCGTCATCGGGCGGATGCGTTCCGCGTCCAGCACCGCATCTTCATAGTAGTCGGTCGCAAGGACAGTGACCGTGGCCGTTTGCATCGTTTGCTCCAGGCGCATCATCGCCTGTGTGTGCGGCTCTTCGATCTGGCGTGCGGCCACGACGTTGAGCGCAATCAAGCACATGCCAACGCCGATTAACGCGGGTCGGCGCTGGCGGAGCAGGGCGAATGCCGCCCCCATTAGCAAGAGCGCTGTCGCCAGATACACCACATCCACACCGTCGCGCAGCCACGCAGGACTCAAAGGTTGTCCTTCAAACAGCATGCGGGCATGACCCAACACCGGGCTGAGACGTGGATCGTACATGACCTCATCTCCTAACCCCGTGACGAGCGAATCGATCACGCCGGTATAGTGGTTGGCGACCAACTCACCATAATAGGGATACGGGCTGAACAGCGCACCCAGCGCCTGAACGATCAGTGACACCGGCAGCAGCACACCGAAAACTGCGCTCAATCCCAGCCGTCGTATGCCCCCTGCATCAAACAACCGATCCACCAGCGGGGCGAGCCAGAATGCCATTAGCGGGACGACAGGCACAAGAAATCGGGTTCCCCAGACGACGCCGCCGTGCCAGCTCCACCAACCGGCATAGGTCAGGCTTTGCGCGCTAACGACTGCCAGTGTGAGCCAGGCCGCCAGGGGCAGTCGCCGCCGCAGCATCCACCATCCGGGGAGGGCAAGCAGCACGATCGGTGAGAACCAGAGCAAGCCACGGTAGGGACTCAGGAACAAACCAAACAGACCTGCGAGGATTGGCCTGGTGAAGCCCTCGCCGGCCTCGAAATGATAGCCCGTGTTGAGCGGGCTGCCGAAGCGCGCCCAGTTGTAGAGCGCCAATCCGGCCAGCGCCAGGAGTACCGGGGCTGCAAAGGCGGCGGCATCCATCAGTATACGCCGTGACTGGTGTGAGCGTATCGCTGCCGCAACTGACCGCGGCGTAAAGACGAAGGCAGCGAAAACGAACGGCATCAGCGCATAGGTCATGTTGACGCCAAGGGCGACTCCGAGTGCTGCGCCCGCCAGCAGCAGCCAGCGTCTTGCGCCTTGTTCGCGCCAGCTTAAGACGCAGAGAGTTGCTGCGAGCAGTGCCAGGGCAGCGAGCGGCTCACCGAATAGCGTTTTGGTGTAGACCAGCGCCAGGGTAGCCAGGCCATAAATGAGACTGACTCCGAGCGCCACTCGTGGGCGAAATCCGGTTACACGCACGAGCTTATAGAGCAGCACGCCGGACGCAGCCGTGAGCAGCGCATTCAACAGCATGGCTGTGGCTCGCATCGTCAACCAGGGCAGTATTTGTGCGGCGAAGATAAATGGCAGCAGGGCGATAGAGGGTGCGACGCCTTTCTTCGAATACAGCGCGCCATCTACACCAAACGTTCCCATGCGCGACATGTCAAATTCGAAGCGAGCATCGTCCGCCGCGATGGCGCTGATGTCGGGTGTCCCATAATGCAAGAATGCCGATGCAGCGGCCAGCACAGCATTGCCATCGGCGCTGTCCGGCTCCGGGACATAGACCAGCAGATAGACACTCAACAGGAAGCAAAACAAGAACCAGCGCAAGCGGCGGTCAACGAGTTTGGGTTTGGTTTGCATGGATGCGCAGTATAGAGGACTCGCGGCGGGCTTTCAACAAATGACGGTGCTTCACACCGATTGAAGATACTGCCAATCCTTAAGAAATGTTGCAGACCGAGGTTGAGCACGGTAAGCTTGTCACTCCTTGCAAATGGCATTGGTGACACGCGATCGCCAAATCCTTCGCATATTACTTTTGATCATGCCTTTTGCGTTGAAAGAAAATGATATGGTGACAGCATTGTTGCAATGTGTAGGAATGTGGCTGGTGATTTCTATTCCATCAGCGTTGTTTGTTGGCTTGATGATGGGTCGTATGAACCGGGAACCGGAACCGTTGCACCTCTCCAATCGGGAAGCTGCCGATACTTTGGGTGTACACGGGCGCGAACCAATATCGAGTTACGAAGCCATTCCTTAACTGTGTCGTTGGTACTTAAATCACCAGATGACGATACTACTAATCACCGGGCGAGGGTGAAACGCCGTTCTTGACGAACGGGTACTTCATAGCGCAAACAATATGCCGCTCAACCTCCAAGGGGAGCATGTTCTACGTATTGTTGTATGCTGCTTTCTGAGTTGGATGTTTCAGGCTGTCTGCAAATGCAGTCGTTCGCGGGCTTCTTCGAGCGTTTCCACAAACTGCAAGTTCGAGAAAAAAGGCATCAACAACTGGGCGGCTGATATTTCATCGCTGCAAACGAGCATCAGAACGCCGATGTTGGTGGGGATATATTCGAACGCTGATCGATGGTAAGCGGTAATCTTACCAAAGGGTGGGCGTGAGCCAGCGACATTGAGAATGACATCGACACTGCGATCCGTGGACGCAATCATAGCGCTGGAAACCCGCGCCGAATCTGCAAATGCGTCCCACGACCACGTTTGCTCAAAATCCCACAGAATGACTGTTTGTTCCGGGTTATCCCACTGTACCGCGATGCCCATATTCCCCCCTCTAATCCTGGCGAGAACATTCCGTCATGGTTTTATCGTAAGGGTGAAAACGATAAATAAAACATTGATACATCGTATGTGCCAGTCCAATTTTCACGTTATTCACAATCTATGTCTGATCGTTAACGATGTGGCAATCGCGCGTTGATATGGTGATGCGAAACGAAAACGACACGTGTACAATACAAATGTGTCACGAGTTTATGATGGATTAAACGCTTGATACGCATATTTCGATATTGCCTTGTCATATGCCTGCTCTTTTGGTTGGCAGCGAGCTTGCCTGCCGATGTCCACGCACAAACCCTTCCTCCACTGGTCACTTTGGAAGCTGTTGCAGGTTTTGAAAGCTATTATCGAGACCAGGGCTGGTTTCCCGTAAGAGTGCGAGTAGCCAATGATGGCGGAGATGCCAGAGGCTATTTAATCGTCCGTCCAGAAACGTCGGGGGCGGGCATTCCTGGTTCTTACAGCACCGCAGTAAATTTGCCTGGAGGAGCGCGCCAGAGCGCCACACTTTACGTTACAGCGTCGGGCATTGTCACACAAATTCGTGTGGAAATGATTGACGATACTGGTCTGGTTATTGCCAGCGCACCGGCAACACTTCATCCGATCCAGACTCAGGATCGCCTGGCTGTGGTCATCAGCAATTCCGTGAGCGGCAGCGCCGATTTGAGCGTTGTCAAGACCGGCTCAGCAAATGGCTATCAGGCGAACCTGACTTTGAGCGATCTGCCGGCTCAGGTGGGATTATTCGATGCGGTAGACCTGCTTATGTTGAGCGATGTCGATACGAGTCTCCTCTCCGTAGGACAGCGAAGTGCTATCGAAGACTGGGTTCAGGCCGGAGGGCATTTGCTCGTTACCGGGGGGGCTGCCTGGCAGTCAACCGCGACCGGCATTGCGGATCTGCTGCCGCTGATGCCGGACAATGCCATCGTGGCGGAAGATTTGAACGCGCTCGCCCGCTGGATGGGGTCGGATAGGCCGCTCGCAGCCCAAACATTGATCGCGACCGGCAGCTTACAACCGGATGCACAGGTGCTCGTCACCAATAATGCTGGCGTGCCTCTTTTGAGCCGGCGTGTAGTCGGCGCTGGCGTTGTGGACTATCTGGCCGCAGATCCCGCCACTGCTCCCCTGCGCAACTGGGCAGGGCTGCCGTCATTCTGGTACGCCATCGCTTCAACGGTCGATCCACAGCCGAGCTGGAATTACGGCTTCACACGCTGGAGTCAGGCAGCCAGTGCTGTTGAGATTCTTCCCGGCCTTGATTTGCTGCCGGATGTGCTGCCCCTGTTCGGGTTTCTTGCTCTCTACATCGGGCTTATCGGGCCGTTGAACTATATTGTTCTCAATCGCCTTAATCGGCGTGAGCTTGCGTGGGCAACTATCCCACTGCTGATCGTGGTTTTTAGCGTGCTTGCGTATGTCGTCGGTTCCAATCTGCGTGGGAATGAAGTCACGCTGAGTCGTCTCGCCCTCGTGCGGGCGTGGGATAGCGTGGAAACGGCACGAGTTGAAACTGTCACGGGGTTACTTTCGCCCAGGCGCACCCAGTACGATTTCAGCATCCCGGATGCAACCCTGCGCTCTTTGCCTTTGCCGCGTCAGATCGGTGGCAACTTGATCGCGACGAGCGCGCAGTCGCGGGCGGAGATTCGCCAGGGTGATGAGTTTAGAGCCGAGTCTTTCACCGTGGATGCCAGCTTCCTGGGCGAGTTTACGGCTGTCAGCACCATTCCTCGCCCAGACATCCAGGGACAAGCATCCATCGTCGATGATCCTCAAATCGAAGGTCAACAGCGGCTGCGCGGCGCGGTCAGCAACGAGAGCGATTTCACATTGAATGAGCCGGTGATTCTCGCGCGCGGCGCAAGCTTTCGATTGGAGAAGCCCCTGGAGCCAGGCGACGTGGTCGATTTTGAATTGACACTCCCTGGCGAAGAACCACCGGCGCCCACGCTGTATCGCGCGTCATCATTTAGTGCAGTCCGCAACCCGAGTCTTGCGGCAAGATTGGCGACCGAGCAGACTGTTGTCGATTTGCTGGGGACTGATCGGTTCAACACCAACATCGATTCGCCCTTTTTCGACGATTCGCGCGAAAGCCTGGAGAGCCGCCGCCGACAATTGTTTCTATCGTCGTTCGTGACCGATCCCTACGGCGCGAGCGGGCGGGGTAGCGGCGTGTATCTTGCCGGATGGACGGAAACAAGCCCGCTTGATAGTGAACTGATCGGTGCGGAATGGCGTCCGCAAGACACGACGCTGTATATCATTGAACTGAAGACCGAACGCATTCCGGGCAATGATCTGACGTTGGTGAGCGCCGATCAATTTGGCTGGGCACTTCAGAGCACCACTGGATTGGGAGACTTCAGCCCATTCGACATGCGACTCGATCAGGATGAAGAAATTCAACTGCGCTACACACCCATTGCTGATGCAGTGCTCAGGCAGGTTGAAGACCTGTATCTGGTGCTCACCAATATCAGCAGTGGGGGTCGCTTCTTGCCGGTGTCTTTGTGGGATTGGCAGGCAGAAACGTGGGTGAGTCTGGCCGTGTCCGGCGAGAGGTATCGTGTCGCCGATCATGAGCGCTTCATTGGGCCGCAAAACGCCGTCCAGGTTCGGTTGCGCGCCGACGAGACCGGTGGTTTCATGCGGGTCGGCCAGCTCGCTATCGAGCAGCGCGGCTATTTTGAACGCTAAGTACCCGTCACAGACTATAATGCAAAACAGATCCAGCCTTTAGAGCGCAGGAGACGAAGAGCGAATATGACTGACTTGATAATTGAGACCAGAGATCTCGTCAAGAAATTCGGCAATTTTACCGCCGTTAATGGTCTTTCGCTGGAAGTCCCGGCGGGTTCTATTTACGGCTTTGTTGGCCCGAACGGCGCTGGAAAAACGACAACGATGCGGATGTTGACGACGTTGACCCGCCCCACGTCCGGGCAGGCCTGGGTGAATGGTCATTCCGTAACCGAAGAGCCGCGCGCTGTCCGCCGTGCCATCGGCTACATGCCTGATGAGTTCGGCGTCTACGATGATATGCGCGTCTGGGAGTACCTGGATTTTTTCGCCGCTTGCTACGACATCCCGGAAATCGAGCGTAAGAAGCTGATCGATGATCTGCTCGCGCTGGTTGATCTCAGCCATCGCCGTGATGACATGGTTGACAAGCTCAGCCGTGGCATGAAACAGCGGTTGTCTCTGGCGCGGACACTGGCTCACGATCCGTCTGTGCTGATTTTGGATGAGCCAGCGTCGGGACTCGACCCGCGAGCGCGTGTCGAGATTCGCGAGCTGCTGGTTGAACTGGCACGCATGGGCAAGACGATATTTTTCTCGACCCATATTCTCGCGGATGTGAGCGAGATTTGCAGTCACATCGGCATTGTTGAAGCCGGAGAGATCATCGCGCAGGGCAGCATGGAAGACATGCGAGCGCAAATCCAGCCCCACCGCGAGATCACCGTTACCTTGCGCGATCAAGAGGCTGTCGAGGCTGTCAAAGCAATCGTCAGTGGCGTCGAAGGGGTGATGGGCATCGCCGATCTGGAACCTAGAGCGGGACGCCAGCGTCTAAGAATTGATTACACCGGCGATGATGAAGGCGTTGCCGATCTTAATCGACGGATCAGCGCCGCTGGTATCGCCATTCTTGGCTTTGCCGAGGAAACGAAGGATCTCGAATCGATGTTCATGCGCGTCACTAAAGGGATTGTCACCTGATGACAGAAACGTCTGTCGGCGTGCCGATGTCGGGTACAGATGGCCCTGCTGGCGCTGCTCTGGAAGGTGCGGCGAAAGTACTGCGGCGCGCAGCGAACCTGCATACAGCGCTTGCGGGGTTGATGCTCCTTGTAGCGGTGGTGGCGGCATCTCGTCTCGTGCCCGGATTGTATGATCTCGTGCGCAGTGTGTTCCTGGCGCGCTATGGCGGTGTGGGCGATGCTGCGCTGGCAATCGTGATCATCTTTGCGCTGGTCAATATCAGCGCCCTGCTCGTCATCATGGTGAGTGTGCTGGCGCGCGAAATCTGGGCCTTACCAGGGCTTCTCTTGCTCATGGTGGTCAATCTCGCGGTTCTGCTCATTATGGGCTACACCCCCAGCCTGATCACGCTGGTCTTCGGAACCTGGGCGATGCTGCGCTTGTTGCGAGCGCCGAATCTGCTGCGCATCAATCCGGTCATGGTGCGAGAACTGCGGGGCCGGATGCGCGGCGCGCGTGCCTTCGTCGTCATGACGATTTACCTGGCATTAATGAGCGGCTTTGCTCTGCTTCTCTATGTCGTTTTCAGCACAGCCAGCAGCCTGAATGCCTCAGCCGCTACAGGACAGATTGGCCGCGTGTTATTCGCCGGTGTCGTTGGGATCGAACTACTGCTGATCATTTTCATCGCGCCGTCGTTCACGTCGGGCGCAATTACGGGCGAGCGTGAACGGCAGACTTATGACTTGCTGCGCACAACTTTGCTGGCAACGCCGTCCTTCATTACCGGCAAGCTGGAGTCATCGCTTGGCTACATCTTGCTGCTGTTACTGGCTGCTATTCCTCTGCAATCCCTGGCGTTCCTGTTCGGTGGTGTCAGCGAAACTGAAGTTATTCTCGCCTTTCTGATCCTGGCGCTAACCGCCGTGACATTCGGCACGTTTGGTATTTACTTTTCGGCGACGCAGCCGCGTACTCTCGCGGCCAGCGTCCGCACCTACGGCACGATCGCGGCCTGGGCATTTGTTGTGCCCCTGGTGATCGGCTTCATCGTCAATCTGGTGCAGACGGGGATTTTTGGCAACGCGAACGCCCCGAACGCGCCCGGCCTCGAAGCGGTGCTCAACTATGCCAATCTGCTGCTGACCAGTACGAATCCTTTCGCAACCGCTGTTCAAACCCAGCGCCTGCTGGTTGAACAGCAGGTGATCGGGTTGTATTCTGTGACGCTCTCCAGTGACGGGAGCACGATACCCATGATCTCTCCCTGGGTCGTCTTTAGTACGCTCTATCTGACGGTGGCCGCCACCCTGATAGTGCTCACCATTCGACAGACTCAGCAAGTTGACGTGAACAGCTAGCGGAGGCTGTCATGACTACACAAACTGTAACCCATCCATCGTATGCCGTCGTTCGCAATATCGTTCGGCGCTGGGAGCGTCGGCAGCGGCTGGGGCAGATGTTCGACTGGCTGCCACGAACGCTCGTGATCGCGCTCTTGATCGGGATTGGCATCGCGCTCGTCTCGCGGATGCGCCCATGGCTGCTGCCTGGGCAGATTATCCTGGCGACGGGGATCGCCGCGGTGGTGTGCCTGGCGGTCATCTACCTGGCGATCTGGTTTTGGCCGCGCACGCTCATTGAGTCAGCGCGCCGGTTTGATCGGCTGTTTCAGCTCAAAGAGCGCACATCGACAGCGCTTGAACTGCTGGTCGGCAGCATCCACGCGAACGACGAATTGATGACCTATCAACTGGAAGACACGCTGGCCCGCGCGAGCGCCATCCGCCCGGCGAGCTATTTGCCTTTGCAAATGCGCTGGCGCGAATGGGGGCTGGTGGCTCTGTTGGCGGCTTCGTTGGCGCTGCTGATCCTGCTGCCCAATGTGTTTGCTGAGACCATTTCCGATAACTCGGCACAGCAGGAAACCATTGACGAAGCCGCGGAGACTCTGCGCGACATCACACGTGATCTCGCCGCCGATCCAACCCTGGAGAACGAGCGACGGGAACAACTTCTGGAGGCGCTGCGCGCGTCGATAGCTATTCTGGACGAGCCGGACATCACCCCCGAAGAAGCGCTGGCGGCAGTGTCCAGCGCCGAAGCGATGCTCAGCGATCAGGCCTCCGAATTGCGCCAGCAGTCGAGAAGTGCCCAAAGCAGTCTGGAGGCTGCGGCTGACGCGCTGCGCGATCTGCAATCACTCAACAACGATCCACAGAGCAGCCAGCAATCTTTGAGCCAGACGCTGGAAAGCCTGAGCCAACAGATGCAAGGCTTCAATGATTCACAGCGCCAGAGCGCCGCGAATGCTATGAATAATGCTGCCCAACAGATGGAGCAGAGTTCACCTGCCGGTGCTGAGGCGTTGCGTCAGGCTGGACAGCAGCTCCAACAAGGGGATACCCAGGGCGCGCAACAGCAGCTTCAGCAGGCGCAGCAGCAAGCGCAACAGGCTGAGCAGCAGGCCCAGGCACAGCAGAACAGTGCGCAGCAATTAGGCGAGAATGCGAACCAGGCTCAGGAGGCGGGGGCGCAAATCAGCCAGCAGCAAAGTTCACAGCAGGCGCAGGGACAACAGCAGACTCAGCAGGCACAATCCGGCGCTCCGAATACCAGTAACAACGCGCAGTCGCAGCCCAACTCGCAGGGCGGCCCGCAGGTGCCCAGCAACTCTCAGTCAGGCTCACAGCCGGGGCAGCAGCCAGATGCGCAATCTGCGCAAAGCCAGCCCGGCGAGAGCGGCCAGGGTGGGATGCAGAGCCAATCGCCGTCGGGGCCGCCGGCGAGCGGTGGGCAGCAATCAGAGCAGGGCAACTCACAAGGCAGTGCTCAGGCCGGTGCCGGGGATACGCCCGGTAATGCCGGACAGGATACGAGTGGGAGTCAGGGACAACCACCGGATCAAAACAACAATCCGGATGGCGGTGGGGTACGTGACTTTGAGCCGATCTATGCGCCATCCCGTCTGGGTGGCGAGCCAGGTGAAGATACCGTTGAACTCGAACCTGATGCCAGTCAGATGCCGGTAATCGAAGGCGAATTCGCCCAGAATCCAACCGGTTCGACCAGCGTGCCGTACAACCAGGTCTTCAACGACTACGCCAATGCAGTCAACCGCGCGCTCGAAAGCGACTATGTGCCGCTGGGCCTGCGGGATGTCGTGCGCGACTACTTCACCGGATTGGAGCCAGGGCAGCGCAGTCCTTAGTTACCGGGTGGGGTTGCTAGCGCTGCGTCAAGAAAGCGATAGACTTCGTTTGCATACACCGTTTCGCCAGCCGTGGCGACGTAATCGCCGTGGCCTGCGCCGGGAACGACCCAGAGCGAAACCCGCTCCGGCGCAACTGCTTGCATAGCACGTGCTCCCGCCAGGGTGACTTCCGTGCTGCCATAGATCAGCAGGATCGGACGCGGCGCGCTGGTTTGAATGGCAGCCAGCGGGTTGAGGACGCTAATGTCTTCGCCGGCAACCTGACGATAGGCCAACTGTGCGGCCAAGCGGAAGACAATTCCAAGCAGCCCCATCGGCGTGATGCTGTCGCTCAGAATGGCATCAAAATCTTCGTAGCCTCCGTGGGCAATCGCTGCGCGCAGTGTCGGATACCGCGCCACGGCCATGAGGCTGGTCGCGCCGCCTGCCGAAAAGCCATGAACCGCGATCTTGCCCGTATCGACATCGCCCCGTGAGCGCAGATAGTCCAGCGCATCACCCACCGCAGTGACTTCCAGATAGCCCAGCGAGTGCGGCGTGCCGAAGCAGGAACGCGACTGGTAAGTGAGAACGTTGTAGCCGCCGCGCTGGTAGACGGCGATTTCTTGCATCCGGTCGCCGCGCCCAGAGCGCAGAGTGGGGACAACAATTACTGTCGCACCGTTGCTGCCAGGGATAAAGTAGCCTGCATAGTCAGCATCAAACTCGGATGAGGGAAAATGGATGTCTTCGCGTGCCATTCCATAATCGGCAGGGTCGGCATCACCGCCACAGCCTGGCAGCGTCAGGCCAGCCATAAACGAATAGCCCAATATGCCGGGAATACCTGTCGCCAGAATGACACTGATGAGGATGACGGACGTCACCACGAAATGGACGCGCCGTGCTGAGGATAACGCCGGTGACTGGCTCATCTTCTCTCCAACTGCAAAGCCAAACCCTTCTTCAGAATACGCTGTCCCGCTCAACTTCTCCATGAAGACGTAGGGAAGGGGTAGTCTGAGCGTGGCCTGGGGTGGCATGGCGAAGGACTATAATCGGAGATGTTGGAGAACGAGGACTCGATGATGCGCCGACGCTGGACGCTGATATTGCTTGGGTTGATGCTGGCAGGCTGTAATCTCGGGCTTCCTCAGGCAACACCGACCGTCGCGCCAACGCGAACCGCCAGCCAGACGCCCAGCCCGCTGCCTTCCGATGCGCCCACATTGACGCACACAGCAACCCGGATCGCGATCGTGCCGAGTCCCACGCCGACTTCGACATCGACTATGACTCCATCCTCAGCACCGACCGCAACCTGGACTGCCAGCCCTACAGCACAACCGACCGTGACCGAAACCCGCCCCGTACCTACGCCTTTACCGCAGCCGACGACCGTGCCCACTGTGACCCCGCTGCCGACGATTGGCCCGACGCGCACCTCGACAGCGCCAGCAGCTGCCACTTCAGTGCCAACGATCACACCAAGTGCCACAAGCACGGCAACACCCATACCCGCGCCGAGTGGGACTCCGGCTGCTTTTGCGCCGGTTGGCGAACGCCCCCCTGAGTTTCCACAGCCGACGATCATGGCGACGCCAACATTCGTGACAGGCGAATCAAACTTCGTGCAGCCGACCTCGCTGCCGACGGCGGTCGATGTTCTGCCGCCTACGACATTGCCGCTAGTGCTGCCGCCGACAGCCGTCCCGGCACAGTTTGTGACACCGGGCGTCATCAGGGCGGTGGATACGCGCGCCTTCGCCTTGAGCATCACCAACGGCGTTTTCAGTGGTCGGTTGTTCGAGATGCCGGGCGGGACACTGACCTTTGCGCAAGATCCTTTGAACGTCAACCGGTTGGCGCTGGTGGATGCACGAGGGTTGCTGTTTGTCTTCCATGATTTCGCGGGCGGGCATGGTGGGCGTGTCGCTTCGTCGCCATTTTCTGAGCCGGAGCCTGCGAGCGCTGAGACGAACAATGCGCGGGTGACACAGATTGCCTATTCACCCGATGGGCGCTATCTCGCTTTCTTGATCGACACCGATAGCGATAGCTCGAACGACAACGACTCCAGTAACGATGGTGTGTGGATTCTGCCGTTAGCGCCATCAAACGGCCAGCCGGCAGGTAGTGCGGTTATCCTGCTGCGTGACTGCCCGCCGGAGGCTGGCTGTATGATCGTCGACCGCCCGGATTCGCCGTATCGCTATCGCAGCCAGTCGATGGCTTGGAGCGCCAGCGGCGATGCACTCATCATCACCGTCGAACTGCCCGAAGAAGGCAGGCAGGGTGTCGCTGTCGTCTATCCTGAAGCGCCAAACCCGGCGGCACGCCCGCCGATTCTGCGCTACGACGATGCTACCTGGGCTAACGATGGGCAGCGGTTGGTCGTGAGCGGGCGGGGGCCGGATGGGCGTATCGTGGTCGGAACGGTGACCCGCCAGGGCGGCGAGCCACAACTGCGCGATGTAGTCTTGATGGGCATCGGCTGGGCCGAACATGCGGTGCAGCGCCCGAACGGGCAATTCGTGTTCCTCGGCGGCCCAGCGGCGGATAGCCCGCTGCGACTTTATGATGGCGATGGCATTGCATTGACCGCGCCGATTGGCAGCGCCCACGCCGTCAGGGTTGTCTGGAGTCCTGATCGGAGCGCCGTGATGGTAGCGACCGAGGAGAATGGGAGAATCGAGTATTACGTGGCGCTGGTCGATAGCGGACAGGTGCAGCGCATCACCGATCAGGCGGGCGGGGTGATGGCGCTTGCGTGGACATCTGCGTTGCCGTCTCCCGGCGCGTCCGGCAGCGCGCCAGTATCCTCGGTAACCGCGGTGGTCAATGAGCGTCCGGCAGTGGTCATCGCGGGTGATGGCCTGTTTATCCGCAGCGCGCCGTCGTCGAGCGCCGAAGTCGTCGCATCGGTGCTGTTCGATCAAACAGTGACAATCACAGGCGAGGCGGTGACTGCCGACGGTATCCTGTGGTATCCCGCTCGCGCGCCCGATGGCGTAACCGGTTGGATCGCAGGCAGGATCGGTGGCGCGGAGACGCTGCGCTTTTGAGTGCGAGGATACTTCATGAGACGCGCGCTGGTACTGGCGCGTGGGGGCAATTCGGAATGGTGCTCTGGGTTGAGGGACAACTTCTTGATGCTATTTGGGGTTCGATTCCGGATTACAATGGTTTTTAGTAGGCTGCGTGCAAAGTGTTTGCCGATTTTACACGTTAGGAAAAGGTGCAATGTCTCGATCACGAATTGTAGTCCTGTTACTTATCGCCTTGCTGGCACTGCCATTGCTGGCATTCGCGCAGGATGAAATCGCATTTGGAGAGACGGTCGAAGGCAATCTGACTGCCGACGAACCAACCGCCATCTATACGTTTACAGCGGAACAAGATCAAAGCGTCACGATTCGCCTGGTGTCTTCGGATTTCGATTGTTTTCTCACGTTGCAGAATGCCGATGGCGACGTACTCGCGACTGATGATGACAGCGCTGGCAATCTCGATTCTCAGATTACGTTCAGAATTCCCGATGCGGGCGAGTACACCATTCTGGCACAGAGCTACGCTTCCTCGCAGGGAACGGGTGTCGAACCTGGTGCCTTCACACTCGCGCTTCAGAGTTCTTCATTTGAGTATGGCATGACCGTCAATGGCGATTTGACCGAAGCTGAAACCTTTGACGATTACTCCTTCCAGGGTGACGCGGGCGACACGATTCTCATCACCATGATCGGCGACGATGGCCTGGATACCTATCTGACGCTCTACCAGGGTGTGGACAAGTCTGTCAGCTTGCTCACAAACGACGACGGTGCCGGCGGGTTGAATTCGCTCATTGGGCCGTATACGCTCCCGGCCGATGGTGTTTATACGGTTGAGGCGACCAGTTTCAGCCGCACAGCAGCGGGAACGTACACACTGACCCTGGAACGCGCTGAAGTATCGACCCTGGAATATGGCGATAGCGTCGAGGCGAGTCTGACTGAGAACCGCCAATTCCTGTACTATCAGTTCGAAGGTACAGAAGGCGATATTATCGACCTGAAGGTTGAAGATGGCGCGACGATTGGAACGTCATTGGTCGTCAATGGGCCGGATGGGTATCAGGTTGGCTACAGCGATTCGTACAGCGGGGCTGACCCACTGGTGAACGACTTGCAGCTCACGGCGACTGGCACTTACACTGTGTTGGTGCGGACGCTGGAGCCGAATACGGCGGGCAAGATCACCGTCGTCCTTGAACAGGCGACGCTGGAATCGCTCGACGAAGGCCCCTTGATGCTGGAATTCAGCGATGCCGTGACGCGCAATACAATGGTCTTCACGGGTAACGAGGATGAGGCTGTCACACTCACGCTGACAGTGCAGGATGGCGAGAGCGGATCGCCGAGTGTCTCTGTGACGCAGAACGGCTCGTCGATCACCTACATAAGTGCCAGTACCGTCACAGAATTATCGGTGTCGTTCGTCGTACCCGGTGACGGCGATGTGCTGGTGCAAATCGACGATTACGGCTACGTTACCCATACCATTGAGGTAACTCTGGATAAGAAGTCATCCTGAGAACGGTAAACATAGCCGGATCTTTGATGGATTGGGGGATGGGAATAACTCATCCCCCTTTTTTCAGAAGAAAGACTGACTCTGCTCAAAAACACGCATATAATTCTGAACAGTGTTTGCAATGCCTATCCGTTCACGCGAGGAATCAGGAATGAGCAAGCTCGATAATGTTCTGCGTCGTCGTGCCGAGGAAGAACGTATGCGCAAAGAAGGGCGGCTGCCGCCGGGGCAGTCGTTGACACTGGATTTTCCGGTGCTGCATGTTGGGCCGACGCCAGTATTCAACGAGGCGACCTGGGATTTGCGTGTGTTTGGACTGGTTGACAAACCGATGCAATGGAACTGGCAGGCATTTCTGGCACTGCCGACGGTGAAGATTACCGTTGATATTCACTGCGTGACACGCTGGAGCAAATTCGACACACTTTGGGAAGGTGTCCTGTTCCGCGATTTCGTCAATTTGTTTGGCTTGAAACCGGACGTGAAGCACGTGATTGCGCACTGCGAGCAAGGCTACACCACGAACGTGCCGCTGGATGTCATGATGGACGGAGATGTGCTGCTGGCATATAAGTTCGACGGCCAGTTTCTGGAACCTGACCACGGCTACCCACTGCGCACGCTCGTGCCGAAACGCTACTTCTGGAAGAGCGCCAAATGGCTGCGCGCGCTCGAATTCAGTACGACGGATAAACCGGGCTATTGGGAAAACGCGGGCTACCACAACGAGGGTGATCCGTTCAAAGAAGAACGGTTCAGCCGGCGCGGCTTTTTCCTTTAAACCGCCACAAATAGCAACCCCATACCTGTCATCTACGGGAGCGAATGGGAGTCGAACCCACCGCAGCCTGTCACGCAGCCTGCCAACGGTTTTGAAGACCGGGACGCCCACCGGGACGCATTCGCCCCCCTCCGTGCATGATTTTACCGCAAATTCTCCGCTGAATCTCCCCGGCGCTGGTATCATTCTGTCAAACGTGTTTGATGGCTTTGCAGTAGGACGCTGAGAGTTTATGCTGACGGTTGCCGATGCGCTGCTCTTGAATGAATTTGCCGGGGCACAGGTGGTTGGCGGTCGCGCCGGATTACAGCGGCAGATCGCCTGGGTACATGTCGTTGGTGTGCCTGATGCGGCCCAGTGGTTGAACGGTGGTGAACTGGTGCTGACGACGGCGAATGCGCTGCCATCCGAAGCCGATGAGCAGCGAGAATATATCTATGCACTGGCAGAGAAGGGCGTCACGGCGTTGGCATTGGCGGTCGGGCGCATTCTGACGCACGCACCGGAAGCATTCCGCGAGGCAGCGGATGCGTTGGATTTTCCGCTGATCGAGATTCCTTATCAGGCGCGTTTCATCGATATTGCCAAGACCATCAACCAGCGGATCACGGCTGCGCAGATGGAAAACGTCGAGCGCGCGCTGCACATCCACCGTGTGTTGACGCAGCTGATCCTGGAAGGCGGCGATCTCAAACGTCTGGCAGAAACTTTGGCAGGTCTGATCCACCAGTCTGTGAGCATCGAGAACGAGCGGTTTGAGGCGCTCGCGAGTCACAACATCGGCATTTATGACGAAGCGCGGCGCTACACGCTCAGTGAAGGGCGCACGGATCCTCGGCTGGTGCGCGCCTTAGAGGAGCGGGGCGTTCTGCCTGAGATTCGCGCCCGGCTGCGCCCGGTATTCATCCCGCAGATGGCGGACGTAGGCCTGGAGATGGAGCGTATTCTCGCGCCGATTGTCGTACACGGGGATTTGTACGGCTACATCTGGATCATCGCGGACGACCGGCCACTCTCCGATCTCGACCGGTTGGCGATCGAGAGCGGTGCGACGGTCGCCGCATTGATGATCTTTTATCAGGAGGCGGTGCAGAGTGCGGAAGCATCGTTAAAGGGGGGATTGCTGACGCAGTTAATCCAGGGAGAGCCAGGACGAGAGGCTGTGCTAGCCGACCAGTCGCTGCGTTACGGCCTCGATCTGACTGCGCCGCTGGTTTTGCTGGTGGTCGAGAGTGGCGACCGGAGTTCGCAGCGTCTGCTGCAAATTGATCGCCGTGTCAACCGGCTGGCGATGATGCAGGGATGGCACGCCGTGATTGGTCAATTCGCCGGTCATGTCGTGATCTTGTCGCAGGCAAGTGATGATTCTGCTAAGCTGGCAGTGGCTGTACGCGACGCGGCGCAGATGCCTGGGGTGAATGTACGGATTGCGATCAGTCAGAGCATGATTGGGGCTGGGCAGGTATCAACTCTCTACGCTCAATGTCAGGACACGCTGCACATTGCCAACCGGCTGGGGAATGGCCAGACGATTATCAAGTTCGATCAACTGGGCTATCTGTATACTCTGCTGCGAGCGGGGAACGTGGCGCTGGATACCAACCAGTATGTGCCGGGGGTGCGCTTGCTGCGCGAGGAGCAGAACGCCGATTTATTCGATACACTGGAGGTGTACCTCGACAACGGCGGCAATGGAATGCAGACCGCGAAGGTTCTGAACATTCATCGCAGTACGCTGATTTACCGCCTCGACCGGATCAAAGAGATTTGCGCTATTGATCTCGGTGATCCGATTGTGCGTACCAATCTCCAGGTCGCTATCAAGCTGATCCGGTTGTTCGATCAGGCATAGCGGAGCGGTCCAGGCGAATTTTCGTGTCGCCAATTCATGTTTTGATGTTGCGCATAGCGTAGCATCTTCTGAAAATGTGTGGTCATAGAGTATAAGGAGGTTTCTCGTTGAGCGGTGAAACGACTGCGAAGGAACCGTTGATCGTCATTGCGAGCAATCGCGGCCCCTATGCCTTCAAATTGAACGAAGAAACCAAGGAACTGGTGGCCACGCGTGGGGCAGGCGGTCTGGTGACGGCATTGAGCGCTATTGGTGGTGAGTACGACGTGTTATGGGTGGCGGCAGCACTCGGCAAGGGCGATGTCGAGTGGGTGCGCAGACACAAAGGACAGCCGCAGATTGTTGACAATATGCGGATTTCGATGATCATCCCTGACCGTCGGCGCTACGGGCTGTACTACAACACCATATCCAATCCACTGCTGTGGTTCATTCAGCACGAACTCTGGGACACCCCACGTCAACCAAGCATCACTGCCTCGACCTGGGATGCCTGGCGCGAAGGCTACGTGGCGATCAACCAGCAGTTTGCGGAGGCGATTGTCAGCGCCATCGGCGATACGGATCGCCCGGTGCTCGTGTTCCCGCAGGATTATCATCTGTATCTCGTCCCACATTTTGTGCGCGAGAAGCTGGCTGAGCGCGTGCAAATCCAGCCTTTCTTGCACATCCCGTGGCCTGGGCCGGATGCTTGGCGGATTCTGCCAGAACACATGCGAACCGAACTCCTGACCAGTATGCTCAATTCAGATCGGATCGGCTTCCAAACCAAGACGGATGCGTTCAATTTCGTGCAAGCGTGCCGTTTTTATCTGCCGGATGCGCACTCGTACGGCAGTCGCGATACGATCGAGTACAAGGGACGCACTGTTCAGGCGGTCGCCTACCCGATCTCGATTGATGTCGAACGGGTGGAAGAACTGGCTGCCGCGCCATCGACACGGCTGATCCGTGAGCAACTGTTGTCGTCGATTGGCGATTACCGGATGGTGCTGCGGGTGGATCGCATCGAGCCGAGCAAGAATATCGTGCGTGGGCTGGAAGCATTCCGCGCGTTGCTACAGGCACACCCTGAACATCGGGGCAAGGTCAAGATGCTGGCGCTGTTAGTGCCGTCACGCATGGACGTCGAGGAGTATCGCGCTTATCTGGGGCGCATCATGACGGAAGCCGGACGCATCAACGCCGAATTCAGCGATGCGTTCTATGAGCCGGTGCGTATCATCCTGGGCCAGAATTATGAGCGCGCGCTGGCGGCGATGCAGTTCTACGACGTGCTGCTCGTCAACCCCTTGACTGACGGGATGAATCTGGTGGCGAAAGAAGGGGCGTTGGTCAACCAGCGGGACGGCGTGCTTGTGCTCTCCGAATTCGCAGGCGCGATTTATGAGCTGGGCGACCACGTGCTCAAGATTTCACCGTTCGACGTGTATGGCACCGCGGAAGCGATACACCAGGCCTTGACGATGCCTTACGAGGAGCGCACGCAGCGAGCGACGGCTCTGCGCGAAATCGTTCAACGTGCAGGCGTCAAGGAGTGGTTTAGCCGCCAGGTAAATGATGCGCTGGTCGCGATCAAGAAAGTGCGCGAAACCAAAGCTGCGACTTAGCCCTGCTGTTGATGGTTGAGCCAGGCGAGAAAGGCTTCGACCTGGGCGATGCCGTGCGCCAGCACGTCGGCGCTTTCTATAACGGCGGCGGGTGTTTCATCGGCAACGACGCCCACGCCAATCGCGTAGCACGTCTCGGCAGCGCGGAGGCGCTTGCAGGCGCGGAGTGCGTCAGCGTCGGTCGTGTCATCGCCGAGATAGAGCGCCGCATCGAGCTGATAATCACGAACGAGCGCTGCGAAGGCGGTGCCTTTGTCGATTTCCAGCGGCGGACGCAGCTCGAAGATCATGCGCCCTTGAAATAAGCGGATCGCGTGTTGTGTCGCAAGGCGCTCTAGCAGCGGGGCAAGTTCCGCTTCCGCGCGGGTAGGATCAGCCGCGTTGCGATAGTGGATTGAGTAGGTTGCGCCTTTATCTTCGATCTTCATTCCCGGTAGCAGGTGATCGCGCACGCTGTTGGCGACGGCTTCGAGCGCCGGGCGGTATCTTTGCGCTTCCGGCGCGACTTCAACCCGTCCATTGGCCCAACGCTCCAGCCCGTGATTGCCCACGTAGACCAGCGTGGAGATGCCGACACGTGCCTGGACATCATCGACCGCGCGCCCGCTGATCACGCCGACGAGCGCCAGCTTTTGCGCCAGCGCGGCGAGCAGTTCACGGCTTCGCGGTGTCACCTGGGCCGCCTCCGGCTGGTTGACGATGGGACTGATAGTGCCATCGACATCGGTGACGAGGCCGAGGCGATGGGCAGTCAGCAGCGGGGCGAGCAGTGAGCTTGTCGCCTCGCTCCAATCGACAGCCGGGGTAGGCACAAGAGTCATAGGCGTGTCATCCTCGTATGATCGACGATACGCTGCCCACTCTACCACACTTCAACTGCGCGCTGTTTGTCTCAAGTCCCCTGATCGGATTCTGGCGGTGGCGGAGCGACGGTGAACATGCAGTCTGGCATCCCGTCGCCATAGAGATGGCGGTAGGCGGCGAAGTTCTCGTACGTAATGTCCAGGTAGAGTCGCGTCTCTTCAAACGGGATCGTCTCGTAGAGCAGGTCAATGTCGCCTGATGACTGCTGAAGCCAATCGGCGGCCCGCCCCGGCCCGGCATTGTAGCCGAGCAGCGCGCCGACGACACTGCCATCGAGAAAGTCGCGCGCGGATGCGATGTAGAATGTGCCCATGGCGATGTTCACGTTCGGGCGCACCAGATCGCCAAGCTGGTAGTCGGTCAGATTCAGGCGCGAGGCGACATCAGCGGCGGTGGTGGGCATGAGCTGCATCAGGCCACGTGCGCCGACAATGCTGACGGCATTGGCCTCATACGTCGATTCCTGGCGCGTGAGTGAGGCGACGTAGAGTGGATCAAGCTGGTACTGCTGCGATGCCGTCTGGATCAGGTCGGCGTAGTAGAGCGGATAGGCCAGATGCGCGATATACGACGGGATGGACGGCAGCGGCTGGCGCGCGAGAAAGATCAGCCGGGTGGCGGCGACGATCGATGGCCGATATGCGCGGATGCTGCGGTAATAGTGTGCCAGTTGGAACATGGCGGCGGGATCGTCACGATAGAGGCGATGGAGGGCGACGAATTCGGTAGTGGCCTCGCGCTGCCAGCCGAGTGCCCAGAGTTCATTGCCGCGCCTGAACAACGGGTGCTGTGCCAGTTCCGGCGATAACTCGACCGGGACTGCGGCAATGTTGAACGTCTGCGCGACCCAATTCGCGGCGTTATTGACGTCGTCCGGTGTCGGATCGACGAGGCGGAGAGCGCTGGAAGGTTCGTAGGGCGGTGTACCGTTGAGCAGGGCACAGGCACGCATACTGAAGAACGTGCCGGGATCAGCATTCACCGCTGCCCCCCAGGCCGTTTGCGCGCCAGCCGGGTCGCCAAGCGCTTGAAGGACTTTGCCCTGCCAGACCAGGGCATGAGACGAGCCGCTGCGCCCGTAGAATTCGGCGGCACGCTGGGCATCCCCAGCCGCCTGGAAGATGCGCGCGGCTTCAAATAGCCCCGCCCGCGCCTGCTCGCTCGCCGGATAGCCGACGCCGAGCTGATCATAGAGCGTGACAGCCTGAGTCGGATCACCGGAAGCGCTCGCCAGACGGGCGGCGCGCAGCAATCCTTCCGGCGCTTCTGGCGATGCGGGATAAGCGCTCGCAATCGCAGTGTAGGCCGCCAGCGCATTGGCATTATCTCCGGCGTCCGCGTAGGTCTCCGCCTGTTCGAGCGCGGCCAGACTCGCGGATGGATCGGCAGGGAAGAGATCGCGCACCTGCTGGAAGGTCGCAATTGCGGCATTCGCGTCGCCCTGTCCACGCTGGCTGCGCCCCAGGAGCAGGAACAACTCCGGCGCATTAGCGTCGGCGGTCGGTGCGTTGTTCAGGTAGTCGTCCAGGACGGCGACGACCGGGCGATAGTTCTCGTTGCCCACGTTGATGCGCATCCGTGTGAGCAGATCGACTGGTTGGTCAGCAGTGATGAGATCGACCAGGGCATCGAAGGCGGCGGGTGTCTCCGGGAAGGTCGCGATCACCTGCTGCAATCGGGCATAAGCGGCATCCGGGCGGCCTAATCCGATCTCGATGTTTGCGGCGGCCACGGCCACAGCCGCCTGGTCGTTCTTTTGCTCGTCGCTCAACAGCTCCTCATTGAGGATCGCGTCGTACTGAACCAGCGCTTCATCCATGCGACCGATGATGCGGTAGATCTGCGTCAGCTCATTGCGCAGCACGTATTCACCTTGTGGTTCACGGCCCGCCTCGGCGGCGAGGCGTAGATAGAGGACACTGGCATCCGGGTTGACGGCGGCAATCCGCTCATAGAGATAGCTGTCGATCACGCCCGGCATGAGCGTGAGCGCCGCTTCGTAGTCTGCCTGCGCACCTGCGCCGTCGCCGCTGTTTTGGCGTGCGTTTCCGCGCAGAACGTGGGCGCGAAATGATGCGCCGCAGCCATCGATATGCTGGGTGAACGCGGCAGCGGCTTCGGCGTACATGTCCAGCCGCGTGTAGCCGATGCCTGCGCCGAAGAGCGCATCGCAGACGAGTTCCTGTGTGTTCAAAGCGGTGTTGTACTGCGCGAGCGCCGCCTGATAATCACCATTCCAGAGTGCCTGATCAGCGGCATCGAGCGGGGCGGGGCGCGGCGCATCCGGCGCAAACGGGCTTTGCTGAGCATGAGTCGCTGCGATAGGGATGCTCAAAAAGATGAATGCGATGATCAGAAAGAATCTGTTGTTTCGTAATCTAAAGGCCACAGAACCCTATCTCCTCGTTGTGGCGGATGATGTGCGGCATTGTACACGCGTGGCCTGAGAATTGCCCTGTTTCTGGTACGATTGTCCAGATTGGATGTATTCGATGAGGCAGGGGTAATGAGCGTGAGCGGCTACAGCATGCGCGCACTCGTCGATGCAGACCGCGGCTGGATGCGCGAATTCATGCGCCAGCGATGGGGCAGCGCGTTTGTCGTCTCGCGGGGGCAAATATACGAACCCAGCCGCCTGCCCGGTTTTATTGCCGAGCAGGACGGCCAGGTCGTTGGGGTGGCGACGTATCACGTCAGCGGCGCGGCGTGCGAACTGATGACGCTCGACAGCCTGGTCGAAGGCCAGGGCCTTGGGACGGCGCTGATCGATGCGGTCAAAACAGCAGCGCGTGCGTGCGGTTGTGTGCGTCTGTGGCTGATCACGACGAACGACAACATCGACGCGCTGCGTTTCTATCAGAAGCGTGGCTTCCGGCTGGTCGCGGTCTATCCGGATGCGATTGTGCAGTCACGCAAGCTGAAGCCAGCGATCCCGCTCATTGGCGCGCATGGCCTGCCGATTCGCGACGAAATCGAGCTGGAGATGCGCCTGGATGATGCATGATGCAAGTCAGACCTTGAGCCGCTCCAGGTAGTGCTTGCGGAACTTGGCGACCTTGGGTGCGATGATGAACTGGCAGTAGCCCTGGTTCGGGTTGCGCGCGAAGTATTCCTGGTGATAGTCCTCAGCCGGGTAGAACGTGTCGATGGGCGTAACTTCGGTCACAATCGGGTGATTCCAGAGCTTGGCAGCGGTGATGTCGGCGATTTTGTGCTCGGCGATAGCTTTCTGCTCCGGCGAGTGATAGAAGATGGCAGAGCGGTACTGTGTGCCCACGTCATTGCCCTGGCGATTGAGCGTCGTCGGGTCATGGATGGTGAAGAACACGTCGAGCAGATCGGCAAAGCTCACGATCTGTGGATCGAACGTGATCTGGACGACCTCCGCGTGGCCGGTCGTGCCATTGCAGACGGCCTGGTAAGTGGGATTGGTAACATGCCCACCGGCATAGCCGGAGACCACATCCGTGACACCCTTGAGCTGATCGTAGACGGCTTCCAGACACCAGAAACAGCCCCCGGCGAGGGTGGCGACTTCCAGATGATTTGACGGGCTGCTCATACTGGTTTGACCTTTCAGATTTCTTCTCATCTCGAATGCCATTATACGCGGCAACATTATGGATGGCTTAAGCGGACATCGACAGTGCAATAGAACGCGCTACACTTGCGCCATGTTGTGCAAGGAGTAACCCGATGTCCGGCTTTATTTCCAAACAGCTTATTAATGGCGAGTGGGTGGAGGCTGCAAACGGCGGGGTGTGGCAGCTTGTCAACCCGGCGACAGAGGAGATCATTGCGCCTTTACCCTTTGGCGATGGCGACGATGCGCAGGCGGCGGTGAATGCGGCGGCGGCGGCGTTTCCTGGCTGGGCGGGCAAAACGCCGTATGAGCGGGCGGTCGTCCTGAAAGGCGCCGCGGATTGGATTCGTGCGCACGTCGATGAACTGGGGCGGCTGACGGTCGAGGAATCGGGCAAGCCGCTCCGAGAAGCGACCGGCGAATGGAACACAAGCGCCAACTTTTTCGAGTGGTATGCCGAGGAAGGTAAGCGCGCGTATGGTCGGGTTGTTCCCGACCGCAAGGCGAGCCGCAGGATTCTGGTCGTTCACCAGCCAATTGGCGTCGTCGGAACGATCACGGCCTGGAACTTCCCGGCATACAACGTCGCGCGCGCGTGGGCGGCGGCACTGGGCGCGGGCTGCACGGTGGTTGGGCGACCATCGGAATATACACCCCGTTCGGCGATGGCGATGGCACAGGCGTTGCACGAGAGCGGCGCGCCCCCCGGTGTGATCAACATCATCAACGGCGATCCGGCTGCAATGGGGCAGGTTATGCTCAACGACGCGCGGGTGCGCAAAATTAGCTTCACCGGCAGCACACGCGTTGGCAAGCTGCTGATGGATGGCGCATCGCGAACAGTGACGAAGCTGGCGCTGGAGATGGGCGGCAATGCGCCGGTACTGATTTTCCCGGACGTGAATGTCGAGGAAGTCGCCAAGACCGCGGTCGGCAGCAAGTATCGCAATAACGGCCAGGTCTGTATTGCACCCCAGCGATTCTACGTCCACAGCCGGATCGCTGAAGAATTCATCGATCACGCGACGCGCATCTCGGAAGGCCTGCGTATGGGCAGTGGGTTGGAGCCGGAAACGGATGTCGGGCCGCTGATCAATGCCGTCCAGCGCGAACGGTTGGAGAAGATGGTCACAGAAGCCGCCAGCCAGGGCGCGGAAGTGCTGACGGGTGGCGCGCGGCCTGCGGAATTCTCGCGCGGCTATTTCTACAAGCCGACGGTGATGATCAATCTCAGGCCGGAGATGGCCGTCTATCGCGAAGAGTTGTTCGGGCCGGTAATGCCGATCATCCCCTTTGCCGATCCTGACGAAGCCATTGCCCTGGCGAACGGGCTGGAAGCTGGGCTGGCGGCCTATGTGCAGACGCGCGATCTGACGACGGCGATCCATGCTTACGAGAAGCTGGATTACGGCATGGTCGGCATCAACGAATGGATGCCGGTGACGCCAGAATCGCCGTTCGGGGGCATGAAGGCCAGCGGTATCGGACGTGAGAGCGGATCGGAGGGGATGCACGAGTATCTGGAGAGCAAAACAGTCTATATCGGTGGGCTATGAGCACAGGCGATTCATTCGTCATCGTCAATACGCGCCTGGAGTATGCCGAAGCCCTGGCAGCGTTCCAGCGTCTGTGCTACCCGACGCTGCCTGAAAGCGATCTGTTCACGGCAGAGGACTATCGCAGCCACATACGCATCTTCCCAGAAGGGCAGTTCACGGCGCTGCTGCACACCGAAGGCGAAGACAAGCTCGTGGCAGCGACGACAACGATGCGGGCTGACTTCGGCGAGCTTCCGGCGCATTTCATGGACTTTATCGGCCACAATACGCTCAGCACGCACGATCCGAAGGGGGCGTGGCTGTATGGCATCGACATGAGCGTCCACCCGGCCTTTCGCGGCCTGGGTTTATCGCGGCGCTTCTACGAGGCGCGGGCGGCGCTGGTGAAACGCTTGGGACTGCGCGGCGAGTTCGTGGCTGGCTTGCTGCCGGGTTACGAGCGCGTGCGGACGAACATGAGCGTGGAGGATTACGTCGCGCATGTCGTGGTGGGCAAGATGACTGATCCGACGCTGACGCCGCAGCTCAAATCCGGGTTCCAGGTGGATCGGCTGTTATATGGCTACGTTGTCGATCCTCGTTCAGACGACGTCTGTACGCTGCTCGTCCGTGAAAACCCGGACGCTGGCAAACGATAATGCAGATACGACCGGCGCGCCTTGAAGAAGCGCAACTGCTTTCCGAACTGGCGCTGCGCTCGAAAGCGCATTGGGGCTACGACGACGCATTCCTGGATGCCTGCCGCCCGGTGCTGATGGTCGAGGCGAGCAGCATCGAATCAGGGTGGGTCTACGTGGTCGAGATCGCTGAGTGCAGCGCCGGATTCTACAGCTTGAAACCGCTTGAGGATGCCATCGATCTGGATATGCTGTTCGTCGATCCGTGGGCCATTGGGCAAGGCTGCGGCGCGCGGTTGTTTGCCCACGCCTGCGCGATGGCGCAGCGCCTGGGCGGGACTCGTCTGATCGTCGAGAGCGATCCGAATGCTGAGGCGTTTTACGTCAGGATGGGGATGGCGCGTTACGCAGAACGCGAATCGAGTGTGCAGGCAGGGCGTTGGTTGCCTTTACTGGCTTTAGAACTCCAGAGGGAGAAACCGATTGTGGATGTCATCGTACACATGGCCGCGCGTGCCGATTGGGAACGGGCACAGGCTGAAGGGGCTTATCGGGTCGAGAGCTTGCTGACGGCGGGGTTCATTCACTTTTCGACCCCTGCTCAGGTTGCGCGGGTGGCGAACGCGATCTATGCCGGGCGCGCTGATCTGGTGCTACTGGTGGTCGATCCCTCACGACTGACGGCTACACTCAAGTACGAACCGCCGACGGGCACTTATACGCCGGGCGAGGAGTTGTTTCCGCATCTGTACGGCCCGCTCAATCTCGATGCCGTCGTGCGGGTGATGCCCTATCTGCCGGATGCGAATGGGACATTTGCGCCGCCCAGCTTGTGAGACGGTGAATCGAAAACGGGAGCCAGCACGACTCCCGTTTTCATCCCTGTGCATTGATAATTCTATGCCGATTCGAGATCGTCCAGCGTCGCTTCGATCAGCGAGACGGCGTCGCGCAGAATAGCTTCGTTAAAGGCGAATTTCGCCCCGGCAGTGGCGAACAACTCAGGTAGTGTGGCGGTGCTACCGAGCGCGAGCGCGCGCCGGTAGCTGGCGACCGCCTGAGCTTGATCGGTCAGGGAATTGCGCCAGATTTGCACTGCGCCGAGCTGTGCCAGTCCGTACTCGACATAATAGAAGGGGATCTCGAAGATGTGCAGCTGGCGATGCCAGTATGAGCCAAGCTCAGCCTCGAAGCCCGTCCAATCCTCGACCGGCATGAAACGCTGCCAGAGTTCTGTCCACTTGGCATCGCACTTGTCCGCGTCTTTGGCGTCCTCGATATGTGTGTAGGCCCAGTGTTGGAAGCCGTCCACGACCGACATGTAGCACCAGAAGCGCACCAGCTTCGTGAGATGATCGGCGCGGGCACGCGCCGCTTCCGGGTGGTTGTAGAAGCCGCCGTTGTCGTTCGTCAGATACGGCGCTGCCAGAAGCTCCATCGCCATCGAGGCGACTTCGGCGAACTCCATTGTGACGTCACCTTGTTGATAGTAGGGGAGCTTGCTGGACTCGAAGGCGTGGAAGCAGTGCCCGGCTTCATGGAGCATGGTTTGTACATCTTCGTGGCCGCCGACGCCGTTCATGAAGATGAAGGGGCGCTTGGCGTTCGCAAAATAGGTGCAGTAGCCGCCAGGTGCTTTGCCTTTGCGATTGTCCAGGTCGAGCAGGTTTTCCCGATCCATGATGTCGAAATAATCACCAAGCATTGGATCGACGCGATGAAAGATGCTGCTGGAAGTGCCGCGAAGTTCGGCGCTGGTCGTGTAGGGCTTGAGCGGCGGGCGATTGAGCGGATCGATTGTGAAGCGCCAATCCGCATCCCAGGGACGGAGTACATCGACGCCCATCTGCTGCCGCTGCCGTTCAAGCAGCTTCGCTGCTGCTGGCACGACCACTTTCTCGATGGAGTCGAGGAATTGCAGGTTTTCTTCCGGCGTGTAATCGAAGCGCAGGTAATTTTTCCACTGGTAGGCACGCAGATCCGGCATGTCGGCATTGGCGGCGATTTTCTGACGCACCTCCAGGAATTTCACCCACAGAGCATGGAGGGCATCGCGATCCTGAAGGCGGCGTGCGGAGCTAACCCGAAAGGCGCGTTCGCGAACATCGCGGTCGGGGCTTTCCAGGAAGGGACGCAGTTGAGTGAGCGTCTTTTCCTCGCCATCCCACTCAACCGTTTGTGCGCCGATGATCTTGCTGTACTCGGTCGCCAGCTTGCTTTCTTCGTTGAAGAGCGGCAGGTTCGCCTCACGGAAGAGTTCGGCCTGTGCGCGCATGTTCCGCAAAGGAATGGCGAAACCTTCGGGCTGAAAGCCCGTGGCAAGCAGCTTTTCCTTTAGTCGCTGTTCGGCAGCGCGCCAGGGCGTGATCACATTTTCCAGATAGTCGAGGTAGCGTTTTTCGGCGATCTCGTCGGTCGTGTCAACCGTTGTCGCAACATAGTTGCGGGTCGAGGTCTCGTCGATCAGTTGCTCTAGGCGGGTCCAGCCTTTGAGCCAGTCGTCTACGTTCTCGGCAGTCAATGGATAGTCTTGCAGTTCGGTACAGAACGCCTCGATCTCAGGCCAACCAAGGGTGGAAAAACCTTCATAGTTGTGAGGAAGTGTGTCCAGCATCAAGTTGTCCTTTCGGTTATTGCGTGGGATGATACACGTGCAGTCTGAAAGTGTATAGAGTTGAGGGGCGAGGTTCGTTCATGCTTGATTGGTTGCGGTGGCTGTTTGGCAGTGGTGAAAGTTCTGCTCGCCCCCATCCGCTTGAGCAGGATTGGCTGCCGCCCGACCAGACACGCCTGGCGGATTATCCACGGCCCACCCCCGTCAAGCGGAAAGTGCTCATGATCACGCATAACCCTGTGCTGCGCAGCCAGGGTGGTAAGACTGTGCGTGAGTATTTCCGCTGGAACGATCCCGAGTTTCTGGCAAAAGGCTATATCGAGGACGTGCGCTGGTGCAGTCAAGGATACGCCAATTATGAGGTGGTCGAGCATCGGGTGGTCGATGGCTTTCCGGTCAAACATGATGGCTTTCGCTACGACGAATTGAGCTATCTGCACGCCTGGAAACAGCGGCAGTTTCATCAGCCGGATGGCGTGGATTACCTGGCGCTGGTACGTGAATTCGAGATGGTCGAACTCATTGAGCGGCGCGAGATCGACGAGGTCTGGCTGTTCGGGCATCCCTATGGCGGTTACTACGAGTCGATCATGGCCGGGCGAGGCGCATTCTGGTGCAACGCGCCGCCGCTTGCGGGGACAGAGAATTGCCAGCGGCGCTTTGTCATCATGGGGTTCAATTTCGAGCGCGGCGTGGGCGAGATGCTGGAAGACCTGGGGCATCGCGCCGAGTCGATTTTGTACAGAGTTTTCGAACGGACGCACAGCCAGGAAAACCTATTCGAACGATTTACGCGCTATGACCTGAAGTATCCTCAGCAGGCCGAATGCGGAAATGTCCATTTCGCGCCAAACAGTGTGCGTGACTACGATTGGGGTAATCCGCGTCCCGTGTGGAGCTTGTGCGATCAATGGTATCGTTTCCCCCGGCTGGATGGCACCCCACGCATGGTTGATGCTCATGAGTGGGGCGGCGGTGACATTCGTGCGCATCAACTCTGGTGTCTGCATCATTTTCAGCACATCACGGGTGAGACCGACGGCATCGCCTGGAACTGGTGGCAGTACGTGATTGATCCAAACACTGTGCCCTTCTGACCTGTTACTTCAACTTGAGCTTCTTCTGCAAGATGATGATGAACGGATAGGCCAGTCTGCCATTGTTGACTCTGCCAGCGGTGCGTAAAGAAGCTGCATTTGCCTGCTCGAAATCGTGGTGGAGGCGTTCGACCTCACGCATCTGCTGGGGAGACGGCTCGTGATGAAACAGAACGATGGCGGTCGTGTATTTGCCGGGCGCAAACAGCAGCCAGCGTTCATTGCGGTGCTTGCGCACCCGCCGGTCTATGAATTCTCCAGCGTCCATCATGAGCGAGAAATCATTGAGCGTGGGGGCAAGCGCGGACGTTTCTACGTCGAAATCGCCCAACGTATCGACAAAGGTACCGCTCTTGTTGTGATAGATCATCATACCGAGGGCTTTGCCCATGTGCGCATGACGAATCGCGATCGTTGCTCCAGGAGCGTTGGGGTCTTCTGTATCACCTGCGGGAATATCAAGACTTTCAGCCAGATTGAGCTGGTTGTTGTAGTGTTCGTAGATGGCGTGGAATTGTTCGCGGCTGACTCGACCTTCAGCGAATTCCGTCAGCAGGCGGTCGATTTTCTCAATCACACGTGTCCTATATTGTTCGGCTTGACTGCTCATGAGTCTTATCTCTCGTCTCCCTCAATCGAATGATGAATATCTTCATACGCGAGTTCTAGAGCGTTGGCTATCAAGATATTGGTTGCACTCATACAAGAAAAGAATATATAATTTTCACAACTCCTCATATAAGTTGTGATTTGGTTTGTGTTAGTCTTTTTATCAAGAGGATATTTAATGAACTTCTAATGATTGCTGCTTTTCTCTAATCCTGTTCTTTATATCGTACCTGAAGTCCTTTTTTAGTAGTGTGAAGAGTGCCATATGCTCAACCCGTCAGTTTCCACTCTGTCTAAAGAATGCGAACTTATACTAACGTACATGGCGGGGACAAAGACGGCAATGGCGCGCCATAAGCGCAATATCCAGGATGCGTGCCAATTGACAGATGGGCGACGCGCAAATCGCGCCTTCGCCGACTTGATGGACGCCGGTCTGATTGTCGACGCAGGTGAGGCAATTTATGACTTAACACAGAATGGTATTGCCATGGCTCAACAGTTAGAAAAAGATAACGCAACACCGCAGTCGGTGACAAACATCAACAACACATTTGAGAAGATTGAAGGCAACAGCACCGTCAAGGTGGTCGGAACCATGGACATTTATACAACTCCACCTAGCTACAAAGACATGGTTGAAGCATCGAAACCGGCCACGGTCAAACTCACGCCACCGCGTTCGCAAACGCGCATCGAAAAAGAAGAAACTGACATCGAGCGAACGCTGGATCAGATTGCACCTGGACTGCCGACCCTGAAAGAACATCCTTTGCGGAACGGTCTACCAGAGCTGCGCAGTTCCAAGGGTGTCAAGCCAGGGCGGAACACGACCATTCGTTTCATGCTGGCGCTGGATACGCAAAAAGATGCCCTGCCGATCCCGATTGTGTCAGGAGACACGTTGGGACGTTCCAAGCGAGGGACGATCATGCTGCGGCATGATGAATTCATCAGCAACCGGCATTGCCGCTTCGAAGTCCTGCGTGACAAGGTGACTCATCGGCCAACGCTGTTTGTGGAAGATCTCGGCAGCCGGAACGGTACGTCTGTGGATGATCTCGAAGTTCTGGACGGCAAAGTGCAGCTTTATCACGGCAGCCGGCTGCGTGTGGGCAATACTGTGCTGATTGTGGTCGAAATCCCATACTAGACCGACCTCCACTACGACCTTCCATGGCGGACAAAAAAGAGGGCACAACAGCGCCCTCTTTTTATTGCCAATAGTGATGGAACAAAAAAGCCAACACCGTCGTCATCTAGACAGGAACTTGCTCTAGAAACTTGTGGAGGTTGTCATGAAGCGGTTGTTCTTGTTACTGATGGGGCTGCTGATGCTCGCGGCGACCCCAGCCCTGGCACAGGTTGTGTGTCCAACGATGCCGCCCTGTCCGCCAGATCAGCCCTGCCCAATGATGCCTGAATGCGTGCCGGTGCGCCCCGGAGTCTTCACCAACCCGGAATGGTTGAAGATCGAGTATCACCGGGTTCGCGTTGACATCACCAATCAGATCGCCCGCACAGACGTAGACATGATGTTCGTGAATGAGGGCAATGGTCTGGCTGAAGGCACATTCGTGTTTCCGCTGCCGCAAGGCGCAGCTGTCGAAGCACTGACAATGTATATCAATGGCACGCCGATTGAAGCGCAGATTCTACCTGCAGACCAGGCGCGCGCGATTTATGATGAAATCGTGCGCCAATACCGCGATCCGGCGCTGCTGGAATACGTCGGGACGCAGGCTGTGCAAGCGAATATCTTCCCGATTCCACCTGGCGAGACGCGCCGCATCACCATCACTTATTCGCAGGCCCTGACCGTCGATAATGAACTGGTGCATTACGTGTATCCGCTGGATGTGACACGTCTGACCACGCGCCGCCCGGTTGAGCAGACGAGTATCAGCGTTAGCGTGAATGGCGACACGGAAATCAGCAATATCTATTCGCCGAGCCACAATATTGCCATTAGCCGTGGCGATGATGGGCGCAGTTTCCGCGCCGGGTTCGAAGCGGCATACTACACGCCGGATCAAGATTTCAGCCTGTTCTACGGCGTGACGACCGCTGACGAAATCAGCCTCAACCTGCTGACCTACCGTGACAGTGCCAACGAAGATGGCTTCTTCATGTTGATGATCCAGCCACCGCACTCGGCCCAGGAGCGCATCGTCGCCAAAGACCTGGTGCTGGTGGTCGATCAATCGGGCAGCATGGACGGCGTCAAATGGCGTCAGGCGCAGGCGGCGGCGACCTACGTGCTAGAGAATCTGAATCCCGCAGATCGGTTCAACGTCATTCTGTTCAGCACCGGCTGGCGGCTGTACAGCAACCAGCTTGAGAGCGCGACATCAGCACGTGAAGCCGCAGACTGGGTCAATGGACAGTCTGCCGATGGCGGCACGGACATCAACGGGGCGCTGACGACGGCCCTCGGCTTTGCCGATGCCGAGCGACCGCTGACGATCCTGTTCATCACCGATGGTTTACCGACCGAAGGTGAAGTTGACCCGCAGATGATCCTGAGCAATCTTGGCGCTGCTGCCAAGCCGAATGCACGCATCTTCTCGTTCGGCGTCGGTGATGACGTTGATACCTTCTTGCTCGACTCCATCGTACGCGAGCATCGCGGCTCCGGCTCGTATGTGCGTCCGTCAGAGCGTATTGACGAAGAGGTTGCCAGCCTGTACAACCGCATCAGCTCGCCCGTCATGACCGACGTACAGCTTGAGATTGACGATGTGATGGTCGATACGGTCTATCCGGCGCAGCCGCTGCCTGACCTGTTCGCAGGCAACCAGTTGATCATCGTTGGGCGCTACCGCAACGGCATCGACTCGACCGCGATCCGCCTGAGTGGTGTCGTAAACGGCGAGCAGCAGACGGTGACCTACAACAACATGGCCTTCTCTGAACGTGCGGGCGGCGAGCCGTTCATCGCGCGGCTCTGGGCGACACGGCGCATCGGTGAACTGCTGAATACGATCCGGCTGCGCGGCGAAAATCGCGAGCTGGTGGACAGCATTGTCAGCCTGAGCGTGCGTTATGGCATCATTACGCCCTACACCAGCTTCTTGATCCAGGAAGACGACATCCTGACGCAGACAGGGCGAGCGCAGGCCGCCGAGGAATTCGACGCTGATCGACGTGCCTTTGACGGCGCGACCGGAAGCGCTGCTGTGGATGCTGCTGATGCTTTCTCCAGCATGGAGCAGGCTGCCGCACCCGCTATGCCAACGATGAGTCCGATGCCGACGGCAACCGCGCCCGGTGGCGTTGCTGTGGGTGGCGAGGGAGAGGTCGGCGGCCAGATCACGCCCGAAAACCCGATCCAGACTGTGGCGGGCAAGACGTTCATCCTCCAGCAGGGCGTGTGGACGGACACGACCTTCGAGCCGGACACGATGGAGACCCAGAAAGTCGTGTTTCTGAGCGATGAGTACTTCGCGCTCCTGGCTGCGCAGCCAGCGTTGAGCGAGTTCTTCGCGCTCGGCGACCGCGTGATTGTCGTCTACGAGGATGTGGCCTACGAGGTCGTCACCGAATAGCTGAAGCCACGACGCGATAATCACAAATTACCCTGGAAGGACGGACAGCCAGCTCCGTCCTTCTTTTGTTCAGGAGAAATCCTCAATCTGATCTATTTCACAGGTCGAGCGTGTGGCGTTAAACTGGTGTCACTTACCGCTGAGTGCCACGCCAGGAGTAAATTATGACATCTCGCGCAATCGTCATCGGCGGGAGTATCGCCGGGCTGCTCCATGCACGCATTCTGGCCGAGTTCTTTGACGACGTGAGTGTCATCGAACGCGATGCCCTGCCGGAAGCGCCAGATTTTCGCAATGGTGTTCCACAGGGGCGTCACGTTCACGCCCTGTTAGCGCAGGGGCAGCAGCTCATGGAGAAGCTGTTTCCTGGACTGGCAGACGACTTCGTCGAAATCGGCGCGCCCCGCCTGACGTGGGGACTGGATACGGCCTACATGACATCCGGCGGCTGGCTGCGCCGTTACGATACAGGCATTCAGGTCAACCAGATAACACGGATCGCGCTCGAATTTCTGCTGCGGAAACGCTTGCAGAAGCTATATCCGAACGTCACTTTCGTCAGCGACTGTGTGGCCGAGGGACTAGCCAGCAACGGCAGCCGGGTCACGGGCATTCACTGTACACCGCGGGGTGGTGAAACTGAAACGAAGCTTGCCGATCTTGTGGTCGATGCCAGTGGCCGCAACTCGAAAGCGCCCGAATGGTTGAAGGCCTTGGGCTATGAAGCTCCTCTGGAAACGCAGGTCAAATCCTACATCGGGTATGCGACGCGCTGGTATGAATGCCCCGCAGATCCCCCGGACTGGCGCATCCTGTTCATCCAGGCGAACCCGAAGCGCGGTATTTTGCGCGGAGCAGCCATTTTCGAGGTCGAGGGTGGTCGTTGGCTGGCGACGCTGGGCGGTGTCAATAAGGACTACCCGCCGACAGATGAAGCCGGGTTTCTGGAGTACGCGCGTTCACTGCCGACGCCGGTATTCTATGAGGCGATCCGAGATGCGAAGCCGCTGTCGCCGATCTATGGCTACCGGATCGAGGGCAATCGGTTGCGTCACTATGAAAAGGTGGCGCGCCAGCCGGACGGTTTTATCGTCGTCGGCGATGCTGTCTGCGGCTTCAATCCATTGTACGGCCAGGGGATGACGGTTGCGGCTATCGAGGCCGTGCTGCTGCGCGAGATGTTGGCGAAGACGGCGCTGCCGCTGCCGGAGGGCTTCGCAAGCGTATTTCAGCAGCGTCTCGCGAAAGCGATCCAGAATGCCTGGCTGCTGGCGACCGGAGAAGATCTGCGCTATCCGGGCACGGAAGGCACGAAGCCCGGCACTGCTGATCGATTCGTCCAGTGGTACACGGATCGCGTGCTTGAAGTCATGCCCTATGACGAGACGATCTCGCACGCATTCACCGAGGTCGCTAATTTGACGGCGAGTCCAACCGTCTTGCTCCGACCTTCAGTTGCGCTCCGGGTCTTACGACACCAACTGCGCGGCAGCCACCATGACAGCTCGGATTCACTCAGCAGTGTCCCACCGCGCGTGACTTCGACAACGACGTAACCGGGCAGTTTTGGCGGCGAAATTGTCCTTGCGCGGGGTGCATTGGGTTAGTGTGTAGTCGCACGTGTCTGCCAGCTAAATCCTCACGATAACTTAAGGAAATAAGATGCAAATACTCCTTATGATGTGATGCTTGTGCGTCCGCATCAGTTTTAAGAGAGGTGACCTGTAAAGCTAGATGAATATCCGCCTAAACGCTGCACTCAACGACCCCACACTTGCGACTCCCGCACTCGTCATTGACTTCGAAGACATCACCCATACTTATGCCCGATTTGGTCATGCTTTCCCCGGTGGACACGTTTACTACGCTATGAAAGCAAACGCGAATCCGCAGGTCGTGAAACACATTGCCGATCTGGGCGGCGGGTTCGAGATCGCTTCGATGGCGGAACTTCAACTGGCGCTGGATACCGGCGCATCGGGCGACAGGATTATTTGCAGCAATCCGATCAAGCACCCGCAGTTCATCGCGCGGATGCAGGATGTCGGTGTGTATGCCATGGTCATCGACTCGACGTTCGAGCTTGAGAAGGTGGCGCACTACGCGCCCGGCGCGCGCATCTACGTGCGGTTGGCGGTCGATAACACCGGCAGCGTGCTGCCGCTGGCGGGCAAGTTTGGCGTCGATGCTGCGACAGCCGTGGAATTGTGCGACCAGGCGCGGGCACTGGGCTTGCAGCCGATTGGGACGATGTTCCACGTTGGGTCGCAGTGCCTGTCGACAGCCAACTGGGTCAACGCGATCCGCGCGGCAGCGGATGTCTGGCGCGTGGCAGCAGAACACGGTCACCATTTCCACTTCCTGGATCTGGGCGGTGGCTATCCGGCAGGGCATTACCATACGCCGAGCATCCCGACAATTGAAGACATCGGCGCGGAAGTGATGGCGGCGGTAGAAGCCTACATCCCGAAGCGCGATGATCTGATGCTGGTGATGGAACCCGGTCGCGGCATGGTCGGTGAGTCCGGGCGCTTGCTCTCGGCGGTGTTCGGCAAGGCGCAGCGCGGCGAGGAAACCTGGCTCTACCTGGATGCGGGCGTTTTCAATGGCTTGATGGAAACCTATGAAGGCTTTCCGCCGGTCGTCTCGCATCTGGACGATGCGGCGCTTGTACGCCCATTGCGCAAATACACGCTCGCCGGGCCAAGCTGCGATAGCTGTGATGTGATCGCGCGCGACGTGCTGCTCCCGGAAGTCCACATCGGCGACCGGTTGGTGTTCTTCGATGCCGGGGCCTACACGAACGAGTACGCAGCGGCCTTCAACGGCTTTCCGATCCCGGCATTCGTGCCCCTGCTGCCCGGTGAGCAGGAGGAGCGGATTCTGGAGACGGTGTACGACTTCACCCCCGTTTGACTGACCAGGCACGAGGACGTGTCTCAGAATTAGCATCGAGCAGGCGCACCCTCATTTTTCGGGGGTGCGTCTTTGTTTCGAACCCCGTTGACTTAATTCAGAAATCCAGGTACGCTACTCGCAAGAGCGAAGCAATGCATGTTTTAGCAAAGCAGGTGCTTAGATGGCAACGCTGGTGATAGGCGCGGGAACAGCCGGATTGATGGCTGCGCGTGAACTCAGCAATGCCGGCGTAAATGTCCTCGTACTGGAGGCGCGTGATCGAATAGGCGGTCGCGTGCATACGGATACTACATTTGCCCCGCATCCGGTCGAGTTCGGCGCGGAATTCATCCACGAAGATACCGCTCCGACGTGACTGATAGCCCGTGAGTCAGGGCTAAAAACACTCTTCTGGCACAAAACAGACGATTCGCTTGTGCGGCTGGCCGATGGTTCACTGCGCACGATAGCGGAAGCGGGCGCACTCTACCCCCACTTTGACATGACGCGGTCGTGGGACTTGCCGCTTGACTCGCCGCCGGGCGCTGACGAGTCTACGGAGTCGCACCTGAAGCGTATTGGTGAAGCCGGTGCGCAGCCGAATTTCCGTTCCTTATTCCCTAGGTGGCTACAGCGCAAGCGACCCCGCCTCTATTGGAGAGGCGACGGCGAAGAACGCCTGGGCAGCGACGGTGCATGGTGCTCTCGTAAGCGGGCAGCGTGCAGCAGCCGAAGTGCAGCAGTACTTGTTGCACCCTATTGTGTAAATGACACGAAAGCGGAACATCATGTTAGCCTATCCGGTTAAATCCGGACACATCGACCAACAACTGAATACTGAAATTATCGTCGTACCCGCATCAGAGCGGTACGTCGAGCAGATGGCGGTGTTGCAGCGCCTCGCCTATGATGATGACGACATCATGGAGGAAGACCAGTTCGCCAGCCACCTGCGCTACTTCCCCGAAGGGCAATTCATCGCCCTTGATCCCGAAACCGACACAGTGGTCGGAACAACTTCGGGAATGCGAATCAACTTCAGCCGCGAGGAAAAACTGCTCGAAAGCTGGCACGTCACCACCGGCGACGGTTGACTGAGCACGCATAACCCCGACGGTGAATGGATGTACGGCGTGGAGTCGTGTGTACATCCAGAATATCGCGGACGCGGCGTGGGCAGCTTGCTCATGGATGCACGCTTTGACGTGCTGCGCCGCCTGAATCTACGCGGTCTGGTCGCCGGCTCGATACCGATGGACTATCACAAAGTCGCGGCGAGCATGACGATTGAGGACTACGTCTGCGAGGTCGTCGAGGGCAAACGTTTCGACACCAATCTATCCAAGCAACTGCACAAAGGGTTCCAGGCTCATAACCTGATCCCGGAGTACATCTATGATCCGCGCTCGCTCAATTGGGCGGTCGCAATCGTGTGGGATAACCCTGCTTACGAACCGGGCAAGGTTGCGGAAGCGCCTTTGTTCAAAGTGCCGCGTCTGTACCGGGCGGCGCTCAAGTCTGTAACTCGTAATCCAGATGGGGCGGCAGGGTCGTAATGGCATTGACGATGATCATCACCTGATTGCAGGTGGCGTGAAAGATTGGCCGGGTGTGGATTTACCCACCAATGCCCGGCCAACAAGCCGTGCCGGTACAGTGATGATTGTTGAAAACGACGAAAGATGTGGGAAAGCGCTTCATTGTTGGCGGGCTTTTACAAAGGATACAAAGCGCAGCGCGCGAATCTATGGTCACTTTAGCCAATGACCAAACTGGCGCAGGAATTATGATTACTCGTAGTGGTGTGCAATATGCCGAGAGCATGGAAATGCTCCAGCATCTGGTGTATCACTCGACGCCTCAGGTGCCGCAAGACTCGATGCGTGCGGAGCAATTCCGTCACCACATGAAGGTCTTTCCACAGGGGCAGTTCGTCGCTGTTGACCAGGCGACGAACGAGGTGATTGGATTGACGGTGAGTATGCGTCTCGATTTCGATCCTGAGCATCCCTTCATTGAACCCTGGCACGTGACGATCAGCGATGGGTGGCTGATGCGGCACAAACCGAAGGGTGAGTGGATGTATGGCGTCGAGTCGTGCGTACACCCCGCCTACCGCAGTATGGGCGTCGGCGGCAAATTGATGGAAGCGCGTTTTGAAATCGCACGGCGGCAGAATCTGCGCGGGATGGTCGCTGGCAGCGCCCTGGTGAGCTATTACCGTTACAGCGAGCGGTTATCTCCTGAAGATTACGTGCGCGGTGTTGTCGCCGGTAAATACTTCGACACAAACTTGAGCAAACAAATCGCCAAGGGTTTCCGTCCCCTGATGACGATTCCGAATTACGTCACCGACGTTGAAGCTTGCGGTTGGGGTGTCGTGATCGTCTGGGACAACCCCGCATATGACCCGCTGCAAAAGCCACGCCGCATTTTTGCCAGACCTTATGTGTATTACCCGCACGCGCGCCAGCCTGAGCCGGAGCAGGGGCAGGCGGCCTGACTGTGAATTTGATCATCGCCGCGGCGTTTTGGGCGATGTTTAGGTGCATTGGTTACGGTTTGGATGCGAGCGCAGTCGCTCGCTGAAAGACAGATATTTTGTAGGCATAGTGGGAAGGAAGAAGCGCTCCAGCGCCATCATATGAGCACCGATAGCAGTGACCCTGCGAGGTCACCCATCCACATCATTCACAGCCGTCCAGAATATGCTGAGCAGATGGAGCTGCTCCAGCACGCAGTCTACGGCACGAGCCGGAGCAACCTGGGCGACGCAATGCTGGCAGAACAATTCGTCGCACACATGAAAATTTTTCCTCAAGGGCAATACATCGCCGTCACCGATGATGATCGGGTCATCGGGCTGACAGCGAGTATGCGCGTGAAATTTAACCCCAAGCGCCCTCACAACCTGATAGAACCCTGGCGCGAAACAACAGCGGACGCATGGCTGTCGACCCACGATCCACAGGGCAACTGGCTCTATGGCGTCGAGTCTTCGGTACATGCTGATTATCGTGGGTGTGGCATTGGCCGCGCGCTGATGGATGCGCGCTGGCACGTCATTACCAAGTTGAACTTGCGCGGCATGGTGGCCGGGGGCGCACTCAAAGATTACCACCGTTATGCAAGACGTATGCCGGTAGATACTTACGTGCGCGCTGTGGTGCGCGGTGAGATCTTCGATACGAATCTCACCAAGCAGATCCACATGGGTTTCAAGGTCATCGCCATCATCCCTAATTACGTCGACGATCCCGACACGCTCGGCTATGCGGCGTTGATCACGTGGGAGAACCCGAATTATCATCCTGAGCGTAGGCCACAGCGTGTGGTTGCAAAACGCACGACGATCCGCCTGCGCCCGGGCAAGCAACCAAAGACGGGGCAGTCGCCGGCTGCACACGTATAATCGTCAGTGACAGGGGCTTGTGGAAACACAGGCCTCTGTTCATGTCTGATGCCGCCATCCCAGAGCGGCGATATAATTTGGGGAACAATGTTCTTGAGTCACGGAAGAATTCAATCATGACGGCTTATTCGACCGATCATCTGTCGCCTGTCTGGTCACATCTGACGACCATCCAGCCGGTCAGGGGCGAAGGCATCTATCTCTATGATGCCGATGGCAAGCGCTACATCGATTTCACCAGCGGCATCGGTGTCACGAATACCGGGCACTGCCATCCGCACGTGGTCAAGGCGATTCAGGATCAAGCGGCGAAGCTGATCCAGGGACAGATCAACGTCGTCATTTCACCGAGCGTGGTCGAGCTGTCGAACGCGCTCAACGAGGTGACGCCGCCGCACATCGACAGCTTCTTCTTCAGCAACAGCGGCGCAGAGGCGACCGAAGGCGCGGTCAAGCTGGCGCGCGCGGCGACAAAGCGTCCGAACGTGATCGTCTTCCATGGGAGCTTCCACGGGCGCACCGCACAGACGATGGCAATGACCACCAGCAAGACCATCTACCGGGCGGGCTACCAGCCGCTGCCCGCCGGGGTGTTCGTCTCGCCGTTTCCGTACAGCTATCACTACGGCTGGGATGGTGACAGGATGACCGACTACTGCATCGAGCAGTTCCAGTTTCTGCTCAAGAGCCAGTCCGCGCCGGATGAGACGGCGGCAGTCGTGATCGAGCCGGTTCTGGGCGAGGGTGGGTATGTGCCTGCGCCGAAGCGCTTTTTGCAGGAATTGCAGGCCATCTGCCGCAAGCATGGCATCCTGTTCATCGCCGATGAAGTGCAGACCGGGTTTGGCCGGACGGGCAAGCTGTTCTGCTTCGAGCACGCCGAAATCGAACCGGACATCATCATCATGGCAAAAGGATTGGGCAGCGGGATGCCGATTTCCGGCGTGGCGGCCTCGCGCGCATTGATGGACAGGTGGCCAGTCGGATCGCATGGCGGGACGTATGGCGGCGGCGCGCTGGCTGCGGCCGCGGCTGTGGCAACGATCCAGGTCATGCGCGAAGAAGATCTGCCCGCGAACGCGGCGGAGCAGGGCGTGCGGCTGACACATGGGCTAAAGCGCCTGCAACGCGAGTATCCTGTGCTGGGGGATGTGCGCGGTCCCGGCCTGATGATCGGCTGCGAATTCACACGCGATGGGCAGCCGGACGCGGCGACGGCGAGTGCTGTCCAGAAAGCCTGCTTGGAGCGCGGTCTGCTGCTGCTGACGTGCGGCACTTACAGCAACGTCATTCGCTGGATTCCGCCGCTGGTGGTCAACGAGGCGCAGATTGACGAGGCGCTGCGCATCTTCGGCGAGGCATTAGCGGTCGCCGAGAGCGCGGGTGTTGTCGCTTGAGGCCACTCAGCCGCCGACCGTCAATGTGCCGATAACCGCCCACTGCTCGCCGTCTTCCGTCAGGACGCGCACGCCGTCCTGGTAAGTGTAGATCTGCACGGCGACGGTGTATTCGCCCGCAGGTAAGTCCTTGGGCGCCAGCGCGTGCGGATCGTAGACGACTTCGCCCGGCTGCCAGCCGCTGGTGGAACGGCGATTCTCGAATGGGAAGCTGTCGTTTTGGGCGGCGAGCTGGCCGCTGGCATCGAGCAAAAAGACCGAGGTCGTGAAATCGACGCTGAGCGGCTCGGGCGACGACCACCAGAGATCGACGCGCATATCTGCGGCGTCGATGGCGACGTCTCGCAGTGTCATGCCGTTCTCATAAGTGGTCACGGGTGTTTCCGGCAGCCGATCATAGCGATAGACGTTGAGCGCGTTGCCGATGTGATCGGTCGTCAGCAGCGCGGTCTGGACGTAGCCGGTCTGCGCCAGCAGATCGAAGCCCGTCAGATCAGGACTCCAGTGGAAGAACCAGACGGTGTCGTGCTGGTTGAGAATGTCGATCAATCCCTGAGGATAGTTTTCTGGCGTGTATTCGCGCCACTTGCGCAGCGACTCGACATCCAACGTGTGGTCGGTGTTCCAGTCGAGATAGTAAGTGACGGGGTTATCGCCGCGATAGAGTTCGAGCAGGGCCATGTCACCGGGCAGGCTGTACTGGGTGGCACTGGCCGCCATCTGATCCCAGGGTTCTTTCGGGTAATAGTCATCGACGACCGCCAGCCCGAAGACGGCAATTGCGCCGACGAGGACGATCCGCTCCGGCGAGCGGATGTTGCGCAGGCCACGCGCGATCAGCAGGGCAATCGCCGGTGAAATCAGCAGCAGGCGGTGCGGCGCGAGGACAACGGGGTAGGCGAGATTGAGAATGAAACTGATAACGAGTGTGAAGGCCAGCCACGTCACCAGGATGAACGTGGGTCCCGCTGGTCGCCAGCGCAGGCCGGGCCCCGGCATGAGCATGAAGGTGCCAAGCAGCAAGAGCGCGAGCATCAAGCCCCACTGGCTGCTGAGATACTTCTGCAGAATCTGCGTCATCGTCGTCCAGTTGGACGGGAGCGCTGCCTGAATGCCGAAATCGTTATTGCGCTGATCGACTGCGACACCGAGCGCCCAGGGCAGGAACAACGCGCCGATCAGGAACAGGATGGCGATGGCATTGCGGCGCACGCTGCCGCGCAGGAACAGCAGCGCGTGTAAACCCTGGACGACCAGGATGTAGCCGCTCTGGTACTGCGTGTACAGCATCGCGACTGAGGGGAGCATCCAGAGGGCGGCGCGCCAGGCCGTCATGCGGCGCGTCCAGCGCAGATAAAAGATCATGCTCAAGAGGACGAGCACAGTGCGCAGCGTATACATACGCACGTCCTGTGCCAGGACGACATCCGAGTCAGAGAGTGTGAGCATGAGCGCCGCCAGGATCGGCACGCTCGGATGGCGAAACCACGGCTGTTCGCGGTTGATGATCTTTGCCAGTGGCACGACCAGGGCGACAGCCAGAATGCTGAACAGCGCCGAAAACATGCGCATCGAGAGCACCGAACCGCCAGCCAGCCCGATCCAGCCTTTGAGGAGTGCGAAGTAGAGCGGCGGATGGACATCCGTCTGTGCCAACGTACGGATCAGATCCGGACTCTGGATGTTGAAATAGGTGATGCCTTCGTCGATCCACAGGCTTTGTTGGGTGATGTGCAGGATGCGCGTCCCGGCTGCGAGCAGCAGGATGGCGGTCAAAATGGCGATTTGCGCGGATTTGCTCATAGTGCCCGTCGGTTGTCGCGAGAAGTCGCAGCGAAGTGTAGCACGGCAGGGAGGGCTGGTCAGCCTGCAATTCGCCCGCTGTGGGCTGTTCTCTTGACGACAGATGCTTGTCGCTGCGCCGAAGATTGACGATAATCTGCGCCGCGCGCTAGCCATTTGAGTCAGGATGTCAGAGATCATGCCGACCATTCATTTGCACACCGAATTGCCAGGGCCGAAAAGTCAGGCGATCGTCGCCAGACGCGAAGCGGCAACACCGCGAGGCGCGGCCAAGCTCACCCCCGTATCGATTGTAAAAGCCGAAGGCGCAGCCTTGATGGATGCGGATGGCAACACGCTGCTCGATTTCGCGGGCGGCATCGGCGTGTTGGCAGTTGGGCACTGTCCGCCCAACGTCGTCAACGCCGTGCAGAAGCAGGCAGCGGATCTGATCCACCTGTGCGCGATTGTGGGCACGTATGAACCCTACGTGGAGGTCGCCGAGCTGCTTAACGAAATCACGCCGGGGGATTTCGCCAAGAAAACAGTGCTGCTCAACAGCGGCGCGGAAGCCATCGAAACGGCGGTCAAGATCTCGCGCAGCTTCACCGGGCGTCCTGCGATCATCGTCTTCGAGAACGCTTATCATGGGCGCACCAATCTCACGCTGGCAATGACGAGCAAATACAACCTGTTCAAGAAGGGTTTCGGGCCATTTGCGCCGGAAGTGTACCGGCTGCATTTCCCGAACCTGTACCGGCGTCCGGCAGGTATGAGTGAGGATGCTTTCATCGATGACAGCATCCGCCAGCTTGAGAATGCCTTCGTTGCTTATGTCGATCCATCGGCGGTGGCGGCGATTGTCATCGAGCCGGTGCAGGGCGAAGGGGGATTTATCCCGGTTCCAGCGCGCTTCTTGCAGCGCATCCGTGAACTATGCACAGAACACGGCATCGTGATGGTCGCGGACGAGATTCAGTGCGGCTTCGGGCGTACCGGGCGGCTGTTCGCCTGCGAGCATTACGGCATCGTGCCGGATTTGATTGCGACGGCCAAATCATTGGCGGCGGGGATGCCGCTCTCCGCCGTGACCGGGCGGGCGGACATCATGGATGGGCCGCATCCAGGCGGGCTGGGCGGCACCTACAGCGGCAATCCGCTGGCATGCGTGGCGGCAGTGGAAGCGATCAAGATGATCCGCCAGCCCGAATTTCTGGCACGCGCGGGCGAAGTTGGTGAACGCCTGCGCGAGCACGCCCTCGCCTTACAAGCCGAGTTTCCCATCATCGGCGACGTGCGTGGTCTGGGGCCGATGGTGCTGATCGAACTGGTGAGCGATCCTGAGCGTAAGACGCCAGCGATGAACGAAACGGCAGCAGTGACACAGGCCGCTTTCAAGCGCGGGCTGATCGTCATTCGCGCCGGGCTGTATAGCAACTGCATTCGCTTTTTGCCGCCGCTCAATATCACCGATGAGCAAATTGCAGAAGGCATGGCAATTCTACGGGAAGCCCTGGCAGAAGTCACAGGTGTGCCCGCCATCCACGGCTAACTCTGGGTCTTGACCTGGATGTAGGTCTGCGCGACGATTGCATTGTCAATGTGCGCTTGACTTGAGGAAAAAACCGGATTATGAAGATTGGTGTATTGGCGCTGCAAGGGGCGTTTGTAGAGCATATCGCGCGTTTGCGGTCTTTGGGGGTCGATGCTGTGGAAGTGCGACTGCCGGAGCAGTTGGGCGACTTAGATGGCCTGATCATCCCCGGTGGCGAGAGCACGACGATTGGTCGGTTAGCGGTCGAGTTTGGATTGGTGGAGCCGCTGCGACAGTTTGCGCAGCAGAAGCCGGTGTGGGGAACGTGCGCGGGCATGATTTTCCTGGCGAAGGATATCGGCATTGACCGGCAGCCGATCCTTGGAGTGATGGATATTGTCGTAAACCGAAATGCATTTGGACGGCAAATAGATAGCTTTGAAACGGATCTACACATCGGCCCGATTGGCGATATTCCGTTTCATGCTGTCTTCATTCGCGCCCCGCTTGTCATGGAGGTTGCCGAGGGTGTTGACATCCTGGCGCAGTTGGAGGACGGACGAATCGTTGCTGTTCGAGAAGGTCATCTTCTGGCTACAGCATTCCACCCGGAATTGACCGATGACGACCGCCTGCACCGCTACTTTATACAAATGATCGAAAAGGCGTGAAAATGACCGAATTTGATCAAGATTCACCGTACAAAGTTGTCGACTCAATGCTACAATTTGCCCCGCCTTGCGCTACAATGGCAGGTAATGATTATTCGGGCAATCCAATTCAGGCGAGTGAAAGCATGGAATTGATCCGTATCCTGAACCGGGTTGATGATTTCGACGGTTCTGATGACGATTTTGAGGATGACTTCGAAGTTGAAGAGGATGTCGAATACGACGTAGAAGAGGATCTAGGCGACGACTTTGATGAGGAGGAAGAGATCCTCGGCGATTTCGATGATGACGACGATTTCGACGATTTCGATGATGACGACGACTTCGACGACGACTTCGACGACGATCTCTATGACGATGAGGATGATGACTACGACTACGATGACGATGAGGATGATTTCTAGGTCGATCCGGCGTGGCGCAAGTCATGAATAAACTGTTGGCCGCGATTGCGTGCTGTTTGATAGCCATTTCGGCTGTCCATGCCCAGCGAAACTCAAACCTTCTGGCGTCAATACCTGTTGAAAATGCCAGCAGTATTGCGGTTGGCAAAAATGGCGATGTGATTTTCATCGGCACAAATCGTGGTGCTACGCTGTCGATTTACGACTTTAGCTCACGGGACACGCTCAATATACTGAACGAAGTCGCTTTGGACGGCGCGCTTGTCGACATGACCGTTGTGGATGATTATGCGCTGGCGCTGCTAGAAGTTGACGGCGACGGCGATCAAATCGTGACTGTCGGCCCAGACCCTTATCGCGATGGCGAATACGGGGTTCTGGGTGCGGTGGATGTCCCTGATGGGCCACGCCAGGTTTTTGCTGCCCCGGATCATCGCTGGGCGCTGGTTGTCGGTGATGGATGGTCGATGGTTCTGCAATTGGTCTCGTCAGTCGAGAGCATTGCCTATGCCATTGAGATCGATGGAAACCCGTCGAGTGGGGCGGCGGCGGTTGGGATGGCCCTCGTTGGCACTGAGAGTCCTGATCAGATACAGCAGTTTCTTCTGCAAAACGACCGTGCGCCGCGTGCCTCTCGTTCGCTGGCTCTGGATGGCCCGCCAGTGTCGCTCAGTTTGAACGCGCGCATGTCACTAGGTGCGGCAGTGGTTGCCAATTCGGTCGTATTATTCGACCCGGCAGTTATGGAAACTGTGGGCAATTCGCTTGAAATTGAGGAAACCCCGACAAGCGCTCAATTTCTCACCCGCGAAGATGGGGAATGGCTGGTCGTGGCTGTGGAGAATAGCAGCGATCTACTCCTGTATGAAGCCACTGACCCGACAACGCTGAGTGCAATTGGTTCGCTGCCACTTGACATGAACCCGCGCAAATTCATCCTCTATGACGACCTGGTTTTCGCAACTGATGGTCGTCAGGTAAGCGTATTTCAACTCAATTAACCGCTCGATTTCGGGGGGTTTACAAGGCCAAAAAACGGGTGTAGAGTGGGTCTATCTGTGGAAGAAACGCCACAGATTTTAACCTTATCTAAGAGTGAAGGAAGTCATGGACGCTGACAGTAGTTTCGAACAGTTGCCACCGTTAGCGGACGGCAATAGCGTCCACGATCGTTAGCCCCCTCCTGTATAGCGTGACCGGGGAGTAGCGACCGCGCTATTGCCGACCCCGCATCGCGGGGAAACCCGGTTACGGAAGTTCCTGTTCCACAAACATCTGCATAACGCATCCGCCTTTGCCGCTGTGAACGCGGTCTGTTGGATCGCGCTCACCTGTATGTCCTGTGGAGAGGTGACCCATGTACAACGATCTGCTCCTCAATCGCATTGTGCCTACTGTTGACGATGCCGACGAGCAAATCCAAGACCTGATCGACGAGATCGAAGAACTCGACAGCCTGCTCAGCCCGGAAGCTCAGCAGCTCATCCGCGATCTTCGTCCCCACATCGTGACCGACGACGTTTACGAGCAAATCGACGAAGGAGCCTCACTTGGCGACCGCTTTGCCGACAAGCTCGCAACGTTTGCCGGTAGCTGGAAATTCATCATCATGTTCGTGGTGCTGATGGCGGTCTGGATGACCGGGAATCTCGTCTTGCGCGAATTGGCATTTGACCGCTACCCGTTCATTTTGCTCAATCTGGCTTTGAGCACCCTGGCAGCGCTGCAAGCGCCCGTGATCCTGATGTCGCAGAATCGCCAGGCAGCCAAAGACAGGGCACAGGCTGAGAACGATTACCAGATTAACCTCAAGAACGAAGTTGAAATTGCGGACCTGCACCGCAAGCTCGACTCGCTGACGGATGCGCTCACGATTCAGACACGGCTGGTGAATGCGCTCGTTGAGGCGCGGCGTAAGGAACTGAACGCGACTGTGCGCGTCATGGAACGTGCCGGAGCGACGGAACGTTAAACGTGCCGTAAAATGCTCGTGACAACCTGGGTCTTATATGTAGCAGGGCGATCTTTCAGTGGTCGCCCTGCTGCTTGATCGAGATGCGCTACAATCGGCGGGGTGCATAGTCTGGCAGTGGTCAATGAAAATGGCGGAAGCATGACCAAACAACGGCGCGAGATAATCGAGATCGAAATCGAGGATATGGCTCAGGGCGGTTTTGGCCTTGGTCGGCATAACGGGCGGCCTGTCTTCGTGCCGTACACGATTCCTGGCGAGCGTGTCGAGGCGCGTTTGCTCGCGCAAGGGGAGCGTGTCCTGCGCGCCGAGGGTGTGCGGCTGGTCGAGTCGTCCGGGGATCGTGTGTTTCCACGCTGTCCGCACTTTGGCCCCGGCAAGTGCTGGCGCTGCCAGTGGCAGCACATCGATTATCCGGCGCAGCTTCTGCTCAAGCAGGATACACTCGCTGATCAATTGGAACGGCTGGGCGGCGTTCGTGAGGATGTGGTGCGCCCCGTCATCTCCAGCCCGGAGCAGTGGGGCTACAACTATCATATGACTCTGACGGCGATTGAAGGCGGCGGCTTCGGGCTTCCGGCTGCTGATGGTCGCACCATCGTGCCGGTGGATACCTGCCCGGTGCTGCATCCTGATTTGCTGGCGCTCTACAGCCAGATCGATCTGTCGCTGCCGGGGCTGCGGCGGATGAAGCTCCAGATTGACAGCGACACGGCAGCGATGATTGTGCTGTATTTGAGCGATGAGGAAGCGCCCGATCTCGAAACCGATCTGGCTGCAAGTGTCAATCTCTTGCTGCCGAATAACGAACCCGTCAACCTGATCGGGCAGTCTCATTCGCGCTACCGCATTCGTGATCGTGCTTTTCGCGTCACGGCGGGCAGCTATTACCGGGCGAATGCACGCCAGGTACCCGTGCTGGTCGATTGGGTTTTGCAGCTGCTCGATCTCAAAGGCGATGAATTTGTGCTTGACGCCTACGGCGGTGTCGGCGTGTTCAGCGCGTTTCTGGCGCAGCAGGCTAAGCTGGTGACCCTCGTCGAAAGCTATCCGCCAGCTGCGACCGACGCCGAGGTAAATCTTGCCGATCTCGACAATGTTGACGTAATCGAGGGTACGGTAGAAAACACGCTCGCCGCTCTCGATGGCGAATACGATGCCGCAGTCGTTGATCCTTCAAGCGGACTGCATGACGACATAATCGCCGGGTTGCGAAGTCTGAATGTCAAACGGCTGGTGTATGTCAGTGGCGATGCGGCGGCGTTGGCGCGCGATTGCAAACGGCTTGCCCAGGCTGGTTATCGCTTGACCACAGTCCAGCCGCTCGATTTCGCGCCACAAACCTATCGTGTAGATGCTGTGACGCTGTTTGTTCAGCGATAGCGCGTTGAGACGCCGCCCGCTGTGTTGCCACCATCAACAACGAGAAGTTGCCCGATCATGTAGCTGGAGTCATCGCTGGCGAGAAAAACGACCGCTCTCGCGATCTCATCAGCCGAGCCGACCCGACCCATCGGGAAATCTGCCCCCAACTCCGCCAGATAATGCGCGAACTCGGCGTCAGACATGAGTGCGCCGCGTGCGTTTGTGCGCCAGCGTTCGACATAGGTGTCGCCGGGGCAGATCGCGTTGACACGAATACCCTGGCGTGCATAGTCAAGTGCCATTGAGCGGGTGAGTTGGACGACTGCGCCTTTCGTGGCGGCATAGGCGGCGGCGTTCTGAGCACCGACTACACCCCAATCCGAGGCATTATTGATGATGACCCCTTTGCGGCGCACAATCATGTGTGGCAGGGCAGCGCGGCTCATGAAAAAGGTGCCATGGACGTTGACGGCGAAGACATCCAGCCATGTCCCGGTATCTGTTTCAAGAATTGAGCCGTAGGGTACCTGGCCGGCGTTGTTAAACAGGATATCCAGTTCGCCGAACATATCGATAGTCGCCTGAACTGCGCGAGCACAATCGTCAGGCGAGCGCACATCGCACATGATGAAGCGAGCGTCGCCACCGTTGCTGCGAATTTCGTCAATCGTCTCGTCCGCTTTGATGCGATCGCGCGCAGCGATCATCACGAGTGCGCCTTCGAGCGCAAACCGCAGCGCTGTTGCCCGGCCAATGCCTGAATTACCGCCGGTAATCAGGGCAACGCGCTCATAAAGGCGACTCATAAAGCGTCCGTGCGGAGGATGGTACTCACCATATCATCTAATGTGAGTTCTTGAACACGCGTATTGACATCGTTGACAACCCGAGGGCAGAGTTGAGATTCCAATTCGTCGTAGAGGATCTCTGCTTCTACATGAAGCGTCTCGTGCAACGGATACTGGAGGATCATCGCGACAATCTCGAAAGCGCGCTCATTCTCATTGTTGCGCGCCAGACCTTCGGCTATCGCAAACATAGCGGCCAACGCATTGGGAATTGCTTCCAGCAGCATCGCTATGCGAAGCATATCGAAAAGCTCAGTCATTGAGGGAACACCCATACACTTGTTCTTCAGTGAAGTTACAGTGCTATGATCAGTTGTTATAGGCACTATTGTAACCTCAGTCACCCTTTGTGTGGAGGTTAAATTATTGCTATTGTAAAAAATTCATGGTTTCTTCACGTAGCCATCGGCACTTCCACTGTTGGAAACGCCTGGAGATGATCGCTTAACTGGCTGAGAAGCGCGCTCACCGCTGGCGGTACACCTTCAAGCTCGACGAGCCGCTGGGCCAGATATTGGTCGTTGAGGTTGGTGGCCCGGATCGTCATCAGACTGTACTGGTTAAGGTGTTTGAGCAGGTACGGGTAGTCGCT
>JAHDWN010000035.1:0-54937 GCA_023382675.1 Anaerolineae bacterium
GAAGATCACGTGCCCGATCAGACTGTTGATCTGCATCTGTTCGATGCGCAGCACCATATCACCCATGCCGAGCATCAGCGGCATCAGAATCAGTGCGCCGAGCACCCACCAGACGATCCCATTGACCACGCCCGCCGCGATTGTGATGCCCCATGACGACGGCAGCCGCGCGGCCACGACCCCGTAGACCGCGCCGATGAAAGCGCTGATGAGCAGATGCACCACCCAGCCGACGACGACGCTTTCAGAACCGACGAGCATCGCGATCATCGGGATCGCGCCCATCATCTGCATCATCATCCCAAAGACGATCCCGCCCACGATGCCGCCAGCAACGCCGTTGATGATCGCCGGAACCAGCCCGGCTTGGGTACGCGCGGGTAGTGTGTTGGTCGCCATTTCAAGACCTCCCTCATTTGCAAACCGAGTAACCATAGGCAGGGTAAGCCAGAGTGAGGCCGGGTTGCTGTTGGCGCGACAACACTGATGCGCTTTTGCTGTAGCTACTCAGAATATGAACTGTAATCTGAGGCGAAATGTGCCGGCGTCGCCCGCCAGTAGCTCGAAGCCACTGGCTAGCGGGGTAAAGCCTGCTGAAGGCAGGCTATCGGAATGCTCTCACCACTGACCAGCCACTTTCCAAGTGGCTTCCCGTCCACCAGCCCGACCGTTCGACGGTCGGGCGGTGCGGCATCGATGTCCGACCTGAGTGGTTCCTATTTGCTGTAATTCTGTGATCCGTCGCCGGGCTACACCTGACAATTATCGGCGCCCCCTGCCGGTGACGCTTACGGAGCCGCGTAGAAATGTGACTATAATAAAATAAAAAACAACTCTCTGATCGCTTATTTCTGGATAGATGCCTCTTGAAAGACTCGCCAGCCTCACACAACATCGGTGCCTGGTTCCTGGGGCCGAAAGCGGAAAACGCCGCCCTCGAAGAAGAAATGATCCTCTACATCCTGCGCGATTATTTCCATTGGCGGCGCAATTACTTCCCCTCGGATCAAATGCTCATCTCGCGCCGGATGCAGCGCAGCTATGAAGATCAACACGATGTCATGATCCAGCAGATTGGCGAAATGCTCGCCAGTTTGCGCCGCCATTTCCCGTTCTACAGCCCGCGCTACATCGGCCACATGCTGTCGGATCAGACGCTGCCGTCGATCCTGGGCTACTTCGCCGGGATGCTCTACAACCCGAACAACGTCACCCCGGAAGCCGCACCCGTGACCGTCGAGTGGGAACTGGAGGTCGGCGCAAGCATCCTGAAGATGCTGGGCTACAACCCGCCACCGGCGCAGGGCACGAGCGCAGACGACGACCCGGTTGAATTCGGCTGGTCGCATCTGACCAGCGGCGGCACAGTCGCCAATCTGGAAGCGTTGTGGGCCGCGCGCAACATCCGCTACTTCCCGCTGGCGGTTCACGCCGTCCTGCGCCGCGAACACATGCATCTGGACATCCGGCTGCCCGGCGCGGCTGCCCCAACGGCGATGGAAGCGCTGGATGAGCGGCAGGTGATGCACATCGCGCCGGACGAGGCCATCGCCCTGCTCTCCCGCTTCGTCGATGCCGTGCGCCGACACTTCGATATCTCGATGGAAGAGGCGGCAACCCGCTCGTGGTCGCTCCTGCAAGCCAGCGGCCTGAGCATCGCCCACAGCGGCACGCTGCCCGGTTTTGCCAAAATCGAGCCGGTGATCTTCGTGGCCGGGTCGGCGCACTACAGCATTACCAAGTCCGCCGAGATCCTGGGTTTCGGCAAAGACAGGGTGATCCAGGTCGCCGTCGATGATCATTTCCGTATGGACGTGGCCGATCTGGAGGCGAAGATCCGCCAGAGCGCAGAAGCCGGGTACTTCCCGCTGGCCGTGATCGCCATCGCTGGAACCACCGAAGAAGGCGCAGTCGATCCAATCCACGAGATCGTCGCCCTGCGCCGCCGCCTGGAGCAGGACGAGCACATCAGCTTCTGGCTGCACATCGATGCGGCGTGGGGCGGTTATATCCGCTCCCTGTTTGTGGATGAATGCTCAGCTTCTGGCAGCACAGACGAGAAGCTGGCGGCGGTCGCCAATTTTGTCAGTTGCACGCTGCCCGCGCTCGACGACAAGCGCGTGGACTGGGGCAAGAGTCTGGTTGGGCGGGCATACCTGGCTTTTCCCGCGTCGGAATCGGTGACCATCGACCCGCACAAGATGGGCTATTCGCCGTATCCGGCAGGCATCATCGCCTTTCGTAATGATCGCGTGCGCCACTTTCTAACCCAGGAAGCACCTTATATCACGCTGACGACGCGCACGGGCGAAACGATGCAGGCGCAAACCCATCGCCCGCCCGTCAACGTCGGCCCATTCATCCTCGAAGGCTCGAAACCGGGGGCGGCAGCGGCCAGCGTCTGGCTATCCCACCGCGTGATCGCGCCCAACCGGGACGGCTACGGGCAGATTGTGCGCGCCTCGCTGCTGGCTGCGCGCGAACTCTATGAACGGCTGCTGCATTGGGAGCAGTATTGCGCCAGCCACGACATCGACACACGCTACGAATTCATCCCCCTCACCGCCGACCCGCCGGATACGAATATCGTCTGCTTCGTCATCAAAGAGAAGACGAGTCGCTCCCTGGCGCGCATGAACACACTCACGCAGTGGGTCTATAAGCGCTTTACGATTGAGGCGGAACTGGATGAGCGTGAATACAGTTACGCGCAGCCCTACTTCCTGTCGCGCACGCGCCTCAACGCGCAACACTACGGCGAAAAGGCGCTCCAACCCTTCTTCGAGCGGGCGGCCATCAATCCCAAAGCCTATCCGGACGAGGGAACCTTTGTCTTGCGCTCAACGGTGATGACGCCGTACATCGTCTTCGCCAGCGAGAGCGGCAGCGGACAGGACTACCTGGGCAATTTCATGCACATTCTGGCGCAGCAAGCCGACCACGCGATCAGCGAGATGGATGCTTAGGCTTCGTCCGTCCAGGTTTGCAGCGAGTCGAGCGCGGCTGTGACCGCCTCTTTGGTCACGCCCGCCTGGGACAGCATCTGGACGGCGTTGGCGTCGTCCAGGCTGCCGATGAGGAGGTGCGCGGAGGACAGCTTGTGATCGCCGCGCTGCCGGGCGCTGGCCGCCGCCTGTTCGAGCGCCTTCTTCAGCCCGTCGCTCAGATCGAGCTGCGCAATTTCGCCAGTCTCGATTTTCCCCGCCGGTCTGAGCTTCTCAGCGGTGACGCCCAGCCCACTCAAGACGCGCCCGGCGGTGCTGTCGCCTGCGGGAAGCTGCGCCAGCCCGATGAGCAGATGGCGCACGTCGATCATGGTCGATTTTTCGAGAACAGCTTCACGCTGCGCCAGACTGAGGCAATTTCGTGCCGTGGCTGTGAAACGGAGCATCAGATTCGAATCTGGCATACCGGCTGTCCTCTTTGTTGCATTCACACACAGTCAGGATACACCAGAATCGCCCATCTACGAACGGTGATCGACCGCCGCTTGTCGCTCAGAAGCGCCCGAGCGCTTTCTTCATTCGTTCATCTGGCACTACACATTAACCAAAGTTACCATGTCATAATTCGCAAAATATGCGATAATACACACCAGTCTGACATGAAACCGCTAGAGCCGTTTGCCCTGTTATGCCCCTGATGGCTGTATCGCAGCCGCCTGCATTTTGTGTCACATCTCCGTCCGACGAGCGTAATGAGAGTGAGTGCGCAATGAACCTTGAGACGGTCTCTGACAAGCATCTACACGAGTTGGAACGGCTTGCCGGGGAACTCCTGGCCGTCATCAGGCAGGCAAAACTGCTCGATGAGCCGGTCACCGAGGCCATTCGTATGCTCCAGCACCAGGCAGGCGAAGTGCGCCGTTCGCGCTTCGATGCCGCCAACCGGGACTATCTTGGCTATTGATCCCGGCGGGCAGATCTCTGTCGCACACGTCATCACAACCTATCGAAATCCAGACTGTGCGCGGGAGATGCGCCGCAGTTACACACACGCTCATATTGAGGCTACATGCAATTTAACGACCTGAAACTGATCGAACCGCTGCAGCGCGCGCTGCAAACCGAAGGGTACACCACGCCGACGCCGATCCAGGCGAAGGCCATCCCCCACATCCTGGCCGGTCGCGATCTCGTCGGCTGTGCGCAGACCGGCACCGGCAAAACCGCTGCCTTTGCCCTGCCGATGATCCAACACCTGAGCACGACCCCCTCCCGGCACAACCGGCGGGTGATCCGTGGGCTGGTGCTGGCGCCGACGCGCGAACTCGCCAGCCAGATCGGCGATAGCTTCGCCGCCTATGGCCGCCATACCCAGATCAAGAACATCGTCATCTTCGGCGGCGTCGGCCAGCAGCCGCAGATCGACGCGCTGCGCCGCGGCGCGGACGTGCTTGTCGCGACGCCGGGACGCCTGCTCGACCTGATGAGCCAGGGCTACATCCGGCTCGACACGATTGAATTCTTCGTCCTGGACGAGGCCGACCGGATGCTCGACATGGGCTTCATCCACGACGTACGCAAAGTCATCGCCGCGCTGCCGAAACAGCGGCAGACGCTCCTCTTTTCGGCGACGATGCCGCAGGACATCCAGGATCTGGCCGACCGCATCCTGATCGACCCGGTGCGCGTCGAGGTCACGCCGCAGGCGACCACGGTCGAGAAGATCTCGCAGTCGGTCTTCCACGTCGAGAAGAAAAACAAGCGCGCCCTACTGGAGCACATCCTCAGCGACAAGGCGCTGCGCCGCGTGCTCGTCTTCACGCGCACCAAGCACGGCGCGAACAAGCTCGTCCGCCAGTTGGATCAATCCAACATCCAGGCGGAAGCCATCCACGGCAATAAATCGCAGAGCGCCCGCGAGCGCGCCCTGCTCAACTTCCGCACGGGCAAGACACGCGTCCTGGTGGCGACCGACATCGCCGCACGCGGCATCGACGTGGACGACGTGACTCACGTCATCAACTACGAGCTGCCTAACGAGCCAGAGAGCTACGTCCACCGCATCGGGCGGACGGCGCGCGCCGGGGCGTCCGGCACGGCTTATTCGCTGTGTGATGTCGAGGAGCGGCCGTATCTGCGCGACATCGAGAAGCTGATCCGCCTGCGCGTGCCCGTCATCGCCGATCACCCCTACGCCGATGCCATCAGCGAGGCGGCTTACGCGCCGCCGCTACAACACAACGGCAGCCAGCGCCCGGCGTCGAACGGCAGACAGCCCTCGCCGCAAGCCAACGGCCAGCGCCACAACGGCAGCGCCAACCCCAACGGCAAATCGTCGTATCGCCGCCGTCGCAGTCGCAATCAACGCACGGGCACGGACTAGCACGCACATTTCCAGCCTGCCAGGGAATCTGGTGGGCTTTTTTCGACCTTTCGTATGCAGGAGTAGATAAACGACGTGGCAGTTAAGACCGTAGATGGAGCGTTCGCGCCCACAGCCGACTCGATCCCCTGGCAGCAAGCTGTCGCTGGCTATCGCAAGAGCGACATGCGACACAGCCTGTGGCAAATGCTCAACAGCATCGCCCCCTATTTCGTCCTCTGGTACCTGGCTTATCGCAGCCTGGAAGTATCCTATGGGCTGACACTGGCGTTTGCCGTGCTCGCGGGATTGTTTGCCGTGCGCGTCTTCATCATCTTTCACGATTGCGGCCACGGGTCGTTTTTCGAAGCGCGCAAAGCCAATGACATCGTCGGCGTCTTGACCGGCATCATCACCTTCACGCCCTATTTTGCCTGGCGACACGCGCACGCCGTCCACCACGCCACGGCGGGCGATCTCGACCGGCGCGGCACGGGCGACGTCTGGACGCTGACCTACGAGGAATATCTGGAACGGCCGCGCTTGCAGCAGATTTTCTACCGCATCTACCGCAACCCGTTCATCATCTTCATCATCGGCCCGGTGATCGATTTCGTCGTCCTCCAGCGCCTGCCGCTGCGCGACGAACGGGCGAAGGCGCGCGAGAAGAACAGCGTCACCTGGACCAACCTGACGCTGCTGGCGATCTTCATCGCTATGGGGCTGACCATCGGTTTCACCGAATACCTGCTCGTGCAGATTCCGATCATCGCCGTGGCGTCGTCGCTCGGCGTCTATCTCTTCTACGTCCAGCACCAGTACGAGAACACCTACTGGGAACGCCACGAGCAGTGGGACTACGCGACCGCCGCGCTTTATGGCAGCTCGTATTTCCAGATGCCGAAGGTGCTCCAGTGGTTCACAGGCAACATCGGCTTCCACCACATCCACCACCTCAGCCCCAAGATCCCGAACTATCGGCTGGAAGACTGCCACAATGAGAATGCGATGTTCCAGGTGATCGAGCCGCTGACCGTGCGCACCAGCCTCAAGTCGCTGCGCGTGCGCTTGTGGGATGAAGACCGCCACAAGATGATCGGCTATCACAAGCAGGACGAAGCGCCGCTGGAATAGCAGACATCGGTCGTAGGGGCGGCCCGATGGGTCGCCCAGGGCAAGCTACCGGCTTGCCCCTACAACCGGTCAAATCAATCTCGACGATGTATTAGAGCGCTCGTGCGCTATTTCGCTTTCGCCTGGTTAGCCACGGCCTGGGCAGCGGCTTTGATGGCTTCCTGATCGCCCAGATAATAATGCCGGATCGGTTGCAGAGCTTCATCCAGTTCATAGATCAGCGGCACACCCGTCGGAATGTTGAGATCGATAATGGCTTCATCGCTCATGGTGTCCAGGTATTTCACCAGGGCGCGCAGTGAGTTGCCATGCGCGGTGATGAGCACCTTCTTGCCCGCTTTGATCGTCGGCGCGATCTGCTCGTCCCAATACGGCAGGACGCGATTGACCGTATCTTTCAGGCATTCAGTGAGAGGGAGTTCCGCTGCGGTCAGGTCTTGGTAACGCGGGTCGTTGCCAGGGTAGCGAGGATCGGATTTTTCCAGCGCTGGCGGCGGCGTGTCATAGCTTCTGCGCCAGATGTGAACCTTTTCTTCCCCGACCTTCTGTGCCATTTCGGCTTTGTTGTAGCCCTGGAGATCCCCATAGTGGCGCTCGTTGAGACGCCAGTGCTTGATGACCGGGATCCAGCACAGATCCATCTGCTCCTCAGCCAGCCACAGCGTGCGGATGGCGCGTTTCAGTACGCTCGTATAAGCGATGTCGAAGGTATAGCCCTCTTGTTTGAGCACTGATCCCGCGTTCCGGGCTTCGGCTTCGCCTTTTGCAGACAGATCAACGTCAGTCCAGCCCGTGAACCGGTTTTCTTTGTTCCAGGCGCTTTCGCCGTGGCGGAGTAGGACGAGCTTGTACATAGGTTCTCCAGTGCAGACAACTATTGCCGACTGGATTTTCGTCCGAAGCAGATCGGATTTCAAGCTGGCAGATCATGAACCGCGCACCCGACCGTCGAACGGTCGGGCTGGCGAATCTTGGAAGCCATCTAGAAGATGGCTGGCTCAAGGCACAAAGACGCACCGGCGTTTCAAAGGCAGCCCCATTCCATGGGGCTTACCCGAATACGCCAGCAAGAGGCTTGGAGCCTCTTGCGCGCTCACCCCACCAGGAACGGGCGCACGCGCGGCCAGATGTAGACCGCGAACGCCGCCGCCGCGACGATCTCCAATGCCCGCCCGATGAGGGCAGCAGATGACCCCGGCCCTTCGAGCCAGCCGCCCGCAATCGTCACCAGCACGCCCGCGTTGAGGATCAGATACGCGCCCCACGCCAGTTCGATTGCGCCGTACTTTGGCGCTTGCATGAAGCGCGGCAAGATCCAGAAGCCCACGCCGATCACGAACTGGAGCATCCAGCCGATCAGCATCAGCTCCTCGTGCATGTAGATCCAGGCGCGGTAGTTCGGGTCGAGCGTCAGCCCTTTGTTGAGCAGCATGTACGCGCCGACGGTGAAGCCGCAGCCCAGGTAGATCAACGAGGTGCGCACGATCCAAACGGCCAGCCGCGGCATGTCAGCGCTCCTTGACCCGCGCCCAGGTGTTGACGATGAAGCCCACCCCGGCGATCCATTGCAGCACAGCCGACAGCACCAGCATCCAGCCCAGCCCTGCCGCCGGGTTGAGCGTCACCAGCGGCTCGCCGATCACGCGCAGCAGCAGCCCGGCGTTGAGCGTGAAGAAAGTTACCCAACCGAGCGGGATGCTCCGGCGCGGCTGCGTCTTGGTGAACTTGGGGAACATCCAGTAAGCGACGCCGAAGATCATCTGCGTCACCCAGCCGACCATCAGCAGGTGATAATAGACCGGCTGCAGCAGGCCGACCCACGCGGGCAGTCCCAGCGGCGCGCGTGCCAGCGACGCCCCGCCGACCAGCAGCGCGGCCACGAGGTACATTAGGCTGGCTTTGATGAAGTAGCGTGTCAGCAGTGGCATAGGCGATATCTGTGGATAATGATAGGCGCTGATGATAACGCGATGGGTGGGCTTTCGGCTATTGGCTTTTGGCTTTCAGCCGTTAGCCGGATGGGATGCGCAAGCTGGAGCGCATCATGTCAGGTGCGGACTATGTATTGCGGATCTTCGCGACCATCGCTTCCGCTGGATCGATCACCTGCTCGCTCAACACGCTCAGGAGATCGGCGTCGTTGATGTACCGGTAGATCGTCACCATCTGGCAGCCGCCGCGCCTGTGATAATCTATCGAAACGGCAAACTCAATTATTGCTCACCCGCACCTTCGAGCCGCACTCGGTCAGCGCGCTGGTGTTCCACGTGGAGTGAGGCCATTCCGATTGATCGAGAGGCTCATTACAGTTCAAAACGATTGCTGACAATCTCGAAGGGTTGGGTGCATTCGAGTTTTGGGGCGCGCCCGCCCATGAAATGGGACCGGCTATGAATTCGCCCTCTCCGAGGGCTGTTTCAGCAGTCGTCACGCCGAACAGCCTCCGTAGGAGGCGCACGTTTAGACGGGAGATTTCATTCCCCGGCGACGAAACGGCGCATTTGCCCCCATTTTCCGAATGCACCCGAAGCGTTCGCCAAACCGCTTGTGCCGCGCTACACTATTACGAACAGGCTGAACAACTATTCGGTTCAGTTGTTTTGAATAGATTCCGTTATGCAAGGGGGATACTTATGTCGCAGTCGGAACCTGTTGCCAGCGGTTCAATGCGAACCTTAGTGATCGGCGTGCTGACCGTGGTGCTGGTGCTTGGACTGGCGCTGGTCATGTTCGCGGTGAGCAACGCCATCAGCCCTGATACCGGGCCAGTCAACGCACTGGCGAACAGCGATGATGCCTGCGTGACCTGCCACCGCAACAGCACGCCGGGCATTGTCGTACAGTACGGGCACAGCTCGATGGCCGCCGCCAATGTGCGCTGTGTCGATTGCCACGAGGTCGCCAGCGATTACCCCGCTGCCGTCGAACATGAGGGCACGTGGGTTCTGGGGTCGCCGACGACCGCTATGTGCCAGGAGTGTCACCAGGCCGAAACCGCCCAGTACAACGCCAGTCGGCATGGGCTGCCGGCGTATGCCGCCGTGTTCGGTACCGAAGGCCTGTCAGAGGAGCTGCTGGCCGTCTACGAGGCGATCCCGGAAGGCAGCTTTGCGCCGGACAAATCGCGCAACGCCATCGCCGCGCTCGAAGGCCCGGACATGACGCGCTTCACCTGCGAAGGCTGCCACAACATCGGCAGACCTGCGCCTGATGGATCGGTTGGCCAGTGCCAGAAGTGCCACCTGCGCCACGAATTCAGTCTGGAGCAGGCGCGGCGGCCAGAGACCTGCAATGCCTGCCACATCGGCCCAGATCACCCGCAGTGGGAGATCTACCAGGAATCGCCCCACGGTATCGCCTACGCGACGCTGGGCGACAGCTGGAACTGGGAAGCTGAACCCGGCACACTGACCACCGCCGACTTCCCAGCGCCGACCTGCGCCATCTGCCACATGAGCGGCTTTGGCGCGACCGGCACGACCCACGACGTAGGCGACCGCCTGACGTGGTATCTGTTCGCGCCGATCAGCGAGCGCCGTCCGGCCTACCAGGATAACACGGTGCGGATGCAGACGGTCTGCCGTGAGTGCCACAACGAGAACTTCATCGACAGCTTCTACACCGACGCCGACAGGATGGTGGAGGCTGTGAATGCCTGGGTCGTCGAAAGCGACGAGATCATGCAGCCGTTGAAAGATCAAGGACTGCTGACCGCCGCGGCCTTTGACGAGCCCATCGACTTCACCTACTTCGATCTGTGGCATCACTGGGGGCGCACGGCCAAGTTCGGCGCGTGGATGCAAGGCCCGGACTACTCGCAGTGGCACGGTGCCTATGAGATGCTGCGCGAACTGGCAGTCCTGCGCGAAGAAACGGCGGCACGGCTGGCTGAAGCTGCGGGAACCACCGAGACGCCTGCCGAGTCATCAGGAGGATAAACGATGTCCTACCTGGCAACGGTTTTTCCACCGGCGCGAGTCGTCAACCGGCTGCCCCTGACCCGTGACCAGGTGATGCTGCTGCTGGCGGCGATCACCGAGATCTTCCTGGGCATCGATATTTACTTTGCCCACGCGATCAGCGGAACGATCAAGACCAACGAGTGGATACCGATTGTGTTCGGGATTGCCGCCGGGGTCGCCCTGCTGCTGGCCGGGTTGATCGCGCTGCGCAGCCGCTCGCTGGCGAGTGGGCTGGCGAGCGTGGTCTTCCTTGGCAGCATCATCGTCGGCCTGATGGGCGCGTATTTCCATCTGGTGCGCGCCAACCTGATCGGCGGCGGCGCGCCCGTCGCCCAGGCCGTCACGGTCTTGATCTGGGCACCGCCGTTCCTGGGGCCGCTGTTCTTCGCGCTTAATGGCGTGTTGGGCATCAGCGCCGCCTGGGTTGAGACGCCGGTCAACAGCGGCAGGCTGCGGCTGCTGGGCAACGCCCACGTGCAAATGCCCTACAGCAAGACGCGCGCCTACTTCTTCATCGTCAGCATCGGCATCCTGGCGACCACCATCAGCAGTGTGCTCGATCATGCCCGCGTGAATCTGGAGAATCCGTGGGTCTGGGTGCCGACGGCTGCCGGGGTGTTCGCGGTCGCTGTGTCGGCGTACCTGGGCTTCATCGCCCGGCCCACGCGCAACGACCTGCGCATCTACCTGTCAGCCATGGTGCTGCTGTGCCTGGTCGGCATCGTCGGCTTCCTGCTGCACGTGAACACCAATCTGATCGCCAACGGCAGTATTCTGCTCGAACGGTTCGTGCGCGGTTCGCCCTTCCTCGCCCCGTTGGTTTTCGCCAACTGGGGGCTGATCGGGCTGGTCGCGCTGCTCGACCCGGCGGAAGAACGGCACGCATAGTCTGCTGTCACAACTAACACAGCGAATGGGGTGAGCACGATCATGGCTCGCCCCATTTTGTTATGGCAGGTCGTCGGTGGCACACTCCATGGATTGTCCAGTTAGGTTTGAACGGACCAAATTGGCAGGTAGCGTTGGCACGCCGTCCGCCGACGGGTCAACCCGTCGGCTAGTAGGCATCCAGCACACTAAAGGTGCTATTCAGAAAACGCACAAGACAACTAGCGTAATGAAGCATCTTCAGTATGCTTGATTAGACCTAGCCGACCGATTGATCGGTCGGCGACTGCAAGCGCCATTCATATGTATCTGAATTCAGTTCTCCATTAGATGTAATAGAACCAGGAGAGAGACACACAGACATGAGAGATTCAGAGGCGCGCGTGCCTGACTCGGAGACAGCGCCAGCCTGGGCGCTGACGTGTCTCAGAATTCGCAATGGCCGCCAGCTTGCCGGGGTGCTGACCGGCGCACAGGCGTTGAGCTTCGACAACGATGCGCCGCGCAACGAAGATGAAGCCATCCTGATCGACCAGTTTCACGAGGATATTCAGGACTGGGACGCCATGCTGGAAGTGGGCGGCCATGCCCTCGTTGGCGCAGAGAACGAGTTCACCCGGCAGATCGACCGGCTGGCGCTGCGCGAACTCTACGTGTATGCGGCGAAAAAGAATGAGCAAGGCCAGGCAGCCGTTATCCCGACAGCCTACGTCCGGGTGCGCAGACTGGATCTAGAACAGATCGTCTTGACCGAGAAGCCCTGACGTGATGACAACAGAAGATACCAACGCACCATTCGAGCAGTTAGGCCAGCGAATCGCGCCGGGGAGCAGGCTGCTGCGGGCGTGGCCGCTTACGGGCGGCGTCTCGGCACAGATGACAGCGCTGGAGGTTGCGCGCACGGATGGCACGACGGTGAAGTGGGTCGCGCGCAGCAATAACGATGTCGATGCGCACGGCGAGTACGTCGTGGCGGGCGAGTTCAGGCTGCTGCGCGCTTTGCAGGCCACCGCGCTCCCCGTGCCGACGCCGATTGCCTACCATCCCCCTGGCAAAATCTTCGACACGCCGGTACTGGTGCTCGCCTACGTCGAGGGCGCACCCCAGTTCGCCCCGGCGGACGTGGGCGCATTCGTCCGCCAGCTTGCCGCGCAGCTAGCGCAGATTCACGGCCTGGATGTCGCCGCGCTTGATCTGTCGTTTCTACCTCGGCAATCTGGTGTCGTCCACACACGGCTGCGGGCACGACCGGCAGCGCTCGATGAGGCCATGAGCGAGGGGCGTATCCGCGACACGCTCGCAGCCGTCTGGCCGCTGCCACCCATCAACCCGTCGGCACTGCTCCACGGCGACTTCTGGCCGGGCAACGTGCTCTGCCAGGAGGATCAGATCGCCGCCGTCATCGACTGGGAGGATGCCGCACTTGGCGATCCGCTGGCCGATCTCGCCAACGGCAGGCTCGAAATGCTATGGGCCTTCGGGGACGAGGTCATGCACAGCTTTACCCGCGCTTACGCCGCGCTCATGCCGGGGATCGATCTCCGCAATCTGCCGTATTGGGACTTGAGCGCCGCGCTGCGCCCCATCGGCCAGTTCGAGACGTGGGGACTGGACGCGGCGACCGTGCGCACCATGCGCGAGCGGCATCGCGGGTTCGTCGCTCAGGCCTTCACAACCCTCTCCGGCTGACAATAGATTCCCCCCCGCAGGGGGATGACTCCCACCCTGGGGGGACATCTATGCTGAAACTATCGGACGCGCTGAGGAAATCGGCGCCAGCCCATAGGAGCATAGATCATGATCATGGACCACTACTCACTCGAAAAGCTCTCACAGCAGCGCATCAACGACTTTCAGCGCGACGCCGCGCAGCGGCAGCTCGCACGTGAAGCCCGTGGCGACGAAGCGCGCGGGCGGCACATCCCGGCCTGGATCAACGTCTTCGCGCTGATGGCGCTATTCGCCCGTCTGATCGGCCTGACGGTCAGAAACGCATAGAACAAATTTTCACACTTTGCAGTTTGTAGAGCATTACGGATCAGCCGACATCACTCTCTGTACCATCGGAACCGTCGGCAGCGCAGGACATCATCCATAGGTCAGATGCGGAAATTCCGTATTTGTAACGATGCTCCTCTATGTCCGTTTGCCTAGACTGTCTTTGTTGGCATGAAGTGAAAGATCAGCGGCGTGATGAATCCGAAAACCTTGCTTGTCATTTTTGCCCACCCGGACGATGAATCGCACGGGCCTGCCGGTACGCTGGCGAAATATGCCGCCGAAGGCGTCCGGGTGCATTACCTGTGCGCGACGCGGGGCGAGTCAGGCGTGGTGGACAGCCGCTTCCTGGCGAACGGCGGCAGCGTGGCCGAACTGCGGACGGCGGAACTCGACCGGGCGGCGGCGGCGCTGGGGCTGGCGAGCGTCAGCTTTCTGGGCTACCGTGATTCGGGGATGGCCGGTTCGCCGGATAACGCGCATCCGCACAGCCTGTGCGCCGCCCCGTTAAACGAAGTGGCCGGGAAGATTGCGGAGCACATCCGCCGCCTGCGCCCGGATGCCATCATCACGCACGACCAGTACGGCTGGTATGGGCATCCCGACCATATCAAGTGCTATGCCGCCACGCTGCGCGCCTACGAACTGCTCTACGGCATTCGCGCCGGCGACCCGGAAGCCTACGCACCGAGCGCGCCCCGGCTCTACGTCAGCACGTTCTCAAAAGCGATGCTCAAGCTCGCGGTGCGCGTCATGCCGTTGTTCGGCCTCGATCCCCGCCGCCATGGGCAAAACCAGGACATCGACCTGGCCGAGATCGCGTCGTGGAGCATCCCGACGACGGCGTGCATCCAAGTGCGTGCGTATCTGCCCGCCAAAGACCGCGCGAAGGCCGCCCACGCCAGCCAAACGCCGCTGACGCAGACGAAGCGCCCCTGGCTGCGCGCGATCATGCGGCGCATGGAGACCGCCGAGGCCTTCAACCGCCTGTATCCGCCCGTCGCCCCCGGCGAAGCGGTCGAACGCACTTTGTTCGGCGCCGCGCCCCAGCCTGTCTGGAACCCGGCGATCCACGAGCTGCCCTACCCGGTGTAGATCGCCATCACGACATTCGCTACGCGAGCTTAACCTATCGTGAGATATGGCTACAGCAATGTGATTTTTGCTCATCTCGGTGCAATATCTGTCAACGTAGGCGATAGAGTATCAGCAGGCGACGTGCTTGGGGCTGTAGGACAATAGACTGATGGATTTGGTTCACATCTTCACCTTGAGATGAGAAATTTCCCGGCAGGTGTATTCGATCATAATGCTGTAATTGCATCAGGTATCGAACCCACAACAGGGATAATCACAGGGAGTGCAAACCAAGCACCGCTATTGTTTGTGAATACGTATCTGTTTTTCGATGCAACGTCTCAGCAACTCATGGACTCATGTGTTGAAAGAACTTATGATAGCCCACGATGGAGTGAAGATTGGCAGAGACCAAATACTGGTGGAGGGACAATTCCATCAACTCAAAGGTCAGCCTGTTTTAACGGAACTTCAAGCGATGTAACTTACAGAGAGAACTCTGGGATATGTAGTCAAGGATTAGCAGGCGCACCGCAATAAAGAACAAGTACAAGTTACATATGTTGGTGATTGGATTGTTTCTTCAGCGATCCGGTCACCAACTGTCTTGGTTTCAAGGCTAACATGGTATCCAATATGGTGTGTATTCGTTACGGTTGCCAGATGTGAGTCGCATGATTTCGTTGGTAGCTATATTGAGCGCAAACACTCCGACCCTATATTCAGCAACATTATTATCAATTGCCTCAAATACAACAAGTGAACCATCAGGAGACCACTCTGGTCTTGCATAGTTTTCATGGAAAATGGTAACGCCTTCAGTCAGTAAGGTCTCCTCTGCTGTAAGCAGGTTTCGTGTATATATCTCATTTAATCCGTTGTTTGATACAGCATAAACAAAGTGAGTGGCAGCTGGATTCCACGAAACGCTCACCACCATCGAATCGACAAATAGCGCTGATGTATCATCAAGCAAGTTTATATGATACAGAGACAAGTTATCTGAAAATCTGTTTGTCGAATATAAGATACCTTCGCTGTCGGGTGTCCAGCTTACGAAGTAATCAAATATGCCTTCTAGTGGCGGTGTAATTTCGCTGAAATCCCCTGTCTCAAGGGAGACAATCATCATGTTTTGTCTATCAACATCATTGACGCTGATTACTAAATTTCGCCCATCCAATGACCAATCGCCAAGAAAGTATGTCTGATTTCCTTGTGTTAGTTGTCGATGTTCCTCTCCTGTAGGCGTGACAATATATATGTTGTTCCGCGACTCAAAAGCAATCCAATCGCCAGTAGGAGACCAACGAATTCTCGGTTGTGTGGCTCGTCCAGATGTAATCTGAACAGGTTCGTCATCAATATCTGACAGCACTGCTAAATCGAATCCGCCATCTTCGTTGTAAGTAGCGATTGCTATTTGGCTACCATCTGGCGACCACACCGGCGCTGAAGCTAAATTATCTAATGGTAATTCCACCTCAATGTGTTGGCTTAAGTCTAGTTGGTAGTATCGAAGTCCATCGTCAGTTGGTGCTGAATAAACCAGAACATTTCGGCAAGTTTCCAGGTTGATGCCCTGCTGTGGAAACCCGTTCAAAAATACGATCAGGAGACTGATCATAAGGATCTTCATAACGATTTTTCTTCCAATCAGATCACCAATAGTCTATGGTGCGGTATTTTGAACGTCAAGAAACGACTCCTCAACGGCATTGCTACGCTATCAAAAGACGCACTCACAAAAGGGGCGTGTTACCTGTCCTCAATGGATAGGGACGGCGACATAAGTCGCAGGCCAGCCAATTTTCAGTGCAAATTTGTATACACGTAATGTGTATCGTAATATAGAGAGTGGCCTCTCAAACCGCTACAACGCTATATGCGCATGACCTGAGCAGCAGGAGAGGCATTCACTGCTGCTTTTGGTTTGTATCCATAACTCACGTTAACCTACGTCCGCGACGGATTGAGCAGGTAACACCCTCGCAGTGTTACAGGGCTGACACACCGGCGTAAAATACAAGTGACAGGCAGCGCCTACGCTGAAATGGGATGCCTGCTCAGGAGTATCTTTATGCGCAGTCGGTTTATGCTCATGTTCGTTTTCGCAGCCGGGCTGCTGCTCGGCGCGGCGCTGATCACCTACACACTGGTGCTGCCGCATGGCACACCGTCGTTGGCGCAGGCAATCACGACGCCCGCGCCGACCCCGTCGCTGCCAGACGCGACAGTCTTCGCCCAGGCAGATGCGCACGATCAGATCGTCGCCACGCTCTACCAGCGCGTCAGCCCGTCCGTGCTGCATATCACCAGCCGCGCGCAGTCGTTCAGCCCGTTCTACGGGGTCGTGCCGCGCGAAGGCACAGGCTCCGGCTTCGCCTACGATGACCAGGGAGGTCCGGATTAACCCGCCGGCACAACCGGTTCCTCCTCAATGTTTTTCCTGAAGTTGTTTCATACCCTTGACACATACCGCTGCACCATTACAATTCAAAATATGAAAATATTTGAATATTATAGTTGAATGCGATTATCTGAGAAGGATACCCCATGAATCAAGCGGTTCATCAGTTCAAAGCCGAGTTTTTTAAGGTGCTCTCGCACCCGGCACGCCTGGCGATCCTTGACCTTTTGCGGAGTGGGGAAAAGAGCGTCAATGAATTACAAGTTCTACTGGAAGCCGATCAATCAACCCTTTCGCAGCAGCTCGCCAAACTGCGTAACGGCAATCTGGTGGACACCCGCAAGAAAGGGACAACCGTATATTATTCTGTGCGTGACCCCATGATTTTCCAGCTCATGGATGTTGCGCGAGAAATTTTCAGCCGTCAACTTATCAGCCATCAGGAACTGCTTGAGGAATTGAGCGAGGAGGTTGAACTGCCTTAAACATCTCCCCGGCGCGTAAGCTGGGTAAGAACGAGATGCAGGATGCAAATGAATCTAGGCCGAGGCTCTGTCATGGGAGCGCGGGGGAACCAATTGTGGGGTGAAGGTTGTGTCAACAACCAGGGTGTCCTTTCAACCCGAACCCGTCAGCTCACCTCGTAGGCCAGCGTGAAAGGCTCTCTCCTCTTCGAGGAACGCGAGCCTTTTTTTGTCCGATGAAGTCAGTACACCAGTATGTTGGTGTATAAGTTGGAACTGCCGCTGATTGGAGGATTGACCTGACTATGCAAGTTCTTCGCTACCTGCCCAATCTTTTTGAGATTTGGCGCGATGAGTTTCGAGGTTATAACACCCAGGTTTTCCGGCGTGACCTGCTGGCAGGCGTTACAGTCGCCGCCGTAGCGCTACCGCTGGCACTGGCATTCGGCGTGGCATCTGGCGCAACCGCTGCTGCCGGTCTGGTAACGGCTATCCTGGCTGGTTTCATCATCGGCGGACTTGGTGGGGCAGGCTATCAGATTTCTGGCCCAACCGGTGCTATGTCGGCGGTGCTCATTGTGCTGGCAAGCCGCTATGGCGTCGAAGGGGTTTGGATCGCCGGGGTTATGGCAGGCGCGCTTATTCTTCTGCTGGGGGTCTTTAACCTGGGGCAGATTGTCAACTTTATCCCCTCTGCCGTAATAGCCGGGTTCACCAGTGGAATCGCCGTCATCATCTTTATTGGACAGATCGACAACTTGTTGGGTGTAACAACTGAAGCGGCTGAAAACGCGCTGGTGAAACTGACGCATTATTTCCGCTTCGACTATGCCCCCAACCTGGCTGCCGTGGGCTTGAGTGCGCTGGTTATTCTCATTATGATTTTCTGGCCCAAACGATTCAATGCCCGTTTCCCCGGTTCACTGTTGGGACTCATTGTGGCGACAGCGGTTGCCATACTGCTAAAGTTGGATGTGCCTGTCATCGGCAGCATTCCACAAACGATCTTGCTGGATCAACGCCTGCTGCCTACAAACATCCCCTGGGAACATGTGGGAGAGTTGATTATGCCAGCATTATCCATCGCGGCGCTGGGATCAATCGAAAGCCTGCTGTGTGGCGCAGTGGCCGGTCGGATGACCGGGGTCAAGTTATCTTCCAATCAGGAATTAATTGCCCAGGGTCTGGGCAACATCGTTATCCCCTTTTTCGGTGGAGTTCCAGCTACAGCGGCTATCGCTCGGACGAGTGTAGCCATCAAAAGTGGCGGTGCCACACGGATCATGAGCATCGTACATTCCATCACACTGCTGCTGGCTGCTCTGGTACTTGCCCCTGTTATCTCGCAGGTACCGCTGGCAGCCCTGGCGGGTGTCTTGGCTGTTACAGCCTGGCGGATGAACGAGTGGGGTGAAATCCGCGAAATCTTCCACCGCCGTTTCAAAAGTGCGATGTTCGCTTTCGTTAGCACCTTGATTGCGACAGTAGCGCTCGATCTCACCCAGGCCATTATTCTGGGGGTGGGACTTTCCGCGATGATCTTCGTGTTCCAAAGCAGCCAAGCCAAGGTGACATTTGCCCCGGTTTCCGTTGAGAAGATGCGCGCCGATGGGTACGAGATGCAGTATGACGCAGACCGTATCCTTGTGGTGTACATTACAGGACCGCTGTTCTTTGGCACAGTCAACACCTTCAACACAGTGTTGGAGAATCTCAACGGGAATCAGGACATTATCTTGAGCTTACGCACTGTCCCATTGCTGGATACTACAGGTATCAGTGCAATTGAGAATCTCCTTCGTCAGTTTGAAAGTGAAGGCAGGCGGGTCTATCTCAGCGGGCTTACTGATCCTGTGCGTGCCTACCTTGAACGATCTGGTGTCATTCACCATTTAGGAGAAAATCGCGTCTTCTGGAGTGCTTACGAGGCGATTATGGCTGCTGACCATTATCGCGCGAACATCAAGCGGCAGACTCAAGAATATGAGGAAGCAAAAATGGCTCACCAAGTCAATGGCGCTTCGACATAAAGTAAGTTTGGCGTTCGGGGTTCTGTCAGTTCCTCCGCTGCCGATGGAACCCCCTCCATGTCTGTTGAAAGGAGACGAACGATGAGCATCATCCTGGTTCAGATGGCAGACGACCAGTGGACCCAGCGGGCAATGCATCTAGCATGCACAATGGCACAACAGAACAAGGCACGGATTGTGCTGTTGTGGCTAGTATCAGTCCCCAATCCGGGGTGGTTAGGTGCAGGGCTGAGCGAGTTTATTCCAACTAAACGCGACACAGAGCGCCAAGCAGTCTATACGACGATTGCCCGTGATTATGGGGTCGAATGTATGGTTCAACGGATGGATTACTATACCCTGTATGGAGCGCTCGTCAGTGCAGTTGATCTCTTGGATGCACAGGTGGTTTTCACTAAACTCCCGAGAGGTATTTTCCCACTTTGGGACAAATTCCGGTTATGGGATTTAAGACGTCAATTGTCTGCCCGCGATTGTGAACTCCACACCCTAAACGAACCACCTGAAGTAGCCGCTTCATTGCCGTCAATAAACAGTGTCTGAGAAGAATAGGACAATAGATGTCATGAATTTCCAAAACGCAAACAAGAGATTTATTTCATAAAGTTACATTGATAGATTTCCTGTTCGAGGTAACGGGCATGATGTTTCCCAATTCCAGTTTTTACCGAGCGATCACCGACGAACAGGTGTGTAAGGCGACAGGCAAAACATGGTCGGAATGGGCGGTGCTCTTAGATGCATGGGGCGCGAGGCAGAAACGATTGGTCTCAATTACGGAGCATCTCATAGAACATTACCGCCTTAGCCAAATCTGGGCGCAAGTCATAGCCGTTGCCTATCATTGGGAACGAGCGACGGATACACTCTAGGCTTGGATGGTCAAAGCACACAAATTGAGCTTCTATGTCACAGTCGCTACATAACGTTGGACATGAAGAGCAGTTCAGGAGACTGGCTCATGCACTTGCCTATTCCGCCTCGCCACGCTTGACGGCCATTTTGGTGCGTATGCGTGCAGTTATTCCCACCCTGAATGCTACAGATGGCACACGGCTCAATATTCAATCCGAGCGCATCCATGATGCTGACCTGCGCAGCTCGATTTACACGGCGCTTTGCGGAAACAGGAGGTTGCTTGCCGAATTAGACGATGAGGCAATCTTTCGCGCCGCGTGCCAAGCATACCTGGATAATATTAGCTTCCCAGGGGTATGAAAACGATTATGCTTTATATGTGACGTTGGCAAACCGAACTATCCTTCACGGCTCTTTTGGGGTCAATCAAGCGCGGAGCTTATCGCCCTCTGTGCCAGAATGAATGAAACAACTTCGGTCTCAAGTTTAGTGTAGACTCGAGGGCGAAGAAGGATGGAAGCAGATAGCATACGAGAATGGCACAGGCAGACCGGTTGAGGTGCAACCGCGGGCGGCGCGCCGGGCCTTCAGCGCGGACTACGAGCGGCGGATTCTAGCAGAAACGGACGCCTGTACACGCGGACAGGTGGGGGTGCTGCTGCGACGAGAGGTGCGGCCACGCGCTGGTGACACGGTCACGCTCACGATCCTGCGCGATAATACGCCGGTGGACGTGCAGGTGATGTTGGACTCCGAGTAGCGCAGTCGGCGCCTCAGTCGAGGGCAGCCCGCGCGGCGTGATAGCCGCACATGCCGTGGACACCGCCGCCGGGCGGCGTGGACGACGAGCAAATGTACAGGCCTTGGAGCGGCGTCGAATAGGGCACGCGGCGCAGCGTGGGGCGCGTGAACAACTGGCGCAAATCCTGCACGCCGCCGTTGATGTCGCCGCCGACGTAGTTCGGGTTGTAATCCTCCATCGCCTGCGCGTGGCGTGTATGCCGGGCGAGGATGCAGTCACGGAAGCCGGGCGCGAAGCGTTCAATCTGATCCTCAATCGCTGCCGTCATGTCCTGCGTCGAGCCATGCGGGACGTGGCAGTATGCCCAGGCGATGTGCTTGCCTTCCGGCGCGCGGGTGGGGTCGAAGCGCGTCGGCTGGACGAGCAGTGTGAACGGGCGCGCGCTGTGCCGCCCCTGCCAGGCTTCCGCCTCGCTTTGGGCGATGTCTTCGAGCGTGCCGCCGACGTGGACAGTCGCGGCGCGAGCACAGTCTTTCGCCCGCCAGGGGATCGGCTGGCTGAGCGCGTAGTCGATCTTGAAGACGCCGGGGCCGTAGCGATAGCCCTCTAGCTGGCGGCGGTAGCCCGCGGGGAAGCGATCCCCGGCGATACGCAGCATTTGGCGCGGCGTCACGTCGAACAGCATCATGCGCGTGGGCGGCAGATCGTCGAGCGAGCGCACCTTGTGGCCGGTGACGATCTCGCCGCCGAGATGGGCGAGATACGCCGCGAGCGCGTCGGCAATTCGCCCGGAGCCGCCGCGCGCCAGCGGCCAGCCGACCGCGTGCCCCAGCATCCCCAAGATCAGGCCAATGGCCGCCGTCGCCGGATGCTCCAGCGGGCGGATGGCGTGCGCCGCCACACCTGCGAACAGCGCCCGCGTCCGCGCCTCGCGAAAGAGCAGCTTTGCCAGCAGCCGCGCCGGGAGCAGCGCCGGGATGCCAAAGCCAATCGTCGCCAGCGGCTGCCGGGGCAGACGCAGCGGGCCGAGGAACTGGTCGAGCAGCGCCTCGTCGTGTGTAACCAGCCAGTCCATCAGCCGCCGGTAGCTGCCTGCGTCGCTGCCGAGCTGTGCTGCCGTCGCCGCCACCGAGCGTTCGAGCAGCAATGCACTGCCGTCGTCAAGCGGGTGCGCCACTTCTGCCGGGGAGAAGACCCATTCCAGGCCATAATCCGCCAGCGGCAGACCGCGGAAGAACGGCGACGCCAGGCCGAGCGGATGCACGCTCGAACACACGTCGTGCTGGAAGCCGGGCAGTGTCACTGCCTGCGTGCGCAGCCCGCCGCCGATGCTGTCCTTCGCTTCGAGCACCAGCGGTTTGCAGCCCGCCCGAGCCAGCGTGATCGCGGCGGCCAGCCCGTTCGGCCCGGAGCCGACGATCACGGCGTCATATTCTGGCATCGCGCATTGTCATTTCTGTTTGGCCCCTGGCTATTGGCGGTTGGCAAATGCGCGGGATTCTCGCGCGGTGCCCCTGTCGGCCAGCCAGTATGCCACGGGCGCATGCTGACGTGCAACGCGGCGGATACCGCGTTGGCGATCGTGACGCTTTGTGGACTCAGTGCCCGCGGCGACCAATCAGCAGCACCCCAGGCACACCAGCAAGTCGCTGGCGCGGGGAATAGACGCGCATCGGTCGAACGCCAGGAATGGCGGCCCTACCGCATACAATGAGTTTGGATATGATATGGCGGACGAGACGCGCCTCGTTCCCTACAGCGCATCTCGTAGGAACGCCCAGAAGCGCTTGACAATCTCGATCCGCTACGCCGCTTCGAGGCCGCCTGCCCGGATATCGGCGCGCAGATCAACCAGATCCTGATGCTCGCGCCGGATCAGGCGGCGGTCGGGCTGCACGATCTGGCGGATGGACTGCTGCGGGATAAGCTGGCGGATTACCCGTCGGAGGCAGTCTCGGCCACCCGGGGGCGCATTCTGGCGTAGAAGGCTAGATGTGGTTTTTCCATTGAGCAGGCTGTCTCGTCAGAGGAATAGGACGAGGAGGGCGGGATGAAACAACCCGCCCTTTGAACCAGAGATGATCTTAGTGATGCGCGAAGTGTGCGTTTCCCATCGCCGACTCGAGGGATTCGGGCATCATGCCATAGTCTTCCGTCAGGTCAAGTCTGCCCAACTGCTCGCCGGTATGGATATCGACAATCGTCAGGGTGCCTGCGTTGATCCCCTCGCCATTGAGCAGGTTGTTCTGAATCACCATCGCCTCGCGCCCTGATTCGGTGCGGAAGAAGCCGAAGTGATGCGTACCTGCCTCGGCCTGGAAGGTTTTCACCAGCTCCAATTCCGGCAGATTATCCAGGCTGTAGGCATTCACGACACCGGGCACGGCGAAGCTGACATAGAGCAGTTGATCTTCGTCGCTGGCCGGGTCGTCGCCGGGGCCGATGTAGAACTCAAGGGCCACCCCTACGTTATTAGCGCTGCCGTCAAAAGCTTCGCTGAATTCGCCCAGGCGACCTGCCTCTCCATCGAACGGCGCAACCCACACGTCGCCGCCGAACACCGTCGTCGCCAGCGCATAGGGCGGCAGGCCATCGCGCAGCATCAGCACTTCCACCGGCTCGCTCAGATCCTCCCACGACTGCCCGACGAGAAGCGTCTGCACGGGTTCGTTGGTTGCCATGTCGATCAGCGTCACCGTGTTGCCGATGCCAGTGGTGAGATCTGGGTGAACCGTCGAAGTGACCAGCATGTAACCGAGGTCTTCGTTGGCCGAAATGCCGTGCGGGTAGAGGATGAACGGCTCGCCGCTGGCCGCGTCTTCCGGCTCAGGCGCGACGATGGTCTGAAGCAGTTCATTGGTCTGCGCGTCAAACATGCCGACTGATCCGTCGCGCTCCCCGCCGAAGCCCCCGATGAAGGTCATCCAGAAGTAGGCACCGTCTTCCGAGAAGTACATGTCCTCGCCCACGATGCTGTCCCCGGTATCAATGGCCATGGCCTCAGTGATGGTCGGTATGCCGTCGGCATCACGCTCCAGCATCAGCTCATACAGAAACTCGCCGTTGAGCGTCGTGTTGTACAAGCGCGATTGATCGCGATTGTAGTAGAGATGATGCAGCAGCACGCCTTCACCCAATTCAAAGGTCTGCAGAATCTCACCGAAAGTCGCCGATTCCGGATCAACATTGACCAGCATGACGCCATCCGAACCGCCGTTCATACTGCGGTAATCGACAAAGAACAGGCCGTTCGGCGCAATCCCACCGTCTCCATGAGCTGCTGCGGGCATGATGCCCAACCAGCTCACCAGCAGCAGCAACGCCGCGGCAGTCCCGATACTTAGTCTTGAGCGCATTGTGTTTTCCTCCTTTTGTGCTCACAAACGATGAGCAACAGCATAGGAGGAAGGAGGGGTGGAGTGTCATCACCCGTCCAGGTGATTAGAGGGATTGAACCTGGATTAAGGATTAGAGAATGCCCAGCTCGCGAACCCGCGCGACAGCTTGAACCCGGTTGGTCACGCCCAGCTTGGAATAGATGTTGTTGATATGGGTCTTGACCGTGTTCAGCGAGACCACGAGCCGGTCGGCTATCTCACGATTCTGCATTCCGGCGGCGACGTACGACATCACTTCAATCTCGCGTGGACTTAAAGGATCGAGCAGCGATTGGCTGGTTGTTCGAGTAGTGGACGTACCAGGCGGCGGTTTTGTGCCGTGCGCTTCTGCGATATCAAAGAGCGTAGATTCGATATTCGCTGCCATTTGAAGCAGAGAGCCGACGTTCTGCAGGTCGTATCCGGCGGATAGCGCGGTCGATTCAGCGCCACCCTGCCGCACAAGGAACTGCCGCACCGCTGCTTTGGTGGCATAATTGGTTGCCGTGTGTTTCATGATCAGCGCAAGAACTTCCGACCCCGCGGATCGATTCTGAACTGCATAACAGAGTTCACCAGCGATCATCAGCAGTTGCAAAAGAACGGGAACGTATTGAATTGACGCCGTGATCTGAAGCGCCTGCCGGCAGGCTTCGGCGGCAGCCTGATAGTTTTGAAGCGACAGCTGCGCGCGACTGAGACCGCATAACGCTCTCGCTAAACCACCCGGATCGCTTATTTGCCGGTATAACGTCTGGCTCTCATCGTAGTAACGGAGCGCCGCGTCGAACGAGTGCTGGCGAACGGCAATATCCCCCAGGTGAGCCAGCGCCAACGCCATGCCTTCCGGGTCGCCGATTTCCTGACGCAGCGTGTAAGCAGATTCGAAGTGTTTTTTTGCCGCAGCATACTCCTGCATCTCAATCCCGATTTCGCCCAGCGTCATCAGGCAGTATGCCATGAACCACCGATCATCCGTCTCTTCGCAGATCTGATAGGCCCTCAGCGCGAATTGATGCGCGCTCTCGTGTTTTCCCTGGCGCAGACAGGCTTCCGCAAGTGTGCGGCTGGCAATTCTCAGATCAGCTGAACTCTTAGCCATCTCCGCCGTGTGACATGCCTGCTCGGCGAGACGTTGAGCCTCACCATAGTCGCCGCGTACTAGCGCGATCACGCCTCGCCCAATCGAAGGATCGCCGCCATAGCCATATCCCTGCGCTGGTGTGATGTTCAGACGGTAGAAGGCTGCATCGGCTTGCCGAAAGGTCGTTTCAGCATTGTCCAACTGCCCCATACGGACATACATCCAACCCAGCGCTGAGAGCAGCATACTCAATGCCAGATCGACTTCGGGCATACTGTCAAGCGTCATAAGGCGACTGATTGCGCTGAGGTAGGCGTTGTGCGCTTCCTGGTAGCGGCCGCGGAATTGACAAAACAAGGAATAGGCGGTGGTCATCTGAGACAAGGCCTGGAAATCACCCCGGTTCACTGCATGCCCCCAGGCCGCCCGGATGTTATCGAGGTCTTCCGCTATTTCGTCACTTGCCCCAAGCTGGCGGCCTCCATTCAAATCCTTATCCCGTTGTTGAAGAAAACCCGCGTAGTGGGCGCAGTGCGCGTCGAGCAGCGCTTCCGCATCGCCCAGTCTTTCGGCGGCATATTGGCGCACCAGTTCGTGGATGTGAAAACGCCCGTTGGTGTCCAGTCGCAAGAGGGACTTGTCGACCAGCAGCATCAAGATTTCCAGGTTTGCGCCAGCGACCTGTTGCGCCGCTTCACGTCGGAAGCCGCCTTTGAAAATGGAGAGGCAGTTGATGGTATCGCGCTCTGAAGGCGACAGGAGCTTCCAGCATTGTTCAAACACGGCGCGGATGCTGCGATGGCGTTCGGGCAAATCGCGCTGATGACTATTCAGCAAATCCAGGTTCTGGCGAATCTCCTCGGCGATGGCTTTGCAGGGAAGCACCTTGAGCCAGCAGGCGGCGAGTTCAAGCGCCAGCGGCATCCCTTCGACAAGCTGGCAGATTTGAAGGACGTACGGCAGATCGTTGTCGATCAGGAAGTCGGATCGTACGTGACGCGCACGCTCCGAGAATAACCGCACAGCGTCGTATGTCTCCGGAGACTCATCCGTCTGCTGCTGTGGAAATGCCAACCCGGTAACGCGCCAGACCCATTCTTGTCTCAGATTCAGCACCTCGCGCGACGTCACCAGAATGGAGAGACCGGGGCAGCCATTGAGCAGGTCGCTCACCAGCTCGTCTGCCCGCTCTGGCAACAGCTGCTCGAAGTTGTCGAGCAGAAGCAGCATGTCTTTTTCACGTAAGAAACCGAGGAGCTGCTCGAGGGCGGTCTGATGTCCTGAAAGCGGGCAGGCGAGCGTATCCGAAATGACCTGTAGAAGCGTATCCGCTGTGTGAACTGCCTGCAAATCGACAAAATAGATGCCGTCGGGATAATAACCCAGTGAACGCGCGGCAATCTCTAGCGCCAAGCGCGATTTGCCGATGCCCCCTTCGCCCGTCAAAGTTAGCAGGCGGCAGTGCGAATCCGCCAGCATCTCCATCACCTGCGCGATCTCATTGTCTCGCCCGACAAATGCCGTTGGTTGCGTCGGCAAATGCTCTAGCTGTCCCCGGACACCTGTACGCAACATGGCCTGTGGTCTCCTGCTCCATGAGACGAAAGCTTGGACGATGCTTTAGACTGTCCTTAAGCGTGACAAACACAATGTAGCACAAGACAGCTGACAAACGAAGGACCAGCCCGAATCAAGTTTCACTCGTAGGGGTGATGACTTCTCCACCCCCTATTGACGTACGCTTTTGAACGTTAAGACCGTGGCGGTACGGCAATACATCTGCCCACAACCGTTCGCGGAATCAGTCAATAGGAGAAGCACAATGTCAATTGCAATCTTGCCCGATCAAAGCGAGAGGCTGGCTGAGGCAGTCCAGTCCTTGCAGCAGCAGATGCAGGGGCAGGTGATATCGCCCTCGCATCCAGAGTATGATGAGGCGCGTCGCGTCTGGAACGGGATGATCGATAAGTACCCGGCCATGATCGCGCGCTGCGCCGGTGTCGCGGATGTCATTGCAGCGGTAAATTTCGCGCGCGAGCGTGACTTCCTGGTCGCCGTACGCGGTGGTGGCCACAATGTCGCCGGACATGCAACCTGCGATGGCGGACTGGTCATCGATCTTTCCGGGATGAAAGGGATTCACGTTGATCCTGACAAGCGCGTCGCGCGCGCACAGGCCGGTGTCACCTGGGGCGAACTGGATCGCGAGACACAGGTCTTTGGGCTTGCAGCTCCCGGCGGCGTGGTCTCGACCACCGGAATTGCCGGGCTGACTCTTGGCGGCGGCATGGGCTGGCTGCGGCGCAAACATGGTCTCACCATTGACAGCCTGCTCTCAGTCAATCTCGTGACTGCCAGGGGCGAATATCTCACGGCCAGCGAGAACGAGAATGCGGAGCTTTTCTGGGGCCTGCGCGGCGGCGGTGGCAATTTTGGAGTTGTCACATCGTTTGAGTACCGCCTACACCCGGTCGGGCCGATGGTGACGCTGGTTATGCCCTGGTATCCGGTCGAGGATGCCAAGGAACTGCTGCCAAAGTGGCGCGACTTTATGAAAGAGGCTCCTGAAGAGCTATCGTCCAGCGCCTATTTCTGGTCTATCCCTGCCACGCCAGACTTTCCCGAGGAATTTCACGGAAAGCGCGTTGTGATTCTCGGCGGCGTGTACACCGGCCCGCTCGAAGACGGAGAGCGCATCACCCGTCCGTTACGGGAGATGGGCAGGCCACTCCTCGATTTGAGCGGCCCGATATCCTGGACAGCCGTCCAGCAAGGCTTTGACCAGTTTTTCCCGAAAGGGCAGCGCCAGTATTACTTCAAGTCGCGCTACCTGGCGAATCTGGATGACGAGACGATCCAGGCGCTCATCCCACAAGGCACCAAACCGCCGGCACCGTCGATTCTCATCGTGATCTGGCACAATGGCGGCGCAGCGCGCAGGGTCGATGCCGAAAAGACGGCGTTCATGGGGCGCGACGCGACCTATCTGTTCAGCGTCGATGCCATCTGGGATGATCCCCATCAAACCGAGGAAGTGCTCGACTATGCACGCGCGTACCTTGCCGAGATGGAAGCCTACTCCACAGGCGGCTTGTACGTCAACTTCCCCGGCCTGGGCGAAGAGGGCGAACAACTGGTCAAGGATGCCTATGGCGCGCACTACAACCGACTGGTGGCACTGAAGACTCGATACGACCCGACCAACCTGTTCCGCCTGAACCAGAACATCAAACCTGCGCTGTAATCCGCAACCTATCGGCACAATAACAGCCCGGATGCGCGCCTGCATCCGGGCTGCCGTGCCGCATCTCTGACGATGCGATCAGGCTGGCGTCACGGTTTGAGGGTGCTTTTATCCACAAGCGCGTCACAATCTACAGCCTACATCCCGCCATGACCGTGACGTATTCGCCATCGACCCAACCGGTGACACCGTCATACGTCACCTGCCACCTGCCATCCGCGTTGTGATCGCTGGCGCTGACAATCGTGCCGTAGGGGATGGTCAGCAGCAGGTCGCCGTCGGCGCTGGGGCTGGCGCGCAGGTTGAGATTGAAGTTGATGAGCACATTGCACGCAGCCACCGGGGCCGTCGTGCTAGTCGGCGCGAACGTCGGGAACGGCGTCGAGGTCGGCCAGGGCGTCCTTGTCGGGAGTGGCGTCGCAGTCGGCTGTTGTGTCGCCGTTGGGCTGGCTGTCGCGGTCGCTTCGGGCTGAGCCGCTGCGCCAGTGCTGTCATTGCTGCCACCGGGCATGTTGAATCCGGCGGGCGCTTGCGGGAAACCTGCCGGGCGCTCGCTGCTGCCGGTCGTCGTGTCTGCCGCGCTCGTCGTATCCTTCACACCGGCTGCCGTGGTGTCACTACCCGCGGCGCTGGGGTCACTGACGGGCGCACCTGCCGCCGGAGCGGCCACACCGCCAGAGAGCACACTGGCGAGCAGCGCCTGGCCAAACTGCGCGGGCAGACCGCCCTGCACCAACTGCTCGACAAAGCCTGACGTGCCGCCGAAGCGCTCCGTCATCTGCGCCGGGATCGTGCCGTCAGTGATGCCCTGCTCGACCGCGGTCGTGAATGCCGCTGTGACAGCGGTCAGATCGCCGCCGCCCGCGGTCACCAGCTCGCTGATCGACTTCCCGGCCTGGAGCTGTTCAATCACAGCCTGGCCTGTCAGCCCGGACTGCCCGGCGATGACCTGCACCAGCGGTGACGAGGCCATATCAGCGGTCAATTCCTGCCCGGCAAAAGCGCCGTTCCGCGCCGTTGCCCCTGTGGAGGCGGTCGTGTTGGTTGTGGTCGTCGCGGTCGTCGCGCCGAGCAGCGTCGTCACCTGTTCAAGCACCAACGGTGTAATCAGCGTCCCGGCGATGACAAGCACGCCGACGCCCAGGCCGAGCACGCTGTACGACTGGCCGAGCGCCCGGTCGCTGCGCCGCAGTTCCCGGATCAGCAGGATGATGCTGAACAAGACGACGACCGCGCCGCTGGCGATGGCTGCCACGGTCAGGATGGCCGGTTCAACGTCGTTGACGGTCTGGATGGCGATGATGATCAGCGGCACGAGCACAGCCAGATAGGCCAGCAGCGTGCCCAGACCCGTGATGCGCACTTTGCCGCGCACGGCCTGGATCACCGCGTAGACCGCATATGGCAGTGGCATTAACGCACCGGCAAACATAATTCCTTGCATGATCTGCTTCCTTTCGCAGCCCTCATTCGTAACGCAGCGCGTCAATCGGGCTAAGGCTGGCGGCGCGGCTCGCCGGGTAGACGCCGAAGAAGATGCCGACCGCGGCGGCGATGCCCGCTGCCAATAAGAGACTGCTGGGTTGGATAATGACGTTGAAATCGCTGACGAGCGTCGTGATCAGCGCCGCGCCGCCAAAGGCGATCACGACGCCGATGAGACCGCCGAGCATCGTGATCACCACGGCTTCCGTCAGGAACTGAGAGATGATGTCCCAGCGCTGCGCGCCGACCGCCTTGCGCAGGCCAATCTCACGCGTGCGCTCATTGACGGTCACGAGCATGATGTTCATCACACCGATGCCGCCGACGACCAGGGAGATGCCTGCCAACATGCCGAGAAAGACGGTGATCGTCTCGATGGTGCTGGAGAGCGTATCCAGGATGGTCGAGGAGGTGAAAACACGGAAATCATCACTATCGCTCGCGCCGATGTTGCGCACCTGGCGCATGACGGTCGTGACCTCGTCGGTCGTCGCATCGACCTGGTTGTTATCCGCCGCCAGGACGAGGATCGTATTGACCACCGGCTCGCCGCTGTTGGTGCGCGTGGCATTCAGGCGCGTCTGCGCGGCGGTGATCGGCACGACGATCAGATCGTCGTTTTCGCCGCCGGTGTCGTTGAGCACGCCGATGACCTGGAAGAAAACCGTGCCGATGCGGATCTCTGCGCCGAGCGGGTTGGCGGTGTCGAACAGGTTCTCGGCGGTCTCCACGCCGATGACGGCGAGACGCGCGCTGCTGTTCAACTCGTCTTCAGTGAAGAAGCGCCCGCCTGTGAGGCTGCGGTCGTTGATCGCCAGATAGTCAGTCGTCGCGCCGGTGACGCCGACGCTGAATTCGTCGCCGTTGTAGACGACGGAGTAGTTGCCACTGGTCTGCGGCATGACGTAGCTGGCGGTCGTCAGGCGTGTGCGCAGCGTATCGGTCAGCGTGGTTGTCAGCGGCGCGTCACTGCTGGTCGAACTGACGCGGATGAGCGATGCGCCCAGGCCTTCGAACTGCGCGGTGATGCTGGATTGCACGGCCTGCCCCAGGGACAGCAGCAGCACCACCGACGCGATGCCGATGATGACGCCGAGCATGGTCAGGATCGTGCGCAGCTTGTTGCTGAAAAGCTGCGTCGTGGCGATGCGGATGTTATCGAAGAATCCGGTAATCATCATTCAAACCTCAGCGCCTGGATCGGCTGCATCCGCGCCGCGCGGTTGGCGGGATAGAGACCGAAGAGAATGCCGATAGCGCTGCACACGCCGGTCGCGAGCAGCAGCACATCGGGGCTTAAGGACGGCGTCACACCGGAGAGCAGCGCTTGTCCGGCGATGGTCGTGATGCCCAGCGCCAGCAGAACACCGCCCGCGCCGCCGAGCAGCGAGAGCATGATCGCCTCGATCATGAACTGGCTCAGGATGTCCCGCGAGCGCGCGCCGACCGCCTTGCGCAGGCCGATCTCGCGCGTGCGCTCGGAGACGGACACGAGCATGATATTCATCACGCCGATGCCGCCGACCAGCAGCGAAATCGCCGCGATGGCGCTCAGGAACAGCGTCAGCGTCGTGAAGACCTCCGTCCGCGCTTCCGAGATCGTCTCCGGGTTCGAGATTGAGAAATCGGCCTGAGTCGAGTCGGTGATGCCGTGCTCGGCGAGCAGGTACGCCTCGATCTCGTCGGTGGCCCTGTCAACATCCGCGTCCTCGACCAGTTGCGCCTGAATTGTCGAGACGGAGTAGCCCGCCCCGGCGACGCGCGCATTGCCAAGCTTGCTCTGCGCGGTCAGCAGCGGCACGAGGATGGCCGAGTTCGGATCTTGCCCGAAGGTCGAACTTTTTTCTTCCATAACGCCGACGACGGTGAAGGGCAGGTTGTTGATCAGGATCGTCAGGCCGGTCGGGTCATAGCTTGCGCTGCCGAACAGGTCTTCGACGGTCGATGAGCCGAGCAGCGCAATCTGCGCCTGCGCCGTGTTGTCCTGCTCGGTGAAGAAGCCGCCTTCCAGCGGATACCAGTCGTTGGCGGCGGCGTAGTTTGCGCTGACGCCGCGTATGGACGACGAGAGACTGTCGTAGCCGTAGACAACCGTGGCCTGCACCTGATATTCCGCCGTCACCGCGCGCACACTCGGCGCGACAACACCGGACGCGAGCGCGGTGACGTTCTCCGTAGTCAGCGGCTTGATCGCCAAGCGGTTGAAACCACGCCGCGGCGGGCTGGCGCGAATGGTGAGGATGTCCGCGCCCAGGCCTTCGAACTGCGACGCGACGTAGCTTTCGACGCCGCGCCCCAGGCTGATCAGGCTGGTGACGGCAGCCACGCCGATGACGATGCCGAGGATGGTCAGCAGCGCGCGCAGGCGGTTGAGCAGCAGATTGTCGAGCGCGATACGCAGGTTCTCGAACACGTTCATCGTCGGCTCCTAATCCGCTGCGCCCGCTTCGGACGGCGCGTAGGCGGCCTCGAAGATGCCTTGCAGCTCCTCGGCCTCGGATGGGCGTTCCGCCTCACCTGCGACCAGCGGCTCGGCGACCGGCTGATCGGCGACGATTTGCCCGTCGCGGATCATGATCACGCGCTGCGTGTGGCGGGCGATCCACGGGTCGTGGGTGACGAAAACTGTCGTGATGCCTTGCTCGCGATTCAGGCGCTGGAAGATCTGCATGACTTCCGTGCCGCTCTTCGAGTCGAGGTTGCCGGTCGGTTCGTCCGCCAGGATGATCGACGGATCGCCGACGATGGCGCGCGCAATCGCGACACGCTGCTGCTGGCCGCCGGACAGTTCGCTCGGCAGATGATCGAGCCGGTCTTCCAGCCCGACCGCTTCGAGGGCGGCGCGCGCCTTCTTGGCCCGATCCCGTGATCCAGCGTAGATCAGCGGCAGTTCGACCTGGCGCTGGGCCGACGTGCGCTTGAGCAGGTTGAAGCTTTGGAAGACGAAGCCGATCTTGCGGTTGCGGATACGCGCCAGTTCCACCTGGCTCAACTTGGCGATGTCCTCGCCGTCCAGGTTGTACGCGCCCGTCGTCGGCTGATCGAGCGCGCCGAGGATGTTCATCAGCGTGCTCTTGCCGGAGCCGGATGGTCCCATGATGGAGACGATTTCCCCGCGCTGGATCTGCAAACTGATGCCTTTGAGTACGTCGAGCTTCAGCTTGCCCATGTCATAGGTCTTGGTGATGCCGAGAATATCGATCACCGGAACGTGGTTGTTGGTGTGCAGATCATTCATCATTAGCCTCCCGGCCCGGCGAAGCCGCCACCGCCGCCCTGGAAACCACCGGCGGGCGGTTGGAAGCCATCAGGCGGACGCTGGCCGCCGCCACCCAGAATGCCGAGGCCCAATCCACCCTGCTGCGTGGTTGTCGATGTCTCGCGCGCCAGCAGGACGACGGTTTGCCCGGCGCTGAGGCCAGACGTGATCTCGCTTTCTTCGGCGTTGCGCGCGCCCAACGTGACTGGCAGCGCCGTGTAGACATCCGGCGCAGGCTCGATCTGAACAACGGTTTGCCCGGTCGTCGCGTCGGTCTCGATGAAGCGGTTGGGCAGCAGCAGCACGTTCTCGTAGGCTTCGAGCGTGATCGTCGCGGTCGCGCTCATGCCCGGACGCAGCGGCACATCCGCCGTCGGGTTGACCGTCACTTCGGCAGCGTAGGCGATCAACTGGCCGGACTGCGTCGGCGAGACATCCAGGCGGGTGATCGTGCCCGTGACCGGCGTATCGTTGACCGCCTGCACCGCCAGATCGACCGGCTGGCCGACCGCGACGTTGATCACGTCCGATTCGGCGACGCTCAGATTGAGCGTGTAGCGGCTGGTGTCGATCAAGGTGATGGCACTGTTGGCGAGCGGCACGACGCCGACGATCAGATTCTCGTCAGCAACGATGCCATCGAATGGCGCGGTGAGCGTCGCATCGTCAAGCGCCTGGCGGGCGCTGTCGACCTCAAGCTGCGCCGACTCGACCGCAATCTGCGCGCGGCGCAAATCCGTCTCGGACGGCCCGGCCTGCAGTTCTTCCAGGCGTCTCTCAGCGCTGGCGACCGAAGCATTGGCGCTCGCGAGCGAACTGCCGCTGGGGCCATCGGTCAGCGTATCCTGAAAATCCGTCTCGGCCAGCGTGACGCTGTTTTCAGCCTGGGCTACGGACGAGTCGAACTCCTGCTGCTCCAGCCAGTTGACACCGCCGCCGCGCGCTTCCTCCTGGGCGACGCGCATGTCGCGGTTGATCTGCGACTGCCAGAGCTGGTTGCGCGCCAGTTCTTCTTGCAGCCGCGCGATCTCGACGTCAGCGTCGCTCGAACCGCCCTGGGAGGCGGAGTACAACTGCGCCTGCACCAGGGTGATGTTCGCTTCCGCCGCCGCAATCTCAAGCTCGGTCGCGGGCGCGAGCAGCGCATCCAGCGATGCCTGCGCCTTCGCCAGCGACAGTTCGGCGTCGCGCAGATTCGCTTCCAGATCGGTCGTATCGACCCGCGCGAGGACATCGCCCGCATGAACCGTATCACCGACCGAGACGAGGACTTCCGTGACCGGGGCCGACGCGCCAAACGTCAGCGCTTGCGTATCGCCCGGCTCCAGATTGCCAACCGCATCCAGCGTCACGGTGAGCGTGCCGAGTTCAGCCGTCGCCCGTTCGGAGACAAGCGGCGTGGTCGTCGTCGCAGCCGCAGCTTGCGTTTGACTGCGCATGAGCGTCAGGCCGCCGGTGACGGCGATGAGGACAACGGTCGCCAGCCCGGACATCCGGATCAGGGTGCGCACGATGCCCGGCTTGATCAGCCGCTTTGATAGCCACCAGAGTACTCCCAGCCCGCTCAGCAGGGCCGCGGCGGCGGCAAGTACAATCGTCATGTCTGTGTTCATCGTTATGGTCGTCCAATCTTCAATAGGCAGTTTCAGAGCAGATCGCTTGACGCTTTCATTGTCCCCACCCCTGAACCTGCGGTTCGTCCCCTCCCCATCGCAATGGGGAGGGGATTAGGGGAGGGGACACATTCAAACAATGAACTGCACTCTTCACTAGCTAGCGGCTCACGAAGAAACGTCGATGTTGGCTTCGCCAGTCATGCCCAGGCGCACGCGCGCATCGGCATTGTCGAGCGCCAGCCAGATGTCATACTGCACGATGCCGTCCGACTCCACGCCGATCCAGGCAATCCGCTGGACGGTCGCGCTGAAGGTCTCGTCCGGCAGCGCATCCAGCACAATCGTCGCAGGCGCGCCGACGCTCACCTGATCGAGATCAAGTTCGTGCAGCGGCGCTTTCAGCAGTAGCTGCGTGAGATCGGTCAGCTCTGCAATTTCCGTCGATGGAATGACATTCGTGTCCACATCCACCGGCAGCGACGTGATCACACCGGAAAAGGGCGTGACCAGTTCCAGCCGCTGCAGCGTCACCTGCGCGTCGGCCACACGCGCCTCGGCAGAGCTAACCGCGAGCTGCGCACTCGTCAGTTGAGCCTCGGTCGGCCCGGCCAGCAGTTGATCATATTCCAACTGGGCGATTTGAATGCGCGCGCCAGCCGACCACAGGTTGGCGTTGTTCGGCGTTTGCAGTTCCTGCAATTGCAGCCGCGCGATCTCCAGGTTGAACGAGGCCGCGCCGACGGCGGCGTCCTGGAGCGCGGTCTCCTGCTCGGACGCATTCATGTTGGCGCGCTTCTGCACGGCCAGGTCATACGCGGCCTGCGCCTGTTCGTAGCGCATCTGCGCCGATTGCAGGGTGGAATCGGAAACACTGTTAGCCGCGTCCGTGTAGGCGCTCTGCGCGCTGAGGATGCTGAGCCGGGCGTTTTCGAGATCGGCTTCGTCGGGCGGGGCTTGCAGGTCTTGCAGGTCGAGCCGCGCCAGTTCCAGGTTGTAGACCGCCTGGTCATAGGCGATCTGGGCATTCTCCGGGTCAAGCCGGGCGATGACCGTACCGGCCTCGACGTAATCGCCCTCCTGGACGAGCAGTTCCGCAATCGTGCCCGGCGTGAGGAAGGTCAGGCTCGCCGTCTCGGCGGCTTCAATCGAGCCGAGGATGGCGATGCTGCTGTCGGTCTGCGTCGTGGTTTGGGTTTGCACCGCGGCGGGCAGGCTCACCGTCTGCGCCGTCTGAACGTCCGCGCTTTCAATCGGCAGCGCCACGGGCGTCGTGCTGGCGACCTGGCTGGCGTTGATCGCGCCGACCGCAGCGGGGATCGCCAGCGTGAGCAGCGCCAAAAGGATCAACGTGCGGGTAACACGCATAAAAGACTCCGATGGATGGTTGTTGCGTACTGGTTGTTATTGTCGCGAGCGAATGTGGGGACGCTGCGAGGGAATTCTGGAGAAAGTGTAAAATTGTCCTGGCGGTGGAAGATTTCACAGTTTCCCCACATTTGATCGCTAGAATGAAGGGGGAACGGTTTTTCTGACGGAATCGGAGGTCTATGTCGTCTGAATGTATTCTGGTCGTCGAAGATCATCAGGAGACGCTGCGCGCGCTCTGCGCCTACCTGGAAAGCTCCGGCTTTCAGGTGCTGGCAGCGGCAGACGGCGCGACGGCCATGCACATCATGCGCCAGGAAAAGCCAAATCTGGTGCTGCTCGACCTGATGCTGCCCGACCGCGACGGCATGGACATCGCCCGCGCCGTGCGCAGCGATCCCTATCTCAAGGCGACGCCGATCATCATGCTGACCGCGCGCGTGGACGACAAAGACAAGATCGTCGGCCTGGAGCTTGGCGCGGATGATTACATCACCAAGCCGTACAACCCGCGCGAAGTCGTGGCGCGGGTGCGTTCGGTGCTGCGCCGCACCTCCGGCGACCTCGACGCCGAGACCGAGCGTGTGCTGCACTACCGTGACCTGCGGCTCGATCCCTCGCGGCGGCTGTTGACATTGGGCGAGCGCGACATCGAATTGACGCGCATCGAATTCGAGCTGATCCACGCGCTCATACGCAGCCCTGAGCACGTCTTCACGCGCACAGAATTGATCGAGTCCGCGCTCAATTTTCAGTACGAGGGCATGGAGCGCTCGCTAGATACCCACATCAAGAATCTGCGCCGCAAGATCGAAACCGACCCCAGGAATCCCGACTACATCCAGACCATCTATGGGGTTGGCTACCGGCTCGGCAGCAAGTGAAGCAGAGGTAGGCGCATGAATCGTCTCTGGGTCAGATTGAGTCTGACATTCATGGCGGTGGTCATCATCGGCTTCGTCATTATCTCAGTCGTCAGCGTCCAGCTGATCCGCATCAGTCTGGAGCAATCGGACGCCAACCGCGACGAGGTTCTGCCTGCGAGTGTCACGGCAGGGCTGGCGAACCTTTATCACATCTATGGTGATTGGCGCGGCGTAACGACCTATCTCGACCTGGCGCAGGAAGCCTATCCGCCTCTGCGCGACTCCCAATATGCTCTCGTCTCGAGCAACGGCACCCTGGTAGCGGGTCAGTCTCCGGCGACCTTCGGCATCGCCGAGTCCTTGCCGATTGTTGTCGATGGGCAGACTGCGGGTGCGCTGCTGGTCGGCGCCAGCGAGAATCCGCCGCCACCCTTCCGACCCTTCGGCATCGCGCGCGGTGTCGGCATCGAGGAATTCATGCTCCTGGTCGCTTTCGTCGGCAGCGTCATCGGCATCCTGTTCGGCGTCCTGATGAGCCGCACGCTGACGACGCCGCTCGACGATCTGGCGGCGGCGGCCCAGGCCATCGGCAAAGGCGACTTTCAGCGCCAGGTCAAGGTGTCCGGCACATCCGAGATCCGCTCGCTCGGCGAGTCGTTCAACCGCATGGCTGATGCGCTGCGCAACGCTGAAGTGCTCCGGCGCAACCTCGTCGCCGATGTCGCCCACGAACTGCGCACGCCGATCACGGCGCTGCAAACCAGCCTCTACGCGCTGATAGACGACACCTATCCAGTCACCAAGCAGGAGATCGCCGGGCTGTACGAGCAGACCCGTCTGCTCAGCCGCCTCGTCAACGATCTGCACGAGCTATCGCTGGCGGATGCCCGACAATTGCCCTTGCGCAAGCACCGGGTGGATATCAGCGCGGCGCTCGAAGAACTGGTCACGCCCTTCCGCATGGTCGCCGAGACCAAGGCGATTGATTTCGATGTCGTCAAGGCCGGCAAGCTGCCGGACATCGAAGCCGACGAGGCGCGCATCAACCAGGTGCTGCACAACCTGCTCAGCAACGCGCTGCGGCACACGCCGGAAGGCGGCACGATCACACTGACGCTCTCAGAATATGGCGACGGTGTGCAGATCGCTGTCACAGATACCGGCGAAGGCATTCCGCCGGAGCATCTGCCGCACATCTTCGAGCGCTTCTATCGCGGCGATGCCGGGCGCAGCCGCGACATGGGCGGCACAGGCCTGGGATTGGCGGTCGCCAAGGCGATTGTCGAGGCGCATGGCGGCGAGATCCTTGCCGAAAGCGAGATCGGCAAAGGCACGTCGGTCAAGGTGCGGCTCCCGCGCTACACGGCACAAGACAAGCGTCCGCAGGCCGTGGCTTAAATCTGGCGGCGCAAGACCTCACTCCTGGCGCGTTTGCCGATCCACATATCCCTGAGCGTCCTGGTCACAAACATTAACTCGGATTTAAGGATATTTGAGGTGCATTTAATTTCCGCAGGCGCTTGAGATCTTATGCTCTCCCCCGGGAAGAGACATAGCCATTGATATGTGACGTCCTGCACCCTTCCCCGTCTGTTCGCGGGCGATTTTACTCTCGCCCAGATTTTGCGTGAGAGAGTCACATGAAATTACCGAACTCTGTTTACCCTGCACGGCATTTCCTATCCCTTGCCGTCATCATGCTGGGCATCGCCCTCCTGCTCCTGAGTCGGGGCGAGATTGCCGCGGCTCAAGCATCCGAGGCTCCGAAGCCAGCGCCAGGTTACACGCTGATTTCTCCATTGTTCAGCACCGAAACGATCCTGCTCGACAACGAACAAGCGACCGTTCACACGTGGACACTGCCCTATCTTTCCGGTGGCGCTGCCTACCTGCTTGAAGATGGTCGGTTACTCCAGACGGGGATCATCGAAGAGTCCGGTTGGTTCCCGGAAGCCATCCGCACGGGCGGTTATGGTCACATCAATCTGCTCGATTGGGATGGCAAGGTGTTGTGGGAATACACGCTGCACACCGAGACGCAGTTTGCGCATCACGGCCTGGAACTGATGCCCAACGGCAACATCATGATCATCGCCTACGAGCGTTTCATGGCTCAGGACGCGATTGCAGCGGGGCGTGACCCCGCGCTGTTCCCTGATGGGCGTGATGAATTCTGGTCGGAAGCGCTGCTGGAGATCGACCCAGACACGAGTGCCATCGTCTGGGAATGGCATCTGTGGGATCATCTGGTGCAGGACTACGACCCCAGTGCCGCCAACTACGGCGACCCGGCGGCTCAGCCCGAACTGGTCGACATCAACTACGTGGTCAACTTCCCTAACTATCAGCCGGATTATGGCATTCACGTCGAGTGGATTCATATGAATGCGGTTGACTACAACCCGGAGCTTGATCAATTGCTGTTGGGCGCTCGCCAATTCAACGAATTCTGGATCATCGATCACAGCACGACGACCGCAGAAGCTGCCGGGCACACGGGCGGAACCTACGGCAAAGGCGGCGATCTGCTCTACCGCTGTGGCAATCCGGCGGCGTATCGCGCAGGCGATGAGTCGACGCAGGTTTTCTGGTTCCCGCACGATCCGCGTTGGATTGCGGCAGGTCTGCCCGGAACCGGAAACATGACGATCTTCGATAATGGCTCCTACGTCGGGCGCGACAGTACGCGCGTCCTGGAGATTGCGCCTGCCGTTCATGAGGACGGCTCGTATGATCTGGCGGCGGGGCAGGCGGCCGCAGGGGAGATTGTCTGGGAATACGATCTGACGACGGACTTCTCGTTCATCCTGGGTTCAGCCCAGCGCCAGGCCAACGGCAACACACTGATCAGCGATGGCTATCAGATGCACGTTTTCGAGGTAATGCCAGAGGGTCAGATCGTGTGGGATTGGCGCGAACCTTCCGGGCTGTATATCTTCCGCTCTGATCGGTATGCGCCGGATTATCCGGCCTTCGCTGGAAGAACGCTGGCGGGCTAGAGGCGAACATGCAAACGCCCGGCTCCTGTCGAGTTTGATCGGCAGAGTCGGGCGCATGATGTGCCAGCGCTATGAATAGGCTGGCTGCGCTGCCCGTGCGTTCGCCAATTCAATCCAGAAGATCGAGCCGCCATTCGGGCCATCTTCTACGCCCACGGAGCCATCCTGCATCTCCACCAGATGTTTGACGATCCACAGCCCCAGGCCGGTGCTGTTCTCGCCGTCGGTCGGGCGCGTGCTGAGTTTGCCAAACTGCGTGAACAGCAGATCGTGCTCGTCCGGTGGAATGCCAGGCCCTTGATCGGCGACGTGGACCCGCGTCCGTAAGCCGACGCTCTCCGCCCAGACGCGCACTTCGGTATTGCGTGGGCTGTACTTGATGGCGTTGCTGATCAGGTTCGCCAATGCCTGCTCGAAGCGTGCGCGGTCGGCATAGATTGTGCCGCTCACACCATCGATATTGATCGTGATGTCTTTCTGGGTGGCATGAACCGCAAACTGCTTGACCAGGTGGCGCACGCAGGCAACGAGGTCGATTTCGACGGGATTCAGTCGGATCGTGTCCGGATTAATGGCAGCCGTATCGAGAAAGTTCGTGATAATGTTTTGCATGGTGTTGATCGATACGGTCAGCGCGTCGAGCAATTCCACCCCATTGGGGATGGTATCCACGCTCTCCTTCATCAACGAGATGATCATGCTGACATTGCCAATCGGCCCTTTGAGATCGTGCGAGGCGATGCGCAGCAGGCGGTCTTGCAATTCACGGGCAGCCTCAAGCTGTTGGATGGTATTCTTGCGCTCTTCCTCAAGCCGTTTGAGGCGCAGTTGCGTGCGCACCCGTGCGACGGTCACTTCCAGGTCCAGCGGCTTGGTGAGATAGTCGTTTGCGCCCAATTCCAGGCCGCGCGCAATATCGTTTGTGTCTACCAGGGCAGAGATGAGGATGACCGGCAAATCCGCAGTTTTGGGATCATGGCGGATGCGCTTCAACACCTCCAGACCGCTCATTCCGGGCATCATAATATCGATCAGCGCCAGGTCGAACGGCATCTTCACCAGTCCGTCCAGGGCACTCTCTGCGCTATCTGCAATGTAGATCTGGCATTCTTTGCTCAGCAGGCGCTCCAGCAGTTGCCTGTTGCTGACTTCGTCGTCAACCACCAGGATTGACGGCAGTGTTTTTGAGGTCATCACGAGACCTTCACGATGGGATTCATTAACCTATGTTCCAAATGATAAACTTGATTCGTGACTATAGTTGGTTTAGGATAGTTTCCCTTTTGTGAATTAATTCAAAATTTCGTATTCTTCTATAGAATTTAACGAAACTCGTATCTCGCTTAACGATCAGTCAGGGTGGTGGACAGAAGCAGCCAGCCGTCACAACGCCAGCCCGCACATCGAATCAGTGACTTTTGTCATTGTACCGCTCTGATCAATGTCACTTGTTGGCCTCCAGCGCGCGACCCTTTCTCCCCGCCCCCGTATAGGATGTGGGACAAGAGAAACGACATGAGCGAGCGTGCAGCCCCTGCGCAACCAGCCTCGTTCATATGATCCAGCCACAGACGAAAGCAAACGTATATGTCGAGTCACGCGGTTCTCTCGAACAATCTTGCCACGCGCCACACCTGCCGGATTCCGGGCCTCCTGACAGTACAACCGGACACGACACGCGTCGATGCGCTGGCCACCAGCATCACCAGAGCCGCCAGCAAACAGACCTACTACACCATCCGGCTGTTGGTGGATCGCGGGCGTGTCGCCGATGCTTACCGCGCCTATGCTTACTTCCGCTGGGTCGATGACCGCCTGGATGAGCAGGCCGCGAGCAGGCCGGGCAGCCTGGCCTTCGCCGAGCGTCAGCAGGCACTGGTCGAGGCGGCCTATCGTGGTGAGCAGCCGCGCGATCTATCCCCGGAAGAGCGGATGTTGTTCGCTCTCGTCCGCAGCGACGACGCGCCGGACAGCGGCCTGCAAGCCTACATCCGCCGCCTGATGAACGTGATGATCTTCGACTCACAGCGCCGGGGACAGACGATCTCGCAGCAAGAACTGGAAGCCTATTCCGGCGATCTGGCAGCAGCAGTCACAGAGGCGCTGCATTACTTCATCGGCCATGACGCCCCGACTCCTGAAGGCCAGGCGCGCTACCTGGCCGTCACCGCGGCGCACATCACCCACATGCTGCGCGATACCTGCGAAGACGTGGCAGCAGGCTACTACAACATCGCCAGCGAGTTTCTCGATGCACACGGCCTCGATCCGGCGGACATCACCAGCGGGGCTTATCCTGAATGGGTCAGAGCCAGAGTCCAGCTCGCGCGCGATTATTTCCGCCAGGGCAGCGACTATCTGCGCCAGGTCGCGAGCCGCCGCTGCCGCATCGCCGGTTTTGCCTACATGGCGCGCTTCGAGGGTGTGCTTGAAGCCATCGAGCGCGACGGCTACCGGCTGCGTCCGAATTATGACGAGTGCAAACGCCTGAAGACGTGTGTCAAGGCCGCCTGGGCTGTGCTCAACGGCGCGCCGGGTTTCGCGTTCTGAAGGCGATGTAAACGGGATGCCGGTGCTGGATATGCGTACCGGCGCCCCGGCGATTGAGTGAGGATAACCACAGCCATGAAAACAACATCAGCGATTGTCATCGGGGCGGGCATCGGCGGCATCACCACAGCGGCGCATCTGGCGCAGCGCGGAATGCACGTAACGGTGATCGAGAAGAACGACCAGCCGGGAGGCCGCTGCGATACCATCACCCGCGAAGGCCACCGCTTCAACACCGGCCCGACACTGTTCATCATGCCGAAAGTCTTCGAGGCCGAGTTCGCCGCCCTGGGCGCGTCGATGCACGAGATGCTCGATCTGCGCCGCGTCGATCCAACCTATCATCTGATTTTCGATGATGGCAGCCGCCTGGCGCTCACCTCCGACCTGCGGCATATGTACGAGCAGTTGGAAGCTATCGAGCCGGGCAGCTTTCACAACTACCTGCGCTACATCGAAGAAGGCCAGCGCCACTACGATCTGGGCATGAAACGCCTGGTCGAGCGCGATTTCCGCAGCCCGTTCGATTTCTTCAGTCTCGGCAACCTGCCGCTCGCTTACCAGCTTAAGCCCTTTCTGCCGCACTACGGGCATATGTCGGCCTACTTCAAGCAGCCACGGCTGAAGGCCGCCTTCACCTTCCAGGACGTGTACATGGGGCTGAGTCCCTACGAAGCGCCATCGACCTTCTCGATGATGCCGTACACGGAACTGGCGCACGGCGTCTGGCATCCCAAAGGCGGCATGTACAGCATCGTCGAAGCATTGGTAGAAATCGCGCGCCGTGCGGGAGTCGAGTTCGTCTTCGAGACGACCGTCGAGCGGATCGACACCAACGGGCGGCGAGCGAATGGCGTGCTGTTGGAAGATGGCCGCCGCCTGACTGCCGACGTGATCGTCGCCAACGCCGATCTACCCTACGTCTATCAGAATCTGCTGCCGGATGCTGCCGCTGCGGAACGGATGGCGAGCAAGCGCTTCTCGTGCTCGGTCGTCAGCTTCTTCTGGGGTGTGGACAAGGTCTACCCGCAGATCCAGCCGCACACGCTCTTCCTGGCGGATGCATACCGCGAGAACTTCGACGCCATCGACAGCCCACGCGCGCTGCCGGCCACCCCCAGTCTCTACATCCACGCGCCCGTCCGGCTCGACCCGGAGATGGCCCCGCCCGGTGAAGACTCATTGATCGCCATCGTGCCGGTCGGCCATCTGTGGGACGGCAGCGAGCAGGATTGGCCGTCGATTCGGGAGTGCGCACGGGAGGCGGTGTTCAAGCGGCTGGCGCTGCTCGGCATCACCGACCTGCAAGATCACATCAAGTTCGAGACCAATTTCACGCCGCTGTCGTGGCGCAAACGTTACAACCTGATGAAAGGCGCGACGCACGGCCTGGCGCACACGCTGTTCCAGCTCGCCTACTTCCGGCCCCATAACCGGCACGCGCGCTATCACAACCTCTACTTCACCGGTGCAAGCACCCACCCCGGCACGGGCGTGCCATCGGCGCTCATCTCCGGGCGTATGGTCGCAGACCGCGTCATGGATGATCTGGTCGCGTGAGGCGCAAACGGCTCTCAAGTCCCTCGTCTCCTGCAACCTCAGAAAGCCCGGTTTGATTCTGCCCCCTCCCCTCAATCCCTTCCCCATCGCGATGGGGAGGGGAGGAACCGCAGGTTCAGGGGTGGGGATGAAGAAGGCATTTAAGCTACCTGCTTTGCTACTGCACTTAGGCGTGTGAGGGCTGAATTTGATGCCATCTCAATAGCGCAGCAGCGTCTTGATCGGCTTCTTCTCCAGCGAATACGTGTAAGCATCGACGATCTGAAAGCGGCCGGGGTTGGCGCGCCGGCGCGGGCAAGCGTGCGCACGATCTCTCTGCCGATGCCGCGTCCGCCACCGGTGACAAGCGCGATGCGATCTGTCAGATCGAACAGGTTATTAATTTCTTCGCCGCCTTTTCGAAACGAGGCAATGTGGCTGCAAATCTTAAAGCAACGGCGCAGCTATCGCAATCGGCCAGGGATCACGAGGCGTTCACAGCGCCGCCTTGAGGTCGTCGAACGCCGCTTGCTCGGCAGCGCGAATCCCGGCCACGTGTTCGGCCATGCGCTCACGCATGGCAGCCGCGCCCGCCTCGTCGAGCGGGAAATCGCTGTCCATGGCCTGTCGCAGCGTCGTGAGGCCCTCTGCGATGCGCGCCCGTTCGTCGTGCGCTGTAATGCCGCGTTCGAGGAACAGCGTGTATTCGCGGTTGAGCAGGTCGCGTGCTTCTTTGAGCGGCGGGAGCGCGTCCGGCAGCAGATCGCGGGTGAAAGCCGTCCAGCGCTCAGCGCAGGCGCGGAACTGCCCGGCCACCGCGCGCAGCCCCGGCTTGCTGAGGATGAGCGCCGCTTCGTCCAGGAAATCCGCATAGATACCGCGTGCGCCCGCGCCGCCAGTGTAGAAAACTTCGAGATACTTGTAGGTCGAGGTCAGCCCGGCGTACATGCGCGGGCCGGACGCGAACAACTTGCTCCAGCTCTGTTTGTGTTTGTCCTTCGTCAGCAGATCGATCCATTTGTCATAGGCGGCAAAGCCCCAACTGCTGGCCGCGCCGACCGGCGGCTTGCCGGTGAAGATGTCGATGCAGGCGCGAATGCCCGCCTCGACGGCGTTCGGCAGCCGGTCCGGGTCGGGCGCGCCGATGGTCATCGTCCGGTAGCGTGTCTTGCTCAGGCGGGCGCGCGCGGCGGCGAAGCGTTCCGCATCGACCAGGATCGGCACGCGAGCGCGGTCGGCGATGTGGACGCTCCCCTGCTGCATGTCGTAGCCATAGACGAGCACCGGATTGATCATCCACCACGCGTCCTGCGGCTTACCCTCCAGCAGCGACAGCACATCCAACCAGACGACGACCGGCTTGCCAGCGACGAGCGCGTCGATCACGTTGGCGACGGCCTTCTGTGCATCCTTCGTCGTCCGTGGCTCGGTCGGAATCGCCAGGCGTTCAAAGGCGGCGACCGGCTCTTCATTGAAGGGATAGCGCGTCAGGAAATGCAGATGCGGATCGTAGCCTTCATAGGCGAAGGCAAAGTAGCCCGCCGCGATGCCGCCGCTGATGCCCATCAGCAGCGCCTCGGTGTAGGCTTCGCCAGTGTGCGGCGCGGTGACGCCCTGATAGGCCAACGCATTGCGCAGATAGCCCGTCGCCCAGGCCAGGCCATCGAACTGCTGGTAGTCGTCCAATTGAGGCATGACGTGTGTTCTCCCGTTGCCTTCTCGATGACTGCCAGGATAAGAGGATGCGTAAGTGATTGGAAGATGCCAGGATTCTTAAGGCAATGTGACAGATGTATAACCGGCGTACAGCACGTGCCATCGGTTCCACAAATTACGCACCGCACAAAGTCTCATTCGAAATTTTACGTAATATCACAAATGTCACGGCATCGAAACACGCGATCCATGCTGTAATCAAAACATATTATCTTCATCATCGTTGTCCGAGGCCCTTATGTCAGTGACCATGAAAGTCATCGAGGACGGTCGTATTCTCCAGGTCATCACGGCTGATCCATGGACGCTCGAAGACCTGACCAGCGCCATGCACGCCATCACCACGACCGGCAGTTATACCCTTGCGCCGCGCCACACTCTGATCGACGTGAGCCGGACCCAGCGACTGCCACCGGGCATCCTGCGCGCCCGTGTCCATCCTGATCTGGTGCGCCTGAACACCGGCTACATCGTCATCGTCGGCGCGAATGCCATTGTGCGGACAATGGCGAATGCGCTCGCCATGATGGCGCAGACGACACGCATCCAGCACTTCAACACGATGCAGGATGCGCTGGATTTTCTTCACCAGGTGATCGAGGCCGAACGCGCCATCATCGCCTGAACTCTCTCTCCTACGGGCGCGGGATCATCCGTCATCATCCGGGCGGTGCTTCCGCGCCTCATCAACCTTCTGTACCTCGACAGGCACTGCTTCGCTACGACCGATCCGAGTTATGCCGCCCTCACTCAGATCCACCCAGGGTCTGATTCAGCGCCGTGGCGCGTGAAGTGGCAGCCGTCGCAATCGTATTGAGCGACACATTCACAACCGGATTGGGTGCAACCTCGACTGATTCGCCGGTCTCGTCATTGGTCTCCACCTGTGAGTCGAGCGTGTCTCCGAGACGTGCTATTGCATTCAGCAACAACTGTTCCAGCACGTCAGACTCGGCCTGGCCTTGGAGCTGTTGAATCAGATCCACATTGTTCGTGGTGTGCGCTACTTTCGCCCACAGTGTGATTTCCGGCCTGTTATCATCCGCAGGATGTGTGAATTGGAACACGAATGAGGGTGGCTCTCCATCATCACCATCTCCGCGGCCAGGGACGAACTCGACACTCTCGGGATCAATCATGAAATTCAGCGCGCCCAGTTCATCGATAACGTCGCCGAGTCCATACGGTACAGGCTCTGTGCCGCTTGCCAGGGCTGTGGAGTTCGCCAGCACATCCGAGATCCGGTCGAAGGCCAGATAGGTGAGCGCTTTGAGGTGATAGAAGCGCTGGTCGATGACAGGTCTGGGTTTGATTTGGCCCGCTGTGTCGCGACCATCCAGGAATGCGCCCAGGCGGCCTGGGCCATCCACAGATTGCCCCTGGCCTTTGCGGTCATAAGCCAGAAAAGACAAATCCCCAAACGCCTCGGCATCATCTGGTACAGGCGCCTGCAAGGCGTTTGCTTCAAGCACGGCGTATGAATGTCCCGCTGCGTCAAGCAGTTCCAGGATGCGTGCGGTGTGGGCAGCGCCGGCCACCATGGGGATCGGCTCACGCGGAAACGACCGGGCCAGGTTCAGAACGTTGTCAACCATCGTATCTGTACGTTGTGCGGCCAATTCAAAGAACAGCCGGTAGGTCTGCAAGCCGTCCGCAAACTCGTCAAAATCGCTGATCTGATCCAGGCCAATTTCACTCGCGCGCGCCTTGATGTCGTCGAGCGCTTGCAAGATGTCTTCAGCGGGCACGATACCGTCTCCATACAGCACATCGTATCGCTGTTTAGACCAGGCATCGAAGCTCAGGTAGTAATCAACGAAAGCCACCACCCCCTCGTTATCGAGAATCTGATTCGCTGCCTCTTGCTGCGCGTCACTCATGTTGAGAGAAGCGAAGGTCAGCAAATAGATCAAGACCGGTTGACTATCCAGGTTTGCGGCCGAGTCTTCATTCGCGCCGTACTGATCTTCATCTTCAATCCCTTCGACGGCGACATCGGGATAAACCAGCGCCATCCATTCCGAGCTGCTGATTTCCCCATCCGCAAGATGCTGGGTCGCAACACTTTGCTTCGACAGCGGATCTAATGGCAGGGCTGTGTACCAGCTCGTATCCAGCCGTTCGAATGCCCCTTCCAACCCAACGTGGCGGGTGCCAAAATCCCGATAGAGGCGGTTCATCATCACGGCGATTTCAAGCTGACCGATGACGGAATCGTGGGTTTCTTGAAAGATGATGATCGGCGCGGGCGACCCGTTATCTGCAACTTCGACCACCGTCCCGACATCCGTCGCAATGGTCTCGGCCATGGTTTGCAGGTCGCCTGACTGCGCCTGGACGGGTACGACGAAAACGCCGCCCACGCCAACGATAAGCGCGATCAATAATCGAAACCAGCTCCAGAATCTGAACTCTTTCATGTAAGCCTCCTAATTTTGATCAGAGAGCAGACGCTGCCGCACGCCTAATTTTCGCGGCAGATTGACAATCCTTTGTCGATGCCCCTCAACGCGAAAAGCCGACCGGCATCATGCGGGCGCGTCTCTTCCCAGCTTCGCAAGGCTGTGAGGAGGTCGAACGCCATCTCCCCACCGATTTGCCCGATCCAAATGGCAATCCAATGGCGTATGGTGGCATCAGCTTCGGCATGATAGGCATTCTGGAGCACCGGCAGCACGAGTGAGGCGGGGAAAGTGCCTGTGCGTAGTTCCGCGATCCGGACAAGTTGCTGATTGGGAGACTGTTCTTTGAGCGCTTTTACCTCTGCCTGCGCCCATCTTCGCGCTGCATGGGCATCGTCAGCAATGATGCGCGCGATGTCCTCTTTGACCCGCTTCGCAAGCTCGGCCCCGGTCTCGAACCAACAGATCGTAAGACTGTCAGCGCTGTCAACCTGCTGAATGCGTTTCAGAAAATCAGTCAGAGCGGACTCACGGCCGTCGAGGCCAACGCGCTTTTCATAGACGAGGCACGGTTTGCCATGCTGGCGGGCACATTCGAATTCTTCAATCGTATAGGGGCCATAACGCAGCCAAAACATACCGAGATAAATATCACAGTCCTTGACTGCGTCCAGGTATGTGGTGCGAATCGGTTCTGGTCGCGCGCCCGCATCCTCTTCCCACAACCAGCCTTCAACATGGAACTCGCTCAGTGCGGCATGAACGAGGCGGCGTTCATCCGCCAGCTCATCCATACTGCTGCTCACAAAGACTGTTAAGGGATCATGGTGCATAAAACGCACCCTGTGACCACGAGCATCGCGATATTGATTGCAGTATATTACAAATCAGTCCGGCAGTGTCAAGATCACTGCCGATCTCACTCAAATGGATCGTCGCTCACCGCATCAGTGCGTCTCGCGTGCACAACGCTGCCGATCTATTCGCTCAGCTCCTGCACCATCTGGCGGAAGGCGCTCTTGAAGTCAGCGCTGAAGTCGTAGCGCGGGCGGCGGCGCAGCGCATCCGGCGGATCAGCGGGCGCGACCTGGGCGATGGCGACCGGCTTGTTCTTCTCGCGGAAGTAGGTCCAGGCCTGCGCGATGCTCGGCTCGTGCTGCGTGGCGGGCGAGAGCACCAGCACCATCCTGGCACACTCTTTGAGCGCCGGGTGAACGCCGCCCGCCCAATCGACATGATCCGGCTCGATCTCGTGCAGCCAGCAGGCCAGCCCGATGCGCTGGAGTTCGTGGGCGATCTGGTGGGCTATCTGTGTGTCTTCCGGCGCGAAGTTGATGTAGACCGCCTGCTGCGCCAGTTCCGCGCCCGTGTTCGTCGCCACGCGGATCGCGTTCGGGCGGCGGGCGTCGTCGTGCGCGTCCGTCTTGCCCAGCCGGAAGACGGTGCTGCCACACTGCGGGCAGGTGCCGCGCGTGGCCGGCAGGCCCTTGCGCGTCCAGACGGGGGTTGCGTCGTCCACCGTCACCATCTCACGGCAGCGGACGCAGTAGATTTCGATGGTCTCGTCTTCGAGGATGTCGTCTTCATCATGCACGTGATCGCGCGCCATGGTGTCTCTCCCTCCGGCGTGGACGCTTTCCACGCACATCCGTTCCAATGAAGCATACCACTGAAGGGGGATGATGGCGAATGCGATCACAACGTCCGCTGCCGTCTCTCGCCGCCTAAGATCGAAACCACACCTATGCCTTGGTTGCTAGCGCCAGCGCTTACCGAAATTTGCGAACTCACAATCACAACTACTAGAATATAGATGAATCGATAATATAGAAGACAAATGTGGTGCACCTGATGACGCATCAGGCGCGTCTTGTAGCCCGCTGCACAGGGACTAAAGCTGCCTTGTCCATCAGGCCAAATTGGTTTTATTTTATTAGTACATATATTGGGGCAACCACGGTATCCGCAATGGTTGACGAGACCGAAGACGACTTAGTTATAAAACTGCTGCGCCTTATTCAGGAAGGAAACGTAGACGAAGCAGAAGATCTCATCCTGGCTCAGGCAACGCTGGTTGAGCAGCTTGAGGTGCTTGACCGGCTAGCCGATCAGCTTGGGCGCAAAGCCCTCAAGCTGCGCTTGCAGCTTGCCCTGGCGCTTGGTCTGCGCCGCGCCCTTGACGTTGTCCGTGCCCCCGACCTTGCCCTTGCTCGCACCCTGGCCGAAGCCCTGGCTCAGGCACTCGACATCATCCAGGCGCTCGATTCCGCCAGCGCCCGTTCCCAGGCCATTGCCATTGCGCTGGCCCACGACCGCGAACTCACCCGTAAGCTGGCCTTGTCGCTTGCCAATGAGCTTGCCCTCGACGTTGCCCTTGACCTGGATCGGGCGCTCGACATTTCCCGTGGTCTTGATCGTAGCCTGACCCTGCCGCGTGACCAGATTTCATATATTGCCCGGCTGATCGTCTTGTCCGTTTCCGGCATTACGAATACGCAGGATGTCGGCCACCTTGCCGAGCGTCAGCGTCTCCAGCTTGCCAACACGCTCGATGAGGGTCTGTTTCTGCACGCCGTTTACGATGAGCCGGTGCTGGCCGTGATCTGCTCGACGCTGTCCAAGACTAGTGGCGACAGCTTGCGGCACATCACCCTGGAAAGCGCGCACGCGACTACACCTGACGTGCTCACTCATCATATTGCACCGTACCTGCAAGCCATGCAGACGGTGCAGCGCGTCCACAACGAGATTCATGGGCACAATTCACGTTTTGCAGCGGTACCTCAGCCGCGTCTGGATGCGCTTTACGGCAGCGGCCCCAAACTCGAGCTAGCAGGTTTTGCTGATGCTATTCGCGCCGTCTATGCCATCCTGATACACCACAGACGCACGCCCGAGACCGAGATCGACGCCCCACGCAATGATCAGCAGCGGTTGGAAAATGAGACAAAAGCATTGCTCCAGGCGCTGGCTCCACCGGCTGCGACTATCGACGATTATGCAGTCCATCTGCCCGCGCTCCTGACAGCCGCCAGGACATTGATGGAAAGCAGCTTGACTCTGCGCATCGGGCATCACGACACGCCGCGCCCGGATACGCTGCCAGAGTTCGACGAAGACGAATAATCGCCTGCATCGCCCTGAAACATCCGCTACCTCAATTGGTCACAACCGGTTTTGATGGCACAATAAAGCGCAGAGGCCGAATGCTGATGACGACACGCCTCACCGGAGTATCCCTATGCAACGTTACGTGATCGAAGACACGCGCCACGTGCCGCCGTTCAACCAACCGGCGAGCCTGCTCACGATTGGCACACGGCCATTGAAAATCCACCAGGAAGACCTGTTTCGAGATGTGCTCCCCCGGCTGCTGCCGCGCAAACAGCGGCAGATCACGCTTGGCGGCGTTTTCAGCAGCCCGCAGCAGCTACAGCAGGTGCGCGGGCCGGCCATCGTCTACCGTGACAACCTGTGGTTCGATGCCGAGTTCCTGACGATGTTCATGCGCGCGGCGCTGGCGACCAAACGCGCCTGCCGTGCCGCCATCCCGGCCACCGACGCCGCCTTCCGCACCTACACGCTGCCGCTGAGCACCGGCTTCGAGCCGGTCAAAGATGACAAGGGCAACACCTTCTATATGCTCGACCTGTGGTATTTCCCTGCGGATTACACGGACGAGTGGCAGCCGATTGTGGTCGATAGCGATGCCGAAGAGATGGGCTTTTACAGTGTGCCGGACTTCATGACCATGGAGCAGGGTAATCTGACACATTACGCGCCAGGGCGCGCGGTCATGAGCATCGAAAGCTGGGTCCACGTCTATTTCGCCAGCATCATCTACAGCCTGTTCGGGCGGGCCAGCCGCTTCGACCGCTACGTCAAGACGCACAACTTCTACAGCCTGCGCCTGCTCTGGCGGGCGATGCTGGAACAGCGCCAGCTCCTCAGCACCCACGAGGTCGTCAAGGTCGGCAAGAACACCAGCATCCACCCGACCGCCGTCATCACCGGCCCGGCGTCGATTGGCGATAACTGCAACATCGGCCCCGGCGTCTTCATCGATAACTGCACCATCGGCGATAACGTCACCATCGACGACGGCTGCTGCCTGATGATGAGTTCGATTGCCAATGGCTGCTTCCTGCCTTTCCGCGCCGCGCTCTATCTGACCGCCGTCATGGAGAACACGATCATCGCCCAGAACACCTGCTTGCAGATGTGCGTCATCGGGCGCAACAGCTTCGTCGGCGCGGGCAACACCTTCACCGATTTCAACCTGATCGAGCAACGCCCGATCCGCGCCGCCGACATTGAGGGCAACCTGCGCGAAGTCGGGCAGGTCGTGCTCGGCAGCGCCGTCGGCCATAACTGCCGCATCGGCTCCGGCATGGTGCTCTTCCCTGGCCGCATGATCGAGTCGGACGTGGTGATGGTCGCCACCCCACAGCGGCGTGTGATCAGCCGCAGCGTCAGCTTCGAGGAGAGCGATCATCACTTCATCGGCGGGCGCAGCGCCCATCACACGCGCCATTACCCCCGTCAGGATGAGAATGTGCCAGTGCAGGCGGACGAACGATGGTAGACGATACTTTTGCCTTTATCATCCACCCGATCCAGATCAAGAAGGACGTGCAGCGCAAGTTTCCGCTGCTTGGCAAAATCCTGACCGAGGGGCAGATCAACTACTTCTCGCGCTTCTTCCCGCCCGTCTATCTGTCAGAGGTCAAAGGCATCGTCTCGCAGGCGACCGGGCGCGAACTGCGCGGCTGGCTCATCGCCTGCCCGTTCACGCCGCCGACGATGATGTCGCTGCCGGTCGAGATGGTCTACCGCAAGATCGTCGCCTGTGGGGAGATGGCGGCGAAGCTGGGCGCGCGCATCCTCGGCCTGGGTGCGTACACGTCCGTCGTCGGCGATGCGGGCAAAACGATTGCCGACCGGCTGGCGCTGCCGGTAACGACCGGCGACAGCTACACCGTGACGATGGCGATTGAGGCGATTCGCGCCGCCGCCGCCGAGATGGACATCGAGATGCGCAAGGCGGTCGTGGCCGTGGTCGGCGCGACGGGCACGATCGGCAAGACGTGCGCCGAAATGCTGGCGGGTGAGAGCGCCGATCTACGCTTGATCGGGCGGCGGCAGGACGCGCTCGACGCCCTCCGCGAACGCTGCACGGGACTGGGCGCGCAGGTAAGCGCCTCGACCGACATGAACAGGCTCTACGACGCCGACCTGATCCTGACGGTGACGAGCGCCGTTCACGAGGTGATCGAACCGGCGCATCTCAAGCCGGGGGCGGTGGTGTTGGATGTCGCCCGCCCGCGCGACGTGAGCAAGCGCGTGGCTGCCGAGCGCGATGACGTGCTCGTGATCGAAGGCGGCATGGTCGAAGTGCCCGGCCCGGTCGATTTCGGCTTCGACTTCGGCTTCCCGCCGCGCCATGCCTACGCCTGCATGGCCGAGACGATGGCGCTGGCGCTCGAAGGCCGCTATGAAGACTACACCATCGGCAAGGACATCTCCGTCGCCCAGGCGCGCGAGATCGGCGCGATCGCGGATCGGCACGGCTTCCGCCTGAGCGGCTTCCGCAGCTTCGAGCAGCCGGTCACTGCCGAGCAGATCGCGCGCGTGCGCGAGCGAGCGCAAGCAACGCGCCTCGTCTGGGCGGGGTGAGGCTCACGCCCCTTCCGGCAGCGCCCGCACGTGCAGCACGTCGCGGCGGCTGACCGGGCGCACTTGATGCGCTTCTACAGTCACGACATCAAGCGTATGCCCATCAGCGCTGAAGATCTCCAGTTCGTAACCTTCATGCTCGCCATGGACATGTACTATCACGCCTATGTCTCCGGCGATGAATCCATGTTCAGGTAGGTCAACTGTCAAAACGACACGCTGGCGCTCGTAGATCATTCAGGCGCTCGCTTCTACAGCCGTGATCGCCAGTGGCAGCGTCAACCTGTCACGGTCATGCTGGCTGAAGTTGAAGATTGCAAAACCGACGATCCGCCCATCGCTCGTCCGGCGCTCGAACACGTCCTCATCGACCTCTTCCATCGCGGCGGGCGCATCCTCGAACACCACTTCAAGGTAATCGCCCTCGCGGTCGTACCACACTTTCAAGCCTGCCATAGGATCGCCCCTTTTTTCATCCGACTGCTATAGAAGGCGGTCAAGATGAATGCATCATCTTCCAGGATTTTAACAGCAACAAGGAGATATTTCCGGGTCACAGGTGTTTGTTCATAAAGTCGGTGATAGACATGAACACTTGGATCGCTATTGGTGACAATAATCGTCTGTGGCGTAAGAAGCACTTCGCGGATTCGGCCAAGCTGCCCGATCATCTCAGGGTGCTCCAGAATGTGTTGGCGGCGCTCGTCCGAAATGCGAATGGAACGGCCCTCATGATCCGTAAACACAGGCAATTCAGGGTCGCTCATGTTTTGTCCTTAGCATCATCCACACTCTGCGCGACATAACGATCTCTCATGATAGACGCCTCGACCCCATTATCCCACAGCTCGCGCCGATACTACCCTGGAAAAGCCATGTGCCCGATGAC
>JAHDWN010000035.1:54947-63491 GCA_023382675.1 Anaerolineae bacterium
GAGTGGGTGACTGGATGATCTGCTGAAGTTTGGGCACGATCCGTCAGAGCCGTCGGGGGCACCAGCCAGGCGACGCGACCCTGTCGCCCGCCGTCCCAGCCTCAGTGATACATCTCCAGTCAGGCCAATGCCGCAGAGTCAGTCGCAGGGATGAATTGAGCGGGATCCCCGGCTGAGTCGGGGATCAACTGCATCCTACCTCATGACATTGCTCCAGTGGGTGCCGTGACATTCGTTCTGATTCGGGCCGTACGCCCTGCACACGGCCTTTGTGTTAGGACGAATTTACAAACTTCGATTACACTTGTCATATGCTAGATAGAAGTGGATCACGTCAGGCACATTCACCCCGGACGCCCGCTGCCCTGTATCCCTGAACATGCGTGATGACTTTGAGGCCCGCATCTTGCCCCAAAAACCCTGGTTCCGCCGCACGCTCATCCTGAGTCTCATTGCCGAACTGCTTGTCCTCTTTGCGCTGGCGAGCTTGCCGCTGCGTGTCGCGCTGGCGGATGCCCCCGCGTCAGGCGTATCCCTCGACAGTGCGCCTGTGACCGCGCGCGAGGACGCGCCCACCGCTGTGCCCACGCTGCCGCCGTTCCCGACGCCGATCAACGCCGTGCCGCAACCTCCGGTGTCAGAGATGGCAGATTTCGCGACCGTCACCATCGGCTGCAACGTGGGCGAACTGATCACGGCGATCACGAACGCCATGAGCAGCCCCGAAGACGATGTGATCAATCTGGCGTCAAGCTGCACTTACACCCTCACGGAGATCAATAACACCACCGGCGGCGACAGCAACGCCTTCCCGGCCATTTTGGACGCGAGCACAAGCGGCAGCCTGACGATCAATGGCAACAGCACGGGTATCGTGCGCAGCACGGCTGGCGGGACGCCGATCTTCCGCTTCTTCTACATCGCCAGCGGTGGCAGTCTGACACTCAACACCGTTTACCTCGACGGCAATGAATACGCTCACATTGGTGTTCCCAACGGCGGCGGCATCGCCAACTACGGCGTGTTGACCCTGAATACCAGCACAATGCGTCATTTCTATGCCAATGACAGCGGCGGTGCGATCTACAGCTATGGCAGCGGCAGTACGGTTACACTGAATGCCTCATCATTGGGCAATAACGGGGCCATCAACTATGGTGGTGCCATCTTCAACGGCGGCGGCAGCACTACCACCCTGACGAATAACAGCTCAATCGTGGCTAATTGGGCCCCCAATGGCGCTGGCATCAACAACACCAGCGGCAGCACGGTCACTGCGACCAATTCTAGTATTGATAATAATGGCGCGAGCATCAAGGGAGGCGGCATTCTTAACGCAGGTTCGTTGACATTGACCACCACTAACATCAGTTTTAACTATGCGGACTATGAAGGTGGTGGCATCGATACCTACGGCGGATCGGTGACAATCGATGGCTGCACTTTCACGCGCAACCGGGCCCAGACTCATGACACCTCGGGTGGTGCCATATTCACCTCGACCAGCGTGGTGTCAATTTCGAACAGTACTTTTTCGGGTAACTCGGCGAGTTATGGTGCTGGCATCAATGCTTTCGGCAGTGGTTCAGTGACAGTTACAAACAGCACGTTCTCGTCCAACTTTGGGACCATCAACGGTGGTGGCATCAGCAACAGCGGTGGCAGCACGATGACGGTCAGCAACAGCACGTTCTCCGACAATGGCGCGAACAACGTCAGCGGCGGCATCGACAACAATTCCGGCAGCACGATGAATGTGTTCAACAGCAGCTTCAATGGCAACTGGACCATCACGGGCGGCGCAATCGGCAATTTCAATGCCACGATGAATATCACTAACAGTACTTTTGCCAATAACCTGGCGAGAAGCAATGGCGGCGCTATCGCCAACAACGAGGCTACGCTGAACCTGAGCAACAGCACCCTGTCTGGCAATACTGCGGAGAATGAAGGCGGCGGTATTGCCAACGCCGGTACGCTGACGATTGTCTACAGTACCCTGGTGAACAATTCCGCCGTTTATGGCGGCGGCATCCGGCACTATTTGGGCACGCTGAAACTGGGCAGCACCATTGTCGCGCTCAATACGGGATCGTCTGGCGCGCCCGACGTGGGCGGCACCATCGCCTCGCTCGGCTACAACGTCATCGGCAGCACCAGTGGCGCGACCATCACCGGCACGACGACAGGCAATCTGACCAATGCCGCTACGTCTCCGCTCAACCTGGGCATCCTGGCGGCGAATGGCGGCCCGACGATGACGCGGGCGCTCGGCAGCGGCAGCGTGGCGATTAGCCATGGCAACTGCACCTCGCTCGCGGGCGTTGCGCCGGTCACGACCGATCAGCGCGGCGAAAGTCGTAAGTCACCCTGCGATGTGGGCGCATACGAAACAAACTCAATCATACTGCCGACGGCACGCGATGGCATCGGCATCTACGCCCGCGCGACCGGCGACTGGTATCTGCGCACCTCGGCCTCGCCGGGCGGGCCAGAGTACCTACTGTCATACGGGGGTTCCTGGGCAACGCCGGTGGTCGGCGACTGGAACGGCGATGGTCTCGAAAACATCGGCGTCTATAACTCTGCCAACGGCTACTGGTATCTGCGCAACAACAACAGCGGTGGCGCGGATGTCACAGTCAGCGACTTCGGCGGCTGGTGGGGGCTGCCCGTCGTCGGCGACTGGGATGGCAGCGGCACGGATACGATTGGCCTGTTCGTACCGAGCACCGGTGAGTGGCTGCTGCGCAACAACAACAGCTATGGCTCGCCCGACATCTATTTCACCTTTGGCGGTGCGTGGGGCTATCCTGTCGTCGGCGACTGGAACGGCGACGGCGTCGATACGATCGGCATCTACAACCCCAATGACGGTAACTGGTATCTGCGTAACAGCAATGCGGGCGGCGCTGCAGATGTGATCGTCGGCGGCTATGGCGGCTGGTGGGGCTTCCCTATCGTCGGCGACTGGGATGGCGATGACACGGACACAATTGGTTTGTTCGCCTATCAGACGGGCGAGTGGCTGCTGCGCAATAGCAATAGCTACGGGTCGCCCGACATCTACTTCACCTATGGCGGTGCGTGGGGCACGCCGGTTGCCGGTGACTGGAACGGGCCGGGGGCACTGTCGGCGGATTTCATGCCCTTCAATCAGGACTGGGACACGGTCAACCAGACGCTGAGCGCCATCGGCACCGACTACTCGCTGGCCGATATGCTGCGCTTCGCTCTCGATCCCTCTGCGCCGCTGGGGACGACGCCGAGCGAGCAGCCGGTGTCACCCACCGTCTCGCCAGCGCTGCCTGTGCCGCCCATTGGCGAGCCGCCACCCGTCAAGCCGACGCCGCCGACGATGCCACAGGGGTGAGACGCCCGCGATCCCCGGCTGCGGCTCAGCCGGGGATCATGTGTGAATGCCTGCATGACAATGATCAGCCGGATGGCATGACATGTGACCTGTTTCTGCCGTGGCGATTTGTAGGTGATATTTATGTTAGGGATATTTTAGGAAACTCAGTCAGAATGACAAATTGTTACTAGTTTGCTTTTGGGATCGCGCGTTTACGCCACTAATACGGTAATGAACGAGGTGGAAGTATGCGCTCAATATCAATGAAGGGGAGTTATCATGTTGCGAAAGAGATGGTTCTTGCACTCGATTGTCCTTGCCTTGCTTGTCGAAATGCTCGCGCTTGTCTTGCTGACGAGCCTGCCGGCAAGTGTCGCCCTGGCGGATGAGCCACCCACGGCCGTCCCAACGCTGCCGCCGCTTTCGCCATCAACACCGCTTCGAGGCGCCGTTCCCGGGGCACAAGACGTGTCGGGTGTCGACCTTCGCTCAATGGGAATCAAACCGGCAGCCGCAAATCTAAGCTCGAATCTGGATGAATTAGCCAGAGTCTGGCTTCAGGATCACGCGCAAGCCTATGAAGTCGGCCAGACTTACGGGCTGGAAATCACCGGCAATCGGGTTGCTGTGACCGTCATCACGGTCAACGCGCAGATTGCGGAAGCAATAAAAGCCAGTGCCCGAGGTCTGGGTGGCGAGATCACAGCCGAATATGACCGCTGGTTCGATGCCCAACTGCCGATCACGGCGCTGGTCGATGTCGCGTCTTTACCCGGTGTCTCGCTTGTCCAGCCGCTAGCACGTGTGTACCTGTTGGACGACTCGGTCCCGACAGGCGACGTTCAGAATGATGCTTACGAGCCGCTGGCTGGTTCGCATTTGACCCAGGGCGTCGCCGCCTCCAACGCGAATGCCTGGCACACCGCCGGTATCAACGGCGCGGGGGTTTGGGTCGCAATTCTGGATAGCTTTACCAACATCGCTGGCCTGCAATCGAGTGGGGAGCTACCCTCGGGCCCGTGTCTGACGATCCTTGGGACGCTTCAGTCGTCATCGCATGGCAGCGCCGTGGCCGAGATTGTCCATGACATGGCACCCGGTGCCTGCTTGATCCTGGTGTCGCCAACGTCGGCGACGCAGATGGCGTCACGTATTCAGGAACTGGCGAACTATCCGATCGCGACGCGACCGAAGATCATCACATCGTCGATGGGGTTCTACAATGACGAATCCGGGGATGGTACGGGCGCCGTCTCCAATGCCATCGCCTATGCGCTCAGCCAGGGTGTGCTCTTCACGCAGGCAGCCGGCAACCAGGCCCGCTATAACTGGCAGGCCGCTTACAGCGACGCGGATGCTGATAACTACCTGAATTTCAGCGGCACGGACGAAATCATGAACGTCGGCTACGTGCCCTCAGGCTATTACATCCACATCTTCATGCGCTGGAATGCCTGGCCGACGACCAACCAGGATTATGATCTTGGACTCGTGCGGTTTAACACCGGTACCGGCATATGGGACATTGTAGCGACCAGTGTGGGGGCTCAAACTGGCTCTCAGCCGCCGATCGAGGCTATCTCCTATCCGACATCGCAGTCAGCCGATTACGGTATTATCGTTAACAAATACTCGGCTACGGGCAATCATGTCATTGACATCATGGGGCATAACTCGCCGACCTATGAATACACCATGGCTGGCCGCAGCCTGGTTGATCCGGCGACCTCATCGAGTGTCTTTGCCGTTGCCGCGCTGAACGTGGTTTCACCCTACAACCTCGAGACCTACAGTTCGCAAGGGCCGGCACTGGGGTCGGGCGGTTCGCTGGCGGCCGGCAATGCTCAGCCACGCATCGCGGGTTATGCGAATGTCGATACCGCATCCTATCCGAGTTCGAGTTTCAATGGCACGTCCTCGGCAACGCCACATGTTGCCGGTGCGGCGGCGCTGGTCTTTGATGCGTATCCAAGCTACACCGTCGCCCAGGTCAAGAGCTTCCTGGAAAGCCGGGCGGTCGATATGGGTTCGGCGGGTTACGACTACGCCTATGGCGCCGGCCGTCTCTATCTCGGCACGCCACCGACATCGACACCAGGCGCGCACGATGGCATCGGCATCTACGCGCGCGCGACCGGTGACTGGTATCTGCGCAACGCAGTCTCACCGGGATCGCCGGACTACACGGCGACGTATGGCGGTTCGTGGGCAACGCCCGTCGTCGGTGACTGGAGTGGCGATGGCACCGACAACATCGGCGTCTACGACTCATCGAACGGCAACTGGTACCTCCGCAACACCAACAGCGGCGGCGCGCCCAGTATTACCGTCAACGGCTATGGCGGTTGGTGGGGGCTGCCTGTCACCGGTGACTGGGACGGCAATGGCACCGACACCATCGGTCTGTTCGTCCCCAGCACGGGCGAGTGGCTGCTGCGCAACAGCAACAGCTACGGGTCGCCGGACATCTACTTCACCTACGGCGGGTCATGGGGTTATCCCGTGGTCGGCGACTGGAACGGTGATGGTGTGGACACGATCGGCGTTTACAACCCGAACGATGGCAACTGGTACCTGCGTAACTCCAACTCTGGTGGCGGCGCGAACATCGTCGTCAACGGCTACGGCGGCTGGTGGGGCTTCCCCATCGTCGGTGACTGGGACGGCAACAACACCGACACCATCAGCATATTCGCCTACCAGACGGGCGAGTGGCTGCTGCGCAACAGCAACAGCTACGGATCGCCGGACATCTACTTCGCCTATGGCGGCAGTTGGGGCACACCGCTGGCCGGTGACTGGAATGGACCGGCGGCAATGTCGGCAGATTTCACGCCCTTCAATCAGGACTGGAACGCCGTCAACCAGACGCTGAGCGCCATCGGCACCGATTACTCGCTGGAAGACCTGCTGCGCTTCGCGCTTGATCCGTCTGTGCCGCTGGGCACGACGCCGGGCGATGAGCCAGTGTCACCGCCAGTGTCGCCAGAGCTGCCCGCAGTGCCGCCGGTTGGCGAACCGCAACCCGTCAAGCCAAATCCGCCGACCCTACCCCAGGGCTAAAGCGGATCGGCACCGCACACGATCCGGCAGGGTGACGCCGTAACTCACCCTGCCCCAGGTAGGTCAAAGCTACCGATCAACTACTTGCCCCCTCACGCGAGGGGGCATTTTGCTGCTGAGCAATCACGCGCGCGCCAGGCCAGGCAATACATCGCGGCAGTCCATTGTCACCGCCGAGTCTGCCGCCGGGATGCGACGATCACTCACCCTGACTCAACCTCGCCACATGGATGACCAGATGACAATGATCCAGCAGAGGCCGTGACATTCGTTCTGATTCGAGCCGAGCCAATGGCGCGCAGCCGTTGTGCTAGGAATGTTTTGCGTACCACGGTAACAATCGCAATACACTAAATGAAAACTGATCGCATCATGCAATTCACGCCGGACTCCCGCTGCCCTGTCCCCGTGAACATGCTTGATGACTTTGAGGCACGTGAAGATGTCACACAAACCCTGGTTCCTTCGCACGATTGGCTTGAGTCTCATTGTCGAACTGCTCGCTATCCTGGTGCTGGCGAGCTTGCCGCTGCGTATCGCACTGGCGGATACCCCCTCGCCGGCCACATTTGCGACGTCTTTGCCTGCGCAAGAGATAGCCGCACTGGAAGCCCTCTACACCAGCACCAATGGCGCTGGCTGGACGAATAAGACAGGTTGGATGACGGCGGCGGATCCTTGTACATGGTATGGTGTCTACTGCACCAGCGATCACGTGACCAGGATCAGTTTGGGAGGAAACCAACTCAGCGGCACGATGCCGCCGGAACTGGCGAATCTCACGAATCTGCAGTATCTGGAGTTGCCTAGCAACCAATTGACAGGTTCAATCCCCGCAGCCCTCGGCAGCCTGTCAGACCTGCAGCACCTCTTTCTATTTGGTAATCAGCTCACAGGCAGTGTCCCACCGGAACTGGGGAATCTGTTGAACTTGTACACTTTGGATTTGTCACAGAACCAGTTGACAGGCACCATTCCACCGGAACTGGGAAATCTGTCAGGTTTGCAATCCCTACGGTGGCCTGATAACCACGTGGGCGGCACTATCCCGTCGGAACTGGGGAATCTTTCGAATCTGGCTGCCCTGGATTTGCGTAATAACGAGTTGACCGGCGCTATCCCGCCGCAGCTTGGGAATCTGTCAAAACTACAAGTTCTGGAGTTGTCTGAGAACCATTTGGACGGCCCCATCCCGCCCGAGCTGGGGAATTTGCCGCAGGTGTTCTATATAGCTTTGCGGGCCAACCGCCTCAGTGGCGACATCCCATTAAATTTGACCAACCTCACGACTCTGGATGATCTGTATGTCGAATACAACATGCTTACGGCATTAAATCCGGTAGTAAAAGCCTTCGTCGATAGCCGGGCCGACCCTGGCTGGGACGCAACCCAGACAATCGCGCCGTCAAATCTCCACGTCGTCGCCGTCACGAGCGGCAGCGTGACCCTTGCCTGGAATCCGATCCTATATTATATCAACGGTCACTTCGAGGTCTTTTTCAGCACCAATAGCGGCGGGCCGTTCGACCAGCCTGGCTGTATGACACCCAGCAAAGGCATCTTCGGCTGCACGGTGTTCAACCTTGCGCCGGACACGACCTACTACTTCGCGGTACGGACGTATTCAACCACCTACGCATACCAACGAAACGAACTCTGGAGTGACTTCACAGCGCCTGTCCAGGCAACGACGTTAACGCCAACGCCATTGGACGGCATTGGCATCTACGCGCGGGCGACCGGCGACTGGTATCTGCGCACGTCCGCTTCGCCGGGTGCGCCGGACTACCAGGCGACCTACGGCGGTTCCTGGGCAATACCGGTCGTCGGCGACTGGAGTGGCGATGGCACCGACAACATCGGCGTCTACGACTCATCGAACGGCAACTGGTACCTGCGCAATAGCAACGTCGGCGGTGCGCCAGACACGATTGTCAGCGGCTACGGCGGCTGGTGGGGGCTGCCCGTCGTCGGCGACTGGGACGGCAACGGCAGCGATACCATCGGCTTGTTCGTGCCGAGCACGGGCGAGTGGCTGCTGCGCAACAGCAACAGCTATGGCGCGCCGGACGTGTACTTCACCTACGGCGGGTCGTGGGGCTATCCCGTGGTCGGCGACTGGAACG
>JAHDWN010000036.1 GCA_023382675.1 Anaerolineae bacterium
TCGATCTTGGCGACTATTGGCCTGGAGGCGCTCGGCCTGGGGCCGCAGAACGAGTACACGCTCGGCATGATGATCTACTGGGCGCAGTTTTACGGCGCGATCCTACGCGGCTTCTGGTGGTGGTGGCTCCCGCCGATCATCGTCATAGTCACAGTTTTCGTCGGTCTGCTGCTGACATCGGCAGGCCTTGATCAGTTTGTCAACACACGACTGCGGAGGACGACATGAGTGCGCCCGTATTGCAGGTCGAGAATTTACACGTCCACTATCAGACGTCCGCCGGGATCGTGAAGGCGGTCAATGGCGTCAGCTTCCAGTTGCAGAAGGGGGAGCGCCTGGGGCTGGTCGGCGAGAGCGGCTCCGGCAAAACGACCACTGCATTAGCCATCATGCGCATGTTGGAGGGGCCCGCCCGGATTGCCGGGGGCGAAGTGATCCTCGATGAGATCGATCTGCTCAAGCTAAGTGATGACGAGATGCGCATGGTTCGCTTCGACCGCATCTCGATGGTGCCCCAGGGGGCGATGAACTCCCTCAACCCGGTTATGCGCATCCGCGAGCAGATCCGTGACATCTTTGAAGCGCACGGGCGGGCGCTGGCGCGCAGCGAGGTCGAAGCCACGATTGCGAAGCTGCTGGCGCGCGTCGGGCTGAGGCCGGAGGTGGCTGGCATGTATCCACATGAGCTGTCCGGAGGCATGAAGCAGCGCGTTTGCATTGCCATGGCCATCGCGCTCAAGCCGCAGGTGATCATCGCCGACGAGCCAACAAGCGCGCTGGATGTCGTCGTTCAGAGGCAGGTGGTGGAAACGCTTGGCGATGTGCAGCGTGAACTGGACGCGGCAGTGATTCTGGTGGGTCATGACATGGGCCTGATGGCACAGTTCGTCGACCGGATCGGCGTCATGTATGCCGGGCGACTGGTAGAGCTTTCGCCGGTGGCGCACGTGTTCTCATCGCCGATGCACCCGTATGCACGGCAGTTGATCAGCAGCATCCCCAATCTGGAAGAGAAGCGCCTTTTCAAAGGCATTCCGGGCGTTGCGCCCTCGCTGCTCGATCCGCCATCAGGCTGTCCTTTCCATCCGCGCTGCTCCGAAGCGATGGCGCGCTGCTCTGTTGAAGTGCCTGCGCTATGTGAAACCGCGCCGGATCGCTGGGTTGCCTGTCTTCTGTACGACGAGGTGTTGAGCCATGACCCCACTTCTTGAAGCGCAGCACGTTCGCAAGACGTTTTTAACCGGGGGCTTCTTCAAGCGGACGGAGACCGTCGCGCTCAATGACTTTTCACTGGCAATCGACGAGCAGCAGCCGATCATCACCGCGATTGCGGGCGAGAGTGGCAGCGGCAAGACGACGCTGGCGCGGCTGTTGCTGGGCGTGATTGTGCCGAGCAGCGGTTCAGTGCGTTACAAGGGCGTCGATGTCTCCAGCATGAAGCGCGATCAGTGGCGTGCCTTCCGTCAGGACGTGCAGGCGATCTATCAAGATCCATTCGAAGTTTACAACCCGTTCTATCGTGTCGATCACGTCCTGACGACGCCCATCGCCAAATTCAAGCTGGCGCGCACGTCTGCGGAGGCTGCCGATCTGATCGATGCGACGCTGCGCAAGGTGGGGCTTCGGCCAGAAGAAACGCTCGGTCGTTATCCGCACCAACTTAGCGGGGGGCAGCGTCAGCGCATCATGATCGCACGCGCACTCCTGCTGCGGCCCAAGATTATTATCGCCGACGAACCGGTGTCGATGGTCGATGCCTCGCTGCGTGCCACGGTGCTTGAATCGCTGCTGCGCCTGCACGAGGAATTCGGCATTTCGCTCATTTACATCACGCACGATCTCACTACCGCCTACCAGCTATGCCGCGACATCAAGATTCTCTATCGCGGCTCGGTCGTCGAAACGGGCGATGTCGAGCAGGTGATCAAGCAGCCGCAGCATCCGTATACGCAGCTCCTGGTCGGTTCGATCCCACTGCCCGATCCCAGCCGTCGCTGGGGCGAGGACACCACAACCGGGACGCGGCAAAGTGACGTGGCACTGACCGGCTGCCTGTTTGCGGATCGCTGCCCCCGGCTGATGGACAGATGCACAACTGCTACGCCGCCGCTATTCCAGACCAGCGCCACGCGCGCGACCGCCTGTTATCTCTATGAAGGTGAGACGCAGGCATCCGCAAACGCATTCGCCGAACAACCGATCGCGAACGAAGTCTCATGAAATGCAACTCTATTTGCCTCCACGGAGAGATAAATCATTATGTCGAGTAATTCATCCGACTCTGAACGCGCAGTCACCTTCGAGGATTTGTTCAAGCGCGATTTCGGCAGCGCTAAGATCGGGGTTTTTGGCTGCGGCTGCTGGTTCTATTGGGATCAGTTTCCTGGCCTGAAGGAGCGGCTGATCGGTCACCAGGAGTATTTCGAAGAGCAGATACGCGGTCTGGGTATGGAAGTCGTGTCGGGCGGACTGGTCGATACGCCACAGCTAGCAGCGCAGATCGGCGATAAGTTCCGTCGCGAGGGGATCGACTTCCTCATGTGCTACATGAGTACCTATGCCTTGAGCAGCACCGTGCTGCCGGTGGTGCAGCGCGCGGGCGTACCGCTGCTGATGATCTCGCTTCAGCCGTCCAAAGCGATGGACTACGCCAACGGCACGACGTTTATGCAGCTTGAGCACGACAACGCGACCAGCTTGCCGGAGGTCTGCAACGCGCTGCGCCGCGCCAATATTGAGCCAGCGGGCATGGTCGTGGGAACGCTGCGCGACGACCCGGTGGCGTGGGGCCGGATTGCCGATTGGTGCAAGGTCGCCCGTGCCCACGCGGTCGTGCGCAATGCGCGCATAGGCGTGATGGGACACGTCTATGAGGGCATGCTCGACATGAACTCTGACCCCACCATGTTCGATGCACATTTCGGGCTGCACTGCGAGCACATGGAACTTGACGATCTGGCGGTGCGTGTCGATGCGGTATCGGAGCACGAGATTGCGCGCAAGCTGGAAGAAATCCACGCCCTGTTTGACTTCCCAGAACCGGGCGCTGATCCGATTGCAGGCCCTGCGAAGCCGGAAGACGTACGGTGGGCGGCGCAGGTGGCGTGTGGGCTGGATCGGCTGTTTGAGGATTTCAATCTTACGGCGTTATCTTATTACTATCGCGGACTCAATGGCAACGCCTACGAGCGCCTGGGGTCGACCTTCATCGTCGGCAGTTCATTGCTGACGGGGCGCGGGTTTCCGGTGGCGGGTGAGCTGGACATCAAGAACTGCCTGGCCATGCTGATCGTAGATCGGCTGGAGGCGGGTGGCAGCTTTGCCGAGATACATCCGTGCGATTTCGACAACGACATTATTCTGGTCGGGCATGATGGCCCTCACCACATTGGCGTGGCAGAAGGTCGTCCTGTGCTGCGTGGATTGAGCGTCTATCACGGCAAGCGAGGCTACGGCGTCGGCGTCGAATTTCAGCTCAAGGTCGGCCCGATCACCCTTGTGGGTCTAAGCCAGACCTACGATGGGCGTTTTCGCTTCGTCGTCGCTGAGGGCGAGTCGCTGCCGGGGCCGATTCCGCCGACCGGCAACACCAATACACGTGGCCGTTTCCCGCCCAACGTCGCGACCTTCATCGAGAACTGGAGTCTGGAAGGGCCCACGCATCATTTCGCGCTCGGAATCGGCCATATTGCACACCAGATCGAAAACTTCGCCCGCTGTTGGGGTATCGAATGTATCAACGTGACCGATCCGTTATATCGGCGTCCACAGTACATTCGACGGTGAGGATGGAGTCCCTTCACTAAACAGCATGGAATGCAAACTGCGCGATCTCACGCTCGCTTATGAGGCGGTCGGCACCGGCCGGCCTTTGATTGTGCTGCATGGTCGCGGGGCCGATCACCGGTCGGTGATGCACACGCTGGAGCCGCTTTTCGAGAAACGTTCTGGCTGGCGGCGCATCTATCCTGATCTGCCGGGCACAGGCGGGACACGCGCGCCAGAGGGGATGGCAGCGCACGATCAGGTGTTGGATGTCATTACGGAATTCATTGATGCCGTGATGCCGGGGGAACGGTTTGTGCTTGCGGGCGTCTCCTACGGGGCATACTTGGCGCGCGGCGTCGTTCACCGGCGTTCGCGGCGGCTGAATGGCGTGCTCTTGATTGTCCCCAGCATCGAACGCGATGCCGCCAGGCAGAGTTTTCCAGAGCCTCAGATCCTGAAAGAGGATGCTGCTTTTCTGGCGGCATTGCGACCCGATGAGCAATGGCTGCGCGATGCGGTGGTCATGCAGAGCCGGGCGCTGCTTGACGAGGTGCGTGATGTGTTAATTCCGGCGCTGGCTGCCGCCGATCAAGATTTCGTCCAGCGACTGGATTCTGTACCGGGATTCGCCTTCGACGTGGATGCGCTCGACGAACCTGTGTCCGCGCCGGCGCTGATTGTGGCAGGGCGTCAGGATTCGGTTTGCGGCTATCGAGAAGCATGGAGTATCCTCGATAATTATCCGCGCGGGACGTTTGCCGTCCTCGACTGCGCGGGACACATGCTTACTCGTGAACAAAAGACTCTTTTCGACGCGCTGGCAAGCGAATGGTTGGATCGCGTGGAAGCCTATGTGCTGTGCAATGATGGCTAGATACGATGCAAGCCTATGAAGACATACGACCGACGTCAGGAAATTATCTCTGCGCTCCGTGAGCATGAGGAATTAAAGATCAGTGCCCTGGCGGAGCTGCTTGGCGTTTCGGAAGGGACAATCCGTAACGATCTCAACTACCTGAGTGAGATCAAACAGGTCAAACGTACACACGGTGGCGCTTCGCTCATTAATCGTCATCTGATCACAAGCCCGGAGTTTGCCACCCGCGCCCGCGCCAACTCGTCGAATAAACGGCTGATCGCGCGTTGGGCAGCAGACATGGTGAAAGATGGCGACGCGATCTTTCTCGACGACAGCACGACGGCATTTCACATGCTCTCGTTTCTGACAGAGCGCCGCAATTTGACCATCGTGACCAACGGCATCGAGACCGCGCTTGCTGCCGCCCAGGATCCGGGCTGGACGGTCGTGCTGGTTGGCGGAGTCGTGCGTCCCCATTCGGTCTCGGTGGCGGGACAACTGAGCGAACGCGCTCTCGATGGCTTCTACATTCGGACGGCGTTTCTCTCGTGCAGCGGATTATCGCGCAAGACCGGGTTCACTGACGCCAATATGGAGACGGCGCAGTTGAAGAACCGGGTTGTTCGCTCGGCCGAGCGAACGGTGGCACTGGTTGAATCGAGCAAATTTGGCAGCGTTCAATTCAGCGCATTCGCACAGATCAATCAAGTCGCGCAAATCCTGACAGACACCGAGATCGATATGTGTTTCGTCGAGGATTTTCGCCAGGACACGATTCTGACGGTCTGTGGTGATAAGACAACGACGTCGTATACCCCTATTGACCTGGATACCACCCACTACAAGCTCGGCTTTGCCAATCTCGGTGAACAGCGCCCATTTGCGGTCGCCGTGCGGCAAGGCCTGGAGGCAGCGGCGCGCAAAGCGGGCGATATCGACCTGGTGGTAGTGGACAACCAGTATGACAGCCAGATCGCGCTGGAAGTCGCAGATGACTTGATCGCCGCCGGTATCGATCTGGCGATTGAGTTCCAGTTCGACGAGCACATCGGCGCGCTGCTGGTGAACAAGTTCTCCCGGTTCGACATTCCCGTCATCGCCATCGATATCCCGATGCTCGGCGCAACCCTGTTTGGAGTTGACAACTATCGTTCGGGGCTGGACGGCGGGATCGCACTCGGCAGATGGATCAACAAGCATTGGCGCGGGCAGATCGACTATCTGCTTATGCTTGAACGTCTCGCGTCAGGTCCCGTACCGGCGACACGCAATTTGAGCCAGCTTGAAGGTCTGGAGTCGGTTATCGGCAAAATTCCTCAGGAAAAGCACATACGTCTGATGGACGAAGACGGATTGCCAAGCAGCATCCAGTCGCATGTGACCGATATTCTCAGCCGCCTGCCACTTGCAGAACGCGTGGCAGTCATTGCATTCAATGATGCTAGCGTCGAAGGTGTGATCGCTGCGGCGCGCAGCCTGGGGCGGGGGCGGCACGTCGCCTGTGTCAGTCAGGGCGCGGGCACACGCATGATTCGCGATGCGCTGCGAGAACCTGATTCAATCGTAGTCGCTGCAATTCTGTATCCTCCGGCGGCGTATGGCACTGGCTTGGTCGATCTGGCGCGTAAGATTCTGCGTGGTCAACCGATTCCTCCGGCAGTGTACATCCAGCATATTCTCGTCGACGCCAGTAACATCGATCAGGTGCATCCTGAACCTTGATTCATACGCTGTAGCAGCAAGAAGTACAACCGGGATCAACTATCAGGCGTGATCACCCCGGCGTCACTTGAGTCGGACTCATCATCGAGGATCTGACATACCATTCACAAGCTGAAATTTCCGCTGCGGGGAACCCGCATACGCACGTGCCTGATCGGATAGCGTCTCTCCAAGTGAAGAACGCCCCAAGTAACAATGTCCATGGACCGGTTCGTATGTCCTGTAGTGCTGTCGTTCTCGAAATACGTGATGAACAGTATGAGAGGCTTCGCTATTGACTGGGCAACCTGTGGTATCGTTTGTCGTTTCAAAGACTCCTTGTGGTCATAGTACTGACGTTGAATAAGGAACACCCCCACACGGCATTGCTGATAAAATCGGCGATCGCGATAACCGAATCGCGATGGAGACTATGCCTAGTACGTGCCCACTATTGACAGTGTCAAACTGTCATATCGCGGAATGCGGGAAACCACCAGAGATGGACCGCTTAGCGCCGACCACACAGCTGTGCTCCAACTGCGGACAACAGTATGACCTCGCCTTGCGCGATCGCATCCTGACGTGTGACTGCGGTTTGACGCTTGACCGCGATACCTACGGTCAGCGAAGCTATCACAACGCCGCCATCAATATCAAACACGCAGGGGCATCAACGGACTATCTGAGCCGGCGTAAGACGCGGGTTCGTCTGCGCTCTCGTGTGGACGATAGAAGCCTCCGATTTTAGGTGGGGGAGTATGTCACATCTCTGAGCATCCAGCCTTGGGCTACGCCAATGTTACGTCCGGTCGGGAAGCGATGAGATAGAACGGCTTCCACGCGATGAAAAGCCGTGTTGTGACCCACATGCAAACCGGCTAAAGTTGAGGTCATATTTGCAGGGTGAGGATGAGGAATCGTGCGGATTGCCCAGAGCACTGTGGTTGTGTATGCGTCGGCTGGATCCGATGCGCGAAGATAGTATGGGGGGAACAGTCACATGATCCAGGTTGGCATCATCGGCGCGGGATCATATGGTGAGTCGCACGCCCAGGCTATGCGCGAACTCTCGGCTGTGAAACTGGTCGCTGCATCGCGCACGAATGCCGATGCACTCAGCAGTTTTGTTTCGACGTATGGCGGGGCAGCCTACACCGATTATCGCGATCTGCTTGCCGATGAGCAAGTCAACGCCGTGGTCATCGCCACGCCGCATCATCTGCACACGGAGATCGTGCTCGCCGCCGCACGCGCCGGGAAGCACATCCTGCTGGAAAAACCGATGGCGCCGACGCTGGTGGAGTGCGACCAGATCATCAATGCCTGCGCCGAACAGGGCGTCACGCTGATGGTCGGGCACGTCAATCATTTCGTGCAGGCCTACGAACGCGCCAAACAGATTCTGGAGTCGGGGGAGTTGGGCGAGGTCGTCATGGGCGTCAGCACCATGTCGAAGTTCTGGTATGAGCCGAATCGGCGCTGGTGGCATCTACAAACGGACACCGGCGGCGGGATGCTGATGACGGCGGGCATCCACTGCCTTGATCGGCTGACGTGGCTGATGGATTGTCCGGTGACGAGCGTCAGCGCGCGCTTGATGACCCGCTTCCACGATCAGCAGGCCGACGATGCCGGGATGCTCTTCTTGCGTTATGGCAGCGGCGCGGTGGGCACGATTGTCAGCACTGGTTACGCTCAGGGCGCGCCGAAGCATCTGACGGAACTCACGTGTACTAAGGGCATGATAAATATCGACTACGTGAGCGGCGTGAGCATCGGGCGCAACGAGCGCTGGCAGGTCGTGCCGGACACGGCCGACGATAACTGGATGCACACTGCGCTGGTGCGCGAATGGCGCGCCTTTTCGAATGCCGTCGAGAGCGGTGCGCCGTCCGCCGTCCCCGGCGATTACGCTCGCCACATTATCGCGGTCATCCTGGCCGCGCAGCAATCGTCCACGACCGGGCGCGAGATCGCTCTATCGGAGGCGGCAGTATGAGCGAGTCGGACGCACCCGCATACTCCGTCGCTCACTGGACTGTCGATCAACTGCATGTCATCGACGAGTTCTCATTTGCTGCGTCCGTGCCCGCGCCTGCTGGTGGCTCGTACACGATTGCCTTCTGGTTTCAAACGGTCGATACGGGCCGGACGCAGGTGATCGCCAACGCGGGCTGCCGCGACGAAGAGGAATCCGGTTGGGAAATCTGGCTGGCTGATCAGCAGCTTCACTTCCGTGTTTGTGATGAAGACGGTTGCGAGGCAGCGGTCGCGCTACCCTGTCCACCTATATCCGAATGGCGACAGGTGACCTGCACCATCGACCGGGCGCACGGTCGGCTGGAATGCGTTGTGCAAACGACAGATGCTCTCGAGCAGGTAACGACCGCATCGGCAGCCCTCTCGTGTGGGCCACTCCTCACGTCCGCTGACCTCAACATTGGCGGCTACACCGACCCCGCCGGGGGCCATTTCGATCACACATTTGGCCGCCAGCGCAGCGGCGCGCTCGATGACTTTCTTATCTACACGCGCGCACTCAGCCGCGTGGAGGTCAGCGCTTTTCGACCCGCCGATGCGCGCCCGCCCGACGCTGAAATCCGTCTGACGCCTGCCGGGGATAGCGCGCCATGCACGGTGCGGTTCGACGGTCGTGAGACTTTTGCTCAAGACGGCCGGATCCGTGCCTACTGGTGGGACTTGGGCGATGGCTATACGGATTACGGCGCGGTTGTCGAGCACGAGTATCGCTATGCGGGTGCTTACCCAATCCGGCTGACTGCCCTGAGCGATCAGCACGTCGAGGCGTCGGTCGAGCGCACATTGACGCTATCCGGGCCGGAAAATCCACTGCGTCCACTGCCCGTTTTCGTCAACGGGACGGAAGGGCACGCCTGCTACCGCATTCCGAGTATTGTGCGTGCCGCCAATGGCGAGCTGGTCGCTTTTGCCGAGGGACGCTTGCACTCGTGCAGTGACTCCGGCCAGCCAATCCGGATTGTCTGCAAGCGCAGCAGCGACAATGGCCGGACGTGGACATCCGCCCAGATCGTCGCGCAGGATGTGTTCGCTGGCGAAGAGTACACCGTGCAGAACTGCTCGCCGGTGGTCGATACTGTCCACGGCACGGGGCGCATCGTCTTGGTGATGACGGCGGCTGAGCATTCGGAGTGGGATCTGGCGCGCGGTATCGGCGCGAGCCGGGCCTGGTGCGTCGTCAGCGATGATCATGGGCGAACATGGTCGCCGCCGCGGGACATCACCTCCCAGGTGCATCGACCGGCGGCCATGAACGCTGAGGCGGACTGGCGGATTCAGCGCTCGACACTCGGTCATGCCATTCAGCTCCAGACTGGCGCGCAGCGAGGGCGGCTGGTCCATGCGGGCACGATGACGCGCGGCGAGCACAGTGTCTTCAACTCGCAGAATTACGCCTTCTGGAGCGACGATCTCGGCGAGACGTGGCAGATTGGCGGCGTCGTGCCGCAGCTTGGCCTGAATGAAGCCACAGCGGTCGAACTCGAAGATGGCGGGATCATGATCAACAGCCGGAGCTATCACGACGAGCAGCCCACGGGTAGGCGCGCTGTGACGCTCGCAGCGTTTGACGACACCGGCGCGCTTACGTTTGGTGACACTCGCTACGACGCCGAGCTGATCGATTCTGCGGTGCAAGCCAGTATCCTGCGCTACACCTGGAGCCATGAGACGCAGTATGGCGGCAGGAGCCGCATCGTGTTCGCCAACCCCAGCCATCCGCGCGCGCGCAAACGGATGACCGTGCGCTTGAGCGAAGACGACGGGCAAAGCTGGGTGTTTTCGAAGGTCGTCGATCCAGGCCCTGCGGCGTATTCGGATCTGGTCATGCAGGCAGATATGCAGATCGGGCTGCTCTACGAGCGGGGCAATCAGGGCGGCATCTGGTACGTGAGCTTTGCGCTTGATTGGCTGACCGATGGGCAGGACATGCTGCGCCAACTGGAAGGGACAGGCTGATATGCGGCTGGGGACGTTTGTCTGGCAGGGAAATGAACACCTAGGACTGGTACTGCCGCATCCCCAGGCGGGCGAAGATTGGATCCTTGCCCCGGCGTTGGTCCAGGAACGGTTGGAACTCTATGCCTCGCGGGGGACATCGCCGTACCATGTGACGAAGCCACGCTTCTTTCCTGGGGCAGCGCCGGATGGCATGGTGGAGCTGTTGGCGCTGGGTGACGTGGGCATGAACGCGCTGCGCCGGATGCATGACTTCCTGCTGCGCTTCATCGAGCAAAGCGACGCTTATATCTTGCTGGCCGCGGGTGCGCCGATGAGCCAGGTGCGGCTGCGCGCGCCCGTGCCCCGGCCCCGGTTGTTCTTCGGCCTGGTGCAGAATAGCCCGACAGTCTGGCGACATGTTCCGGAACGCTATCATCTGAATCTGTTTCCGCAGGGGCATCAGCGCCCGCAAGGGGCGGTGCTGGGGCAGGGTGATCCGGTCATCCTGCCGCAAGCGGAACTAATTGTTGGTGGCTGGAACCCTGAGCTGGGGGTGATCATCGGGCGCGGCGGGCGTGATATCCCGGTCGGCGAGGCGATGCGCCACGTCGCCGGGCTGACCGTTGTGTCTGATGTCACGTTCGACTACTTCCGCCGCATCATGTTCGATCAGCCTGAACCCTACGATTGGTTCGAAGACGCGATGAGTTCGTGGGGTGACAAAAAATCCGACGCACGCACGCCAATGGGGCCGTTCCTGGTCACGCTGGATGAGATCGGCAATCCCTACGACCTGCTCATCTACACGCGGCAGAACGGCTTCCTGCGTGATCGCTCGCACACCGGGGCGATGCACCTCGGCATTGAGCGGACGGTCAGTTGGTTGTCCTCGGTCATGACGCTGTATCCTGGTGACGTCATCCACATGGGGACGATGGGCTACGACGGCTCGCCCACGCTTGACACCTGGGCACCCGGCGCGGTCGACGTGATCGAGAGCGAGATCGAGCGTGTGGGGGTCTTGCGCAATCCGCTCGTCATCATGGCCGCCGAGGATGAATGGCGCAGTTCTCGTGTGGAGCGTCGCGTCCATCCAGCGCCGGTCGTGCGCGAACTGATCGACGCCGACCAGCTGGCGCTCCCTGATTCTTCAGCATGGCAGCCGGAATTTGCTCGTCATTTCTGGATGGTGTTCAAGAATACGCAGTCCGACGAAGCCGATGGTCTGCAAGCGCGCCCGTATCCGCGCTTTCTGAATGCGCCGGCGCGCGCACTGGCGGCAAGCGGCAGCACGGTCGCAATCCCGGCCAGGGCGGCGAACCTGAGCGTCAGTTGTGAGTTGGCCTGTGTCGTCGGGCGGCTGGCACGTGGGGTGACTGCCGACGAAGCCGCAGACTACGTCGCGGGTTATGCGGCGATGATCGGGCTGCACGACAGCTCGTTTGCGGACGCTATCATCGAACCGGCGACGCCGCAAGAGCGGAATCTGCCGGCCGTCTATGCGCGTTGGGCGGATGGTTTCAACATCATCGGTGAGCTATCTCCGCTGGACGATCCATTGGCGCATCCATGCTCGCTCACGCTGTCCGGTGCTGACACAGTACGCGGGAGCACAGCCGAGTATCGCCTGAATGCTGCGCAGGTCATCGCCTTCATCTCGCAGTACATCACGCTGTTCCCCGGCGATGTGGTGACGCTGGGGGCGACCAGCCAGCAACTGACATTGCCAGCAGACAACGCGGACGGGGTTTCCATTCGTGCTGAAATCGAAGGGTTGCCCGCCGTCGCAGCTCAGCTTGTCCGGCGACGGGCAGCTCATTCCTGAATCGACAGACGCGTTTTACATCTCAACCAGAGCGCGGAAATCGGTTGCGTCCAGCATTTCGCGCAGCTGGCCTCGCTGTGCATCGGTCAGCGGGATGCGCGGCAGCCGTGGCGCGGCACAGTCGAAACCCAACATCCCCAGGACTTCATAGAGTGCGCCCTGGAAGCCAATCCTGGCCATGGCTGCCGTGACATGGTTCGCGCTGACCTGGAGTTCCTGGGCTTTGGCGTAGTTCCCCTGCTCGACGTTGGCGCGGATGGCCGCGTAGACACCCGGCATGATATTGAGCGTCGAGCCGATGCAGCCGGTCGCGCCCATCATCGCCGCATAGACGCACTGTTCGTCCATGCCGGAGAAGATCGTCCAGTCGTCGGCGCTCAGTTCGATGATTTGCTGCAATTCGAACATGTCCGAGCCGGTGTATTTCGTCCCGGCCACGGATGGAATCTGGGCCAGACGCTGCATCAGCGCGACTGCATCGAGGCTCGGGTTGAGCAGGTACGAGTAGAGCGAGATATCCGGGACGGCGTTTGCCAGCGTCTCGAAATAGCGTGTGATGATGTCGATGCTGTCGTAGAGGGGCGGAATGATGCTGCTGATGCCAGCCGCGCCATGATCGCGCGCATGGCGAGCCAGGTCGATGGCATCGCCGACAGCGACCGCGCCGACGTGGACGAGGATCGGCACGCGGCCGTTCACCTGTGACAGAACCGTTTCCACTAGCTGTTTGCGATCGGCAGCCGGCATGAAGATGCCCTCACCCGTCGTGCCACCGACATAGAAACCGTCTGCGCCTTTCCCGATCAGATATTCGGTCAATTGGCGCAAAACCGACTCGTTGACACCTCCCTCAGGCAGATTCGGTGTGACCAGCGCGGGCCAGACACCGCTGAATGGCTTCCTCATTGTACGATCCTCCCCGTGATCAGATAGAGTGCCCGGACTCCAGGATTGAATTTGAGGTGGCGGCCGCAGATTCGTCGCCAAGTTGATCGCGCAACTGGCCGATTTCGCGCTGCGCGCCTTCCGCAATGAACAGTGTGTCACCGCGATGGCTGATCAGGTTGAAGCCCCAATTCGCCCAGGCGACGGCGCGCTCTACCGATCCTTCAATGTAGTGTATTCCGACGCCCACGGAGTGTTCCTGGCAAATGCTGATCACCTTCTGCACGGCTTCGACAAAGATGGGGTGATCATATTGTTCCGGGATGCCATGCGAGATCGAGAGATCATGCGGCCCCATGAGCACCGCGTCGACACCCCCGACCGCGAGCAGTTCCGGCAGATTGCGCACGCCCGCCGGACTCTCGATCATGATGACGAGGACGGCATCCTCGTTGTACATGGGCAGGTAGGCTTCGGTTTCGGGGCTAGGGAATTTGCCGGTCGTCAGCGCCGTTTGCAGCGCTTCGCCCTTGAGCGGACGATATTTGACAGCCCCTTTCAGTTGGCGTACCTGTTCGACCGTTTCGACGTAGGGGGCGATGATGCCCTGGGCACCGGCATCCACGCCCATCGCTGCCAACGTGGCCGAGGGTTCCGGGATGCGCAGCAGCGGGCAGATGTTGTAGGCGGCGTAAAGCTGCGTTGCCCAGGAAATCGTCTCGCGATCATTGGGGGCGTGCTCACTCTCCACCCAGATGAAATCCAGCCCGCGATTGGCAAAGAAGCGGGGCCAGCGTGGATGACCGAACCCTTCCAGCGCAATGCCATAAACGCGCTTGCCACTGGTTAATGCCTGTCGTAGTTCTTTTCCTCGCATCGTCATTGTCTTTCGTTGTGCTAGAGGACAAGGTGCGGATCTACCGCGTCTCGTAACCCGTCGCCGATGAAATTCACACACATAACGGTCAGCACGGTCATGAAGGCCGGTGGAATCCACATCCACGGCAGATTGCGCAAGATATCCAGGTTACGCGCGGCTTCCAGCATATTGCCCCAGCTCGGTGCTGGCGGTGGAACGCCAAGGCCCAGGAAACTCAACCCGGCCTCGGTCAAGATGGCGGAACCCACGCTGAAGGTGATCAGCGCTACCAGGGGCGCGAAGGTATTCGGCAGGATATGTGCAAACATGATGCGCCGAGCTGGAATGCCCAGCGTGCGCGCGGCGAGCACAAACTCCTGCTGCTTGTACGACAGGAACTGGCCGCGGATCAAGCGTGCAACTGGCGGCCAACTGAGACCGCCGATGATCAGCAAGATACTCCAGACATTACGCGGCAGTAGTGCCGCCAGCGTAAGCATGATGACGATGCTCGGAAACGTCATGACGACATCCGTCAGCCGCATCAAGACCATATCGACCCAGCCGCCAAAATAGCCGGAAAACGCGCCAATGACAGTGCCGATAATGGTCGCAATCGCCGTTGCACCCAGGCCGACGACCAGGGATACGCGCGCGCCGTGGACTGCGCGACTCCACACATCACGCCCCACGCGGTCAGTCCCGAACCAGTGCTCCGCGCTGGGCGCGGCGGAACGGTTGCGCAGATCGACCTGATCGTACTCGTAGCGTTCGATGGCCGGGGCAAAAATGGCGGCCAGGGAGAGCGCCAACAGAATGATGACGGCGACGACGGCCGGGCGATGGCGCAGGAAGCGGCGCAAGATGCGAGCATTGACCGAATCTCGCCTGGGAGCTTCGATTTGGACGATGGCGGGCTGCGCAATGCTAGTCATAGCGAATCCGTGGATCTACCACAGCGTAGGCCAGGTCGGTTATGATGTTGCCCACCAACACGACAATGGCAATGACGAGGTTCATCCCCATCAGCAGGGGCACATCACGCCCGTTGACCGCTTCCAGATAAAGCGTCCCCATGCCAGGCCAACTGAAGATCGTCTCGGTGAAGACCGCACCGACCACGAGATTAGGCAGGCTCAGCCCGATGACGGTCACGACCGGCAGCAGGGCATTCGGCACCGTGTGCGCCCAGGTGACCGCGCGTGCGCTGAGACCTTTGGCGCGGGCCGTGCGCACGTAATCGGAATGAATGACTTCGAGCATACTGAAGCGCGTGTAACGCATATAGGTTGCCACGTAGTTCAGGCTCAGCACGGTTGCAGGCAAGATCAGATAATAGAGCGAGTCGCCGAATGTCGCCGCGCGGTCGACCGGGCGCATGCCCCCGGTCGGGAACCAGCGCAGTTGGATCGAGAAGATGAATAAGGCGACGATGCCGGTCACGAAGGCGGGCATCGAAATGCCAAGAAATGACAGTCCCGTCAGCGAAAAATCCCAGAATGAATATTGACGCAAGCCGGTGAAGACGCCGAGCGGCACACCCACAGCGATGCCAATGACAATCGCCAGACCGATCAGCGGCAGGCTGGCAGCCAGGCGGCGGCCCAAGACCACGGTGACCGCTTCGCCATCAGTGAAGCGGTAACCCAGGTCACCCTGCAGGACGTTGCCGACCCAATTCAGATAGCGAACCGGGAGGGGCTGATCCAGGCCGAAACGCGCGCGCAGTTGATCGAGTGCTTCGGGTGACATCTGGATTTCCGGGCTAATGAAGAAATCTGCAACGTCACCTGGAGCCAATTCCATCAAGCCAAACACGATGATCGTAATGGCGATCAAGACTGGAATGGTCAGTAACAAGCGGCGCAACAGGTACTTGGCCATGGATGCTGCTCCTGAAGTGCGTTCCTAGCTCTGATCGACAAAGCGCCGGTCTGGGGCAAGGAGAACCCTTGCCCCAGGATCACTAGATACTAACCACTAACGCTCCAGAGTTCAGGATGATCTTCATAGGGACCACCGCCTGCAGCCGGGAACCAGTAGAAGTCCTGGAGGCTCTTGGAAGCCACACCAAAGCGTACTGCCGTCCACATATAGCCTTCAATGGCATTTTCGTTCTGGAACTTGCAGATGTCCTGCAGCAGCGCGACGTACGCATCGGGATCACTTTCGACACGTGCCTTTGCGATCAGGTCGTCAAGCTCGGGGAAATCCATGCCCATGAGCGGCGCACCATCGACCGTCTCGAAGCCGCCAACTTCGTAGAAGTTGAAGGGGTAGTTGCCTACGGTAACGCCAACACCACGATAGGAGATGTTCCAACCGTCGCCCGTGTAGAAGTACGAGTTGTAGGTGGGAACATCCTGCGGCAGCGGCGTGATCTGTACACCTACGTCAGCCAGATATGCCTGCTGCGCGGCCATCGCGTCATTATGGAACTGGCTGGTATAGTAGGTGGCTAGCTCGATATTGCGCGAGTAGTCCCAGCCCGCTTCATCGAGCAATTGACGCGCCATTTCGGGATTGTAAGCATAGTCGTTCAGTTCGGATGCGTCTGGCCACATGCTGGGGAAACTGCCGAGGCATGGCACCACCGTTGCGGTACCCTGAAGGACGGTTTCCGCTATCGCCTGGCGGTCAACGGCGTAGAGGAATGCCTGGCGCACGCGCACATCCTGGAAGATGGGGTCGCGGTAGTTATAGATAAAGTAGTTGGTCACGCCCGATGGCCCGTCGTACAACTGGAAGTTTTCGTCTTCACCAAGGCGCAGCGCTACATCCCCGCTGGCGTAGGTGAATTGAATCTCACCGCTCTCCAGCGCCAGAATGGCCGACGTCTCATCTTCGAAGTAGCGGTTGATCAGGCGGTCGAGCTTGGGCGCGCCATCCCAGTAATTGGGATTTGGCACGAGTGCCCAGAATTGATCGGCTACATACTCGTCGTGCATGAACGGGCCGGTGCCAATCGGATTGGTGAAGAACCAGTCGGTGTTCTGATAGTCTGCCGGGTTCATGTCCGCGAGTGCGTGTTCTGGAAGCACCCAGAGAAAGATCGTGAAGAAGGGCAGGCGCGGATTCGGCTCGGTCAAAGCTATTTCGACGGTCAGATCATCGATGGCTGTGACACTGGCAACCTTTTCTGCTGACAGCGAAGAGAAGGATGGGAACTGTGTTGCCGCATCTGGATTGAGCGCCAAATTGAGTGAGAAAACCACGTCATTCGCCGTTAAGGGTTCGCCATCATGCCAGAGCACGCCTTCGCGCAGGTTGAACGTCCAGACGGTATTGTCCTCGTTCGCTGACCAGCTCGTGGCGAGGGAAGGGGCGAAGCCGCTGGCATCCGGAGTCAGCGTGGTGAGCGTCGACCAGATTTTCGAGAGCCAGGTGCGGCCAGCCGTATCCATGAACGGAATGACCTTAGGCGCGCCACCGGGGCCAACATCGAAGGCACCGATCAAAGTTCCGCCACCGCCGCCTTGCGCGCCTGCCGGCACGACTGAGACGGTGAAAATCGCCACCAGGATCAAGAACATGAGAAGCTTCTTTGCCATCTTTTCTGTATCTCCTTCAAGGTGTTTAGCAAAACTGGATGCAATCTCTCATTTGCGAATACTCCGTTTCACCTCCTTCGTCTTGTTCGAACTGCAAGCAGGAAGAAGGACATTGGACGATGCTAGTCGTCGATGTACCCTAACTTCTGTGAGATCATGCGCGCGGCCTTGCACACGGCTTCGCTGAGTTCACCGTCGCGCTTGATCGGCATCCGTTCTTCCGGCGCCGAGATGCTGATTGCGGCGACCGTCTGCCCGGTGAAATCACGTAAAGGTGCAGCCAGGCAGCGGACTTTTTCGCCGGTTTCGCCGTTGTCGGTGGCATAGCCGCGTGCGCGAATACGCTCGACTTCTCGGTCAAGCTCTTCTGCGGTCGTGATGGTAGTGGCTGAAAAGCGGGGTAGTCCGCGCTTAGTGACGACTTCCTGGCGGACTTCCTCCGGCATATATGCCAGCATGACTTTGCCCAGGGCGGTTGAGTGCGCGGGCGCCCGCTTGCCGATCCGTGTATACATGCCCTGCGTCTGCAAGCCCTCGACACGCTCGATGTAGACGATTTCGCCCTCGCTCATGACGGCGAGGTGAACCGTCTCGTTGACGCGCTGCATGAGCGCTTTCATGATCGGCATGGCGATGGCGGCTAAATTGATCTGGCGAATGACCGCGCCGCGCAGATTCAGAAAGCGAACGCCGAGGGTGTATTTGTGCGTGTCCGGGTCCTGTTCGACGTACCCAAGCTCCTGCAGTGTCTTCAGCAGACGATGACTGGTGCTCAGGGGTAGGTCGTTTCGCGCTGCCAGCTCGGTGATGCCGAGGCTTGTATCGGCGGTTGCCATCGTTTCAAGCAGCGCAAAAGAACGGCGAATAATGGTGTTCATAAAAATACAGCTATCGCAAGCAAATGACCTTATCTTTTCACTGGAAAGATACATCATAGTTTGTCGAAAAGTAAACTGATTTTTCCGCCTACTGGAAACCGGTTTCATCTCTTGAGGCCACATCCGCACTGTTTCTTGCGAAACCTAATCGATTTGCCTGTTCGGACCCCGTCAGTCACGTACCTTTTCCTGCACAATCGCGTGCGAATTTCCTTTCAAAACCTGATACACGCGCTGCACAGGCACGCTGAAATACCTCGCATTGTCAGTCGCTTTACACGCTTGAGAGCAGAGGCGTTTAACCTCGTTATTGCGCTCTGTCTTGGGTTACGATTTGCCTGTAAATGGCTTGCCAGGGCGCGAGAATTCCGCGTGAGGTCGCTCGATCAGGCTTCAGACAGCGTCTTGTAGTGAGGGTAATGGTCTGGCCAGTAGCCCGTATGGAGCATTTGTGCATTCCAGGCAAAAATCTATTGGTTGAACAAGAGATAGGAGCAGATTGCGCCAATCATGAAAGAAGATATGGTAATCCTAGATGCGGAAAAACGGGGAACTCCAGAAAGCGGCTATGGTTCGCAAGGGGACGTAGTCGGGCAGGGGAGCGTCTGTCCGGTCGTTCGAACACCAGCTACTTCTTGTTGCCCAACCTCCTGAAGCGCAGGTATTTGGGAATGAACGCAATGTGGTACACGCGTGTGTCCGAGCCCCTCCACACCCATGAGTACAAAGTGTGTTCAATATGACGAATCCGCCTCATCACAGCGGGTTTTTGATTCTTGCACATCGAGAAGAGCTGATCGCGGGTCCGACCTTTGACCAGTTGAGAACCACGACAGATGGCTTCGGCGCAAGTAAGAACACGCAATCGCCAATTTTGTCTTTACGATAACCGTGGGCGCGACTACGAGTCACCAGAAGAACGCTTGGGGGGATGTCTGTAGGGCCTATGGGAAGACAGGCCGCAGAATCCATTACACGGTCTAAGTAAGCATATTTGCTCAGTCGGTGCTAGTCGGCTGTGGTCAAGCATCGCCCGCGTTTGATCTCTGACAGTGATCCATCTCTCTTTGTCTTGTGAGGTGTTTCAGCTTCATATGCTCTCTAGAGCGTAATCAGCTTCAAGCACACCGGAGTCGGAACGGACGCAACGTGTCCGGTCGGCGTGAGGTGCCCGGAATATTGGTCGATGCGGAATGTCACAATCGTATCGCTGTCCTGGTTGCCCACGAGCATATACATCCCGCTCGGGTCGATGGCGAAGTTGCGCGGTGTATGGCCCAGCGTCGATTGATGTCCGACATAGGTTAGTCGCCCGGTCACATCGTCTACCGCGTAGATCACGAGGCTGTCATGTCCGCGATTTCCACCATAAATGAACTTACCTGACGGGTGAATCTGAATGTCAGAGCAATGACTTGTCTCATGCGAGACATCTTCCGGCAGCGCGCGTACCGACTGCAACGCCGCCAGTGCCCCTGTCGCGGCATCAAATGAAAGCGCGGTAATGCTCGAATTCAGCTCACCTATCACGTAGGCAAATTTGCCGTTTGGTGCGAAGACCATATGGCGCGGACCCATCCCGTCGGTCATTTTCAGCCTGCTGTGCGAGATCAATCGCCCGTGCTGATGGTCGAGCTTGTAACACACGATCTCGTCGATGCCGAGATCAGTGACGTAGACCCATGTATTGGTTGGGTCGGGCTGGATGCTGTGCGCGTGTGATTTATCCTGACGTGCCGCATGTACACCTCTTCCTTCGTGGATGACGCTGTCGCTCGCCCGGATCACACCACCATCGGCGCGCAGTGGGAACACCGCCGCTGACTGACCATCCCCGTAATTTGCGACGAACGCGAACTGATCCGCCTGGTCCACTGACACATACGCACTGCTGCTGCCCAGTGTCGGTTGCTTGTTGATGTAAGTCAACGCTCCCGTCTTTGGGTCAATTGCGAAAGCGCTGATCGTGCCCTCCGACCATTGCCACACTTCGCTCGTAGCGTACAGATGCCGCTTGCTATGTGTGATCGTCAGGAACGATGGGCTGTCGAGATTCAGCGTGTCTCCTGCTGGCGACAGTTCGCCCGTGTCGAGGTTAAGGCTGAAGATGTAAATCCCCTGCGCGTAAGTCGTCTTCACGTGCGGCGCAGGATGAGTATATGTCCCCACGTAGAGCAGAACTGTTTCATTGCTCACTATGTGGTCTCCTGAAATCTTCTGGTCAGATTCAAACTCTAAGCCACCACATGAGTTGACCTGCCGAGCGAGTATATACGCGTCAACTGCCAATCATAAGATTGCGATCGCATGGGTGATACCGTCGTCGTTGTCGCTAGGGTTTTAGCCCCAGAGTATAGTGGTACTGGTTCCCATGAGCAAAAGCAGCATCTATGGGACAGGTACTACACGGCAGTGTCGCCTCGGCAGAGGCAATGCCTCGAGCATTCCAAAGTAGTCAACCGGGCATAAGGACGCTGGTAAAGCAGTATGGCATTCGTCCCATGACGGTGGCGACGTGGAAGAAACGTGTCCGCAAGATACCCCGATGGGTCCCAAACAATCGGAATCCACGGTGTTGAGCATGCAAGAAGAAGGTTGGTGCACCGTTTTCGGTTGATCTGACGATGCCTCAACAGCACCACCTCTGGAATTTCAACCGAATTCAGTACCTTACCGTATCACTACCTCTCTTCTTCATTCTCATCTTCACCGGTCTGTCGGCCCTTCATGCGCGGCGGCTGTGTGAACTGGAATCAGCGGACTGATGCTCAGCGAAGGCTTGATGAAGTGGTGGAGTAACGCAGCGATGACCCGCCAGGGACACGCTTGCTCGCCTGGAAGCCGGGCATCATGGGCGCACCGGGGTTCCATCGGGCAGGCGAGTCTGCGTCCAGGTGATGACCTCGTCGATACACGGATATTTCGCGGCGAGCGCTTCATCAATCTCAATGCCCAGGCCGGGCTGGTCGTTCGGGTACATATAGCCATTGCGGACTTCCGGCATACCGGGGAACATCTCGTAGACCAGGTCGGGGAAACGACACCACTCCTGAATGCCAAAGTTGGGCGCCCATACGTCAAGATGAAGATTCGCGGCGTGACCGACCGGCGATACGTCGTGCGGGCCATGCCATGCGGTGCGGATGCCGTAGGCCTGCGCCAGGATCGCCGCGTTGCGGGCAGGGGTGATGCCCCCGATAGCGCTGATGTGCATACGGATGAAGTCGATCAACCGGCGTTCGACCAGCGTACGCCATTCCAGGGGGTGAACGAACAATTCGCCCATCGCCAGCCGTGTTGTCGTGTGGGCGCGGATGCGCTCGAACCAGTCGAGGTCCTCCGGCGCGAGCGCGTCCTCCAGAAAGAACAGGTTGACAGGCTCCAGTGCCTTGGCGAAGGCCATCGCATCGACGGGGTGCAGGCGCTCATGGATATCGTGCAGCAATTCAACCTCGTCACCAAGCGTATCACGGGCGGTTTCGAGCATCTTCAACATGTTGCGTACATAGGCGCGGGGGTCATAGTATGCGCCGCTTGGAACCCCGTCGGGGTGAACAAGATTCGGGTGCTTGCCGCCATAACCACCCATATGCAGACGAAGGTGGCGGTAGCCGGATTCGAGCAGCTGCTGCGCATTGTCCATCACTTCCGAAATCGTGTCCCCGTTGGCATGCACGTAGACGGCGGCTGCTTCCCGGCTCTTGCCGCCCAATAACTGGTAGACCGGCATCTTCGCCATCTTGCCCTTGATATCCCATAGCGCCATATCCACACCGGAAATCGCGTTATTGACGACAGGACCGTTGCGCCAGTAGCCGTTGACCATCATGGTCTGCCAGATATCCTCGATGCGGCTGACATCGCGCCCGATGAGCAGCGGCTTGAGGTGTTTTTCGAGCAGGGCATGAACGGCATGAAAGCGCTGGGTGAAGGTCGCACAGCCCAACCCGCGCAGGCCCGGCTCGGACGTAATGAGTTTGACGACGATCAAGCGCTGGTTGAGCGGCTGCGTCAGGATGATCTGGAGATCTTGTATCGTAACTGCTGACATGGTTTGCTCTTTCTGGTCGGGTTGTGGTCGGTTAGATCGGCTGTCCGGGCGGGCTTAGCTGCGCGGTAATGCCACCATCGACGTTGAGTACCTGCCCGGTGATGTAGCTTGCGTCGTCTGACGCGAGAAAAGCAACCACCGCGCCGACTTCAAGGGCGCTGCCGATGCGGCCCATCGGAATCCGTTCTTCCCGCTCGATCACAGTCTCGTGATTTGGCGGCGGTGTCTTGCTGCTGCGGATCGCGCCCGGCGCAACCGCGTTGACACGAATCCCATCGCGCGCCAGCTCCAGCGACATCGCCCGTGTCATGGCCTCCAACGCCCCTTTGGTCACGTCGTAGGGCAGTCCGCGCCAATGGGCACGCTGCCCGCCCACCGAACTGATGTTGATGATAGCGCCGGTTTTCTGTGGTCGCATCATCGGTACGGCCTGCATACAGCATAAAAACTGGGCGCGGACATTCACGTGCATCTGATTGTCGAGCATACTGATAGAGACTTCGTCGATATGCGTCCGGCGCAGGTCTGCTGCGTTGTTAACAAGCAGATACAGCCCGTCATGGTGCGCGCGGACGGCGTCAAAAAGCCGGTCCACCCCATCCGGCTCGGCGAAATCGGAGCAGAACCCCTGCACCCTGACCCCGAGCGACTGTAATTCAGCCACCGTCTTGCTGACTTCGTCTTGTTCCCTGCCATGAATGATGATCTGCATGCCCTCGCGCGCCAGCCGCAGGGCGATGCCTTTGCCGATTCCCATACTGGAGCCTGTGACAAGCGCTACCCGGTCTTTGAATTCAGGGTAGCGCGGGCGGATTGTGCCGTAGAGTTCGGAAATTATCATCTGTTGAAAGCCCTTCTTGTTCGATGGACTCTGCGCGTGTTATAGCACATTGTTGGGAGCTGAACGAACCCTACTTGGGCAACGAGGTGTATGCTCGAAATCTCATTTTCGAAGTGCTATTTCGCTGACCTTTCCCGTCGCGTTTGAAGGTGGTCCGTTGGCGCTTTCGGTGAGCGGAGCAAGCGCGTTCAAGTTGCAGTTTTGACGGGATCGAGTATCATCGCTCTCACGCCGAGGACAGCATCAGGCACCAAAAAACTATGGCAAATTTACAGATTGAGCAGTCACCGTTCGCCGGTCTGCTGCTACCGTTGCGCCACAATCTGATTGTGTCGTGTCAGGCGCGCGACGACGAACCACTGAATGATCCCTTCATTCTGGCCCAGTTGGCAAAATCGGCGGTGTTAGGCGGCGCGAAAGCCATCCGCGCGAACAAGCCGGAGAATATCCGCGCGATCCGCAAGGCGGTCGATGTGCCGATCTTCGGCATCTACAAGAAAGACTACCCGGACTCGCCCGTCTACATCACGCCCACGGTCGATGATGCCCGCGAGATTGTCGAGGCAGGCTGTGATGTGCTCACAGTGCAGATGACGGATCAGCCGCGCCCGAACGGCGAGTCATTGGCTGATTTCTTTCAGGTACTCAGACGCCAGTTCGATCTGCCGATCATGGCCGACGTATCGACTCTGCAAGAAGCACTGGTGGCGGCGGAGTTGGGCGCAGACATCATCGCGACCACGATGGCGGGGTACACGCCTTACAGTCGCCAGTTAGCCGGGGCTGATTTCCAGCTTATCCGCGAGATCGTGACCGCAGTCTCGGTGCCGGTCATCGCGGAGGGGCGCATTTCCACGCCCAATGATGTCCGCCAGGCGTTCGCGATGGGTGCCTATGCGGTCGTGGTCGGCACCATGATCACACGTCCGCACGTCATCACCGCGCACTTCGCGGAGGCGGCAAAGGAAGTGCAGGGCGGAGATCAGTATCAAGCAGCGGTTCGTGTCATTCTGGACGCGGTCGCGGCGCAGGAAGGGGAGTCGATACGCGCGGCGGCGACCGCGATTACCGAGACGATCCAGGCTGGCGGCACGCTGTACTTGCTTGGCACAGGGCATTCGCACATGCTCGCGGAGGAAGCGCATTTCCGCGCCGGCGGTCTGGCGTCGGTCGTGCCGATCCTGCCCGCCGGGCTGATGCTGCACGAGAGCGCCGGGGCGAGCACGCTGATGGAGCGCACGTCCGGCGTGGCGGCCGCCGTGCTGGATCGGTATCCGCTGCGCGCAAACGACTGTCTGATCGTGTTCTCGAACAGCGGGGTGAATGCTGTGCCGGTCGAGGCGGCGATGCTGGCGAAAGAGCGCGGCCTGACTGTGATTGCCGTCCAGTCGAAGGATTATGCGGCGCAGTTGACACCGCGCGTGCATGGGAAAAAACTTGGCGATCTGGCGGACATCATCATCGACAATCATCTGCCGCCGGGGGACACGCTGGTGTCGTTGCCAGGGACGCCGCTCACGACGGGGGCAGGCTCAACCGTGGTCGGCGCGTTCATCCTGAACACGATTCTGTCGGAAGTCATTGACCGCCTGGTGCGCAGCGCTGGGACAACGCCCATCTACATCAGCGCCAATCTGCCGGGTGCAACGGAGCACAACCAACGGTTGATCAAAGAGAATCGCGCCCGCAATCCTCATTTGTGAGTGGCGGTGAGGCAGAAGCCAATGGTCGACATTCGCCCCTATCGGGGTGACGATGAGGCGGCGCTCCTCGCCGTCTGGCACGCCGCGATGACGCACGACCGCATCAGCGCCGAACGTTTCCGCACGCAGGTATTGCTCGATCCGAACTTTCTACCGGAACATTTGCCGGTCGCCATTGTCGATGGGCAAGTCGTCGGCTTCGTGCTGGCGATCACGCGCCAGACACCGTTGTTTCTGCAAGGGTTGGAACCGGAGCGCGCCTGGATCACCGCCTTCGGTGTCCATCCTGAGTATCAGCGCCGCGGGATCGGGCGCGCGCTGTTCGACGCTGTCTTCGGGCGGCTGCGCGGGCGCAAGACGCTGGAAATCGCGCCCTACGTGCCCAACTATTTCGTGCCGGGCGTGGATGTTGCCGCCTACGCGGGCACAATCCGCTTTCTGGAACGGCTGGGTTTTCAGACCAGCGAGCGCGCGATCAGCATGGGCGCTGATCTGACGGGATTTCAGATTCCGCCTGAACTGCGCGCACTGGAACAGCGGCGAGAGCAGACTGATGGACTGACCATCCGACGTGTTACGTCTGCCGATTTGCCCGACTTGATGCCGTTTATCGCCCGCAATTTTGGCTGGGACTGGTATCGTCACACGCGCGACTACCTGTTGGAGGACATCACGGGCAGCGCCACGCCTATCTGTGTGCTGGTTGCGCGGCGGCGCGGCGAGGTCGTCGGCTACTGCCAGCAGCGGGGCGAACGGTTCGGCCCGTTCGGCGTGCGCGCGGATATGCGCAATCTGGGCATCGGCCGGCTGCTGCTGTTTCGCTGCCTGGCGGAGATGAGCACGCGCCAGGTGTACTACGCCTATTTTCTGTGGACAGACGAGAACGCTGCGCGGCTTTACGCGCAGGCGGGCTTCAAATGGAGACGGGAATTCGCCATTATGGAGAAAAGTCTAAATGGCGAGTGAGCCTGGCGGTCAGGTCTGCGTCGGCCTTCGACGTTCGAGGACTGGTCGTGTCGCCGCCGCAATGCGATCCTGAACATAGCGCGAGAGCCCCAATCTGAGCGGCCAGTCAACCTCATAGCCACCTTCGGCAAAGGCATTGGCCGGAGGCATGTAGGCAAAACTGCCGTTCGCGTAGGACACGAAGAACGGGTACAGATAGCCCAGTTGCTGGCAAAACTTGCGGAAGTCGACCGCGTTTTCGGTGAAGACTTCGCCTGGCTGGCCCAGGATCACAACCTCACCAATGCCAAGCATCGCGACTTCGATCGCAGTCACGTCGAAATCACGCAGGAGTTTTCGGTGCCCCTCAGTCATGCCGCTCGGCGGCGGTTCATCCGGCGCAAGGGAACCATCGACAATGACACGCTCCGTCCACAGCGGCGCGCTGGAGTCCGGCGTCAGTGTGCGCCACACGCGCATGACCTCAGCGCTGTAAGCCCGCGCCAGCGTCTCGGCTTCGAGGAATGTGCCACCGCCTCGATCTTCGATGTTCCACCAGTTTGGAACGTCGGTAGCGCCGTGTTTTCCGTAGTAAGTTGTCAGAAGTCCAATCGTAGTGACAGGGTGGCTTGCAGCCAGCTTCTGGCGAACCGTCTCAGTGAGCGGATTGACGTCGCCAGCCCCGCCCTGACTGAACAGCACAACGCAATTGTGACCGAGTTCCGCCTCTAATATGCGGCTTGCATAGCCCGGCCAGTCGCCCGAAATGAGGAGATTATCGTATCCTAGAACAACGGCGTGGCAAGCGTAGTTGCCAAGAACCGCAAGCGGCGAGCCATCGGCACGGTCGACCCGGAGAACGCCAACCGAGGGATCGGTCGGGCGGTTGAGCCAGCGTCTATTGATATTGTAGCCAAACAACTGACCGAAGCCCGCTGCCAGGCGCGCATCGACACGGGTCTCGTATGCCTCCACAATGGCGTCTGCGATAATATCCGCCAGCGGTCGCGGCCAATCCGCATCATACTGGGGTGCCGGTCCCGAATGGGTATGTGTGGCGAAGACGAAGACGTTCTCCGGCTCAAGGGCACAGCGACCCGCCGCAGCAGCGCGAATCGCCTGAACCGTCACGCCTGCCAACCAGCAAAACTCGACGCTGCACAAGGCTATGGCTGTGCTGCCATCATCCAGAACAAGCGCACGCGCATTGATGTCGTCATGAACGCCGGTCGATGGGCCTGGGCGATTGAAGTAGCCAATCAGTGTTGCGCCGACACGCGGTGTTACTACGCTGCGACCGACTCCGGCCTTGATTTGTGCCATCGACGTGCCTCCAATTGCACATCTGCGATGTTTGTCGGGCCTACCCTTTGATGCCGGACATCGCAAGTCCCTGGATAAAGTAGCGCTGGAAGAAAATGAACAGCAGGGCGATCGGCAGGGTCGCCAGGGTCGAGACCGCCATGGAGACCGCCCATTGCGGCGGGCCGTTGTAGGGTTCTGTAAAGGTCGTCATCCCGACCGGGACAGTCTGAAGCTGCTGGCTGCGAATAACGATCAGCGGCCAGAGGAAGTTGTTCCAGCTAAAGAGGAAGATGATCACCGCCAGGCTGGCCGACGCGGGTGCCAGCAAGGGCAGGACAATACGCCAGAAGATGCGAAATTCACCCGCCCCGTCAATGCGCGCTGCATCGAGCAGCTCATCAGGGATTGAATAGGCAAACTGTCGCATCATGAAGACACCAAAGGCATTCATGATGCCGGGTATGATGAGACCCGCGTAGGAATCGGCCCAGCCGAGTTTGAAAACTTGCACATACAACGGAATGATCAGAATCTGGAACGGCACGGTGATGGTGGCCAACACAAAGAAGAACATGATGCGCTGTCCACGGAACTTGAATTTCGCGAAGCCATACCCCGCCATCGCTGAGAAGATAACGGTGACTACGACATCAACAATCGCCATAAAGGCGCTGTTAAAGAAAAATTGGCCTAAAGGAACCCGGTCAAACGCCTTCGCGTATTGAGCAAATCCCTGGAAATCCTGAGGAAACCAGCGAAACGGGATCGCAAAGATTTCGTTTTCGCCCTTGAAGCTGCTTGTGACCATAAAAAAGATCGGGAAGAAGAAGGTCACAGCCAGGACCAGCGCGATAGAAAACCACATTACAGTGGACCAGCGCCAGCGAGGAAGGCGTACTGACCTTCTCATAGAGCTTTCTGAGAACCGTGTATCGGGGGCTACAGATTGAGCTTGTTCCGTCATCAGTGCCGTCCACTACTGTATCGAGTACTTGTCACCGCGGGTGAATGTGAGCTGAAACGCTGTGACAACCAAAATCATCGCAAACAGGACAACTGAGATCGCAGCAGCATCGCCCATGCGGAAATACTGGAAACCGTATTTCCAGATCAAGAGACCCATGGTGGTGTTAACATCCACAGGGCCACCCTTTCCGGGCGTGATTGTGTATTGGAGCGTAAACGCCTGGAACGCGTTGATCATCGAAATGCTCGCAACAAACACCGCCGTAGGCCGGAGCAGGGGCAGCTCAACACGAAAGAGTGTTTGCAAGAAGTTCGCGCCATCCACACGCGCTGCATCACGCAAGTCTTCGGGTATACCCGTGAGTCCGGCCAGCCAGATCAACATATAGAACGGTATGGCTGTCCAATTGTGAACGAGGATCACCGTAATCGGTGAAAGTTTAGGATCGTTGAGCCAGTTAATCTCCGCAAGTCCAGTAAAAGGCCGCACCACCGTCGTGATCAGGCCGCTGGGATTGAGCAGCACCAGCCAGACCGCCGCCACAACGACCAGTGATGGAAGCACCGGCGCGAAGAACAGTGCCTTGAGAATTTCGCGGCCGGGAAACTTCTGAGAGAAGACGACAGCGGCAAACAAGGATATTACCCAGACAGGAAAGGTGCTCCCAGCCACATAACCGAGCGTTACCGAGATCGATTTCAGGAATAAGCGATCCTTGAGCAGCGCCTCAAAATTCCCAAAGCCGACAAACACGGGCGGTTTCAGCAGCGTGAATTCGGTCATGCTGTAGTAAAGACCGGACAGTATCGGATACAAAAAGAAGATCGCAAAGAAGATCACGGTTGGGAGGACGAAATAGAAACCCCATCGCTGCCTTCGGGCGATGAACGAAGGCGTGGATGTTTTGCGAGTGATCATTCGAACCAATGGCGGCTACCTTTAACTCACTTGGTGTGTGGTCAATGCCGGCAACCGGCAGTTAAGCAGTACAGTCCCCTCGATCCTCAGGAGGGAGGGGACTGTATGAAAGACAACGAAAGGAGCTTAGTCGCCGGGCTTGTTTCTGGCCAGAATGTCGCTGACTTCGGATTGCGCCTCCGCGAGCACGGTATCCATATCCTCGCCGCCGCTGATGATGCGGTCGCGGGCACGGGCAAGGGCGTCCATCACCTCGGTGAAACCAGCAATACGCGGGTTGAAGGTGTCCTTGCTCAGCTCTTCAAGGAAGACCGGCATGACCGGATTTTCAAGGAAGGCTTCCGATTCGACGAAATCCTTCTTGGGCTGCAGCAACCCCGCAGCAGCAAGGTACTCATCTGGGAACGAGGTCATGAATCCCGCAAGCGTCCAGGCAGCGGCCTGCACTTCGGGCGCTGCCTGCGAACTGACCGTGTACATATAGCCGTAGCTGGCGAAGCCATTATCACTGACCGCGTTCGCCCAGCGCGGAACCGGGTGAATGGTGTATTCGATCCCGGCGTCTTCAGCCTGGGGCGCCCACCAGCTGCCGACATCGCAGGTAATCGCCAGGTCGCCGGCGAGGAAGGCACCGCGGTCCTCGGCATACTGTGGGCCGCCGAGCTTCCAGGTATTGGCCCAGTCGTACCAGTACTGCATCACCTGCCGGTACTCGGGGGTGTCGATATTGGCAGTGTAGTTGACCTCGTCAATCACGGTACTGCCGAGCTGCTGCACCATCGGATTGAAGCTAAGGATCGTAAACAGGTTGAATCCCCAGCGGAAGTCATAACCGCGCTGGACGAGAGCGCCGCTGCTGTCGCGCACGGTCAGTTGTTCGGCGACGGTCTTCATGTCTTCCCAGGTGGCGGGGAAATCCGTATTGGGGTCGAGGCCAGCCGCCTCCCACAAAGCGTTGTTCGTGTAGCAGGCATAGGCGCTCCACTCGGTCGGCAGCGCGTACAGCTCACCGTTGAAGGTTGCGCCGCCGAGCATCGCTTCGCCGCCGGCATATGAATCGTAGATCGCCTGCTGATCGGCAAAACCCGCCGCTACCGCGTCAACCGGAACGAGATTCCCTTGGGCGAAGTAATCGCCGATTGAGAAGCTGTCAACGTTGAAGAGATCCGGACCTGCACCAGACGCCATGGCTGTTGAGAGCGTGGTCGCCCATTCGGTATTCGGAACGACGGTGTATTCGACATTGATGTTGGGATATTCTTCCGCGAACAGTGCAAGTTTTTCATTGTCAAGTGGGACACGCGGCGGGTGCTCATGCATCCACAACTTGACCGTCACAGGCTCGCTCTGTGCCGCAACACCAAAACTGACAAGAAACATGGCAGCGAGAGCCATCAGCAAAAAGAAAAACTTCGCATTACCTTTGGACATGTGGATCCTCCTCGATATTTCGGAACGATCAACGACCATGACGTACGCTAACAGTACTTGAATAGAATACTAAAGTGCCTCGTTGCGGCAGAAGAGGTTATCTATGTTTGATAACTTTGTCAATAAAGCGCATTCTGGCATGATAATGGACTTCGGAACTACTTGCTGAATGAGCGACTCCAAGATGCAAACTGCGCAGACAGACGATCTTCTGATGGCGGTCGACGGCGGCCAATCCAGCACGCTGGCACTGGTCGCAACATCGTCGGGTACTATCCTGGGTGTGGGGTGGGGTGGGCCGTCGAACCACATTCACGAGCCAGGCGGCGTCGAGCGCTTGCAGAGCGCGCTGCGCGCTTCGATTGCCTCGGCGCTTCAGGCCGCGGGATGCGAACCGAACCGCGTTCAGCATATCTGCCTTGGCCTGTCGGGCGTGAGTCCGCTGGCGGGTGACATTGCGCAAGCGCTGCTGCCATCGGCGCAAATACTCCTCCATCATGACGCGGTGACGGCGCTCGCAGGCGCGGCGATCGGACAGCCAGGCGTGATTGTCATCGCCGGAACCGGCGCGGTTGCCTATGGGCAATTGGCGGACGGGCGATCTGCCAGGAGCGGCGGTTGGGGTTACATCATGGGGGACGAAGGCAGCGCCTATGACATCGGCTGCGGGGCACTCCGCGCGGCGGCCCAGGCTAGCGATGGGCGCGGGCGTGCTACCCGACTCGTCGAAGACATTCCACGGCATTTACAACTGGCAGATTTGCGTGCGGTGCATCGGGGCATCTACAGCCATCAGATTACGCGGGTGCAGATTGCGGGACTCGCGTCCGTCGTCGGCCTGGCTGCTCAGAATGGCGATTTCATCGCCCAGGAACTGCTGCATGGGGCGGGTCAGCAGCTGGCCATCTCTGCGCTAGCCGTGCTTGAGCGCCTCGAGATGTTGGACAGCGGGATGGCGGTCTATGTGACAGGCGGTGTTTTTCGGTCTGGCGATTACGTGCTGTCGAGCTTCAGAGAGACGCTGAAAGAGCGGTCTCCGCGGAGCACGGCAGCCGAGGCTGCGTTCAGCCCGATCATCGGCGCATTGTTTCTCGCGTTCAAAGCCGCCGCTGTTTCACTCGACGACCAGGTGCTCAAATCCGTGCGCGTGTCTGCACCTCAGGTAGCCATTTCCAAGCATTTTGGGCAGAATACCTGAGCGAGGGACGAGATGTGTCTTTGCCCGGGCAGATGCTGTTTGCTGAACTCGATCTAGCGGAGTGATCACAAATGACCAAGAAGTTCTTCACTGTCGATACCGACATTCATCCCGGCCCAGATCCTAAGCGCATTATGGACTTCCTGCCTCAACCCTGGCGAACGCGCTATGCCAGTGGCAACCGCGGCCCCGGACATCTGGGCTACTGGAACCCAAACGGCTATATGCGGTCCGATACGGTGCTCCCGGATGGTACAAAGATCGAAGAAAACCCGGCGGCGCTGGCAAAACACTTCTTTGACGACTATGGCATTGATTACGGCATTCTCAATCCGGAATACAGTCTGGCAATCTTGCTCTCGCCGGAAGCCGAATTTGCGGCAAGCGTCGCTTCGGCGATCAACGATGTCTTTGTCCAGGACTGGCTGCCGGTTGATCCCCGCTTTCGCGCCTCTATCATGGTCGCGATGGCCGATCCGCAGCTTGCCGCCCGTGAAATTCACCGCCTTGGCGACCATCCGGGGATCGCGCAGATTTTGATGCCCAGCGCGTCGCCGATGCCGCTTGGCAATCGTTACTTCCATCCAATTTACGCGGCGGCGGTCGAGCACGATCTGCCGGTGGCGATTCATCCCGGCCTGGAGGGAGTCGGCACTTCGGGCGCGCCGACGTCAGCAGGATACCCATCCAACTACTTCGAATGGCACACCGGGTTGGTCACCAGCTACATTGCGCAGCTCGTCAGTCTGGTGACGGAAGGCGTCTTCGCCAGGTTCCCGACCCTGAAGTTCATCATGATCGAAGGCGGCATTAGCTGGCTGCCCGCCGTGATGTGGCGTTTCGACAAGAACTGGAAGGCGTTGCGCAGCACCACTCCCTGGCTCGATCGCCCGCCCAGCCAGATCATTCAAGATCACGTGCTCCTTACGACCCAGCCGTTGGAAGAACCGGAAAACCCCGATCATTTCAAGGCCATCGTCGAGATGTTCGATGCCGGTCGAATGATCATGTTCTCCAGCGACTTCCCACACTGGGATGGCGACACACCGGACTTCGCCGCCAGGGCATTTCCGAAAGCGATCCAGGCGCGGGTGATGGGCGAGACAGCGCGCGAAATCTATAAGCTCCCGGAGGCGGTGTATGCCTGAAAAGCGCTATGCCGTCGCCCAGGTTGACGAGCTTGCCCTTGGACAGCGCAAGATCATCGACGTCGGCGGCAAGTCGGTCGGGCTATTCAACGTCAACGGCGAGTTTGTGGCCGTCCTGAATTATTGCCCGCATGAAGGCGCGCCCGTGTGCCAGGGGCGCGTGAGCGGAACTACGCTGCCATCTGCGCCCAACGAATTCAAGTGGGGCAGGCAGGGAGAGATCCTGCTGTGCCCCTGGCACGGTTGGGAGTTCGACCTTACGACCGGCGAGTGCCTGACTGACCGGCGAAAATTGCGGCGCTACCAGGTAGACATTGAGAACGGCACCTTGTACCTCGTGCTCAACGATGCCGCCCGCGCCACCTCTGCGCGTGAGTAGTGGCCTCCCGGCGCGTCAGGCCAGCTCCGCAGCATGTGCCTGGATCTTGCGGAATGCTTGCGCAATTTCTTGCATGTCGTCCTCATCACCCAGGAATGCATACTGGGGAATCCAGACGGCTTCCCAGGCGGCGCGCTCGGTATTTGGAAACGACTGCTGCAGAAATGTGTGTTCAGCCTGCGCATGATCGGGATGCAGGCGCTTGCGGTATTCGCCGTTCTGAAAGACGTCCAGCCTGTGGACAGGCGGGTAGCTCGCCTGGTGCGGGATGCCTTCAGCGTCCATGGCTTCGATGAAACGTGCGGTCGAAATCCCGGCGAAAGCGCTCGGATCGACGTGGAATATGTACGCATACTGCCCGTTGCGTGTGCAGCGCGGGTCGAGCGTCTGTGGCGTGATGCCTTCAATCTCGCCAAGCATTTGATCGAGCAGCCGCCCGTTGCGATGGCGCAGCGCGGTCTGGTCGTCCAGCCGCGTGAGCTGCGCGCAGAGGACTGCGCCCTGCCACTCGCTCAGGCGGTAGTTGGAACCGTAGTGATAGTGGCTGTAGAACCACTCGCCTGGCAGACGCCCGCAGTCATGCGCCGACCGTGCCTGGCGCTCGAACTCGTCGTCGTTCGTAACGACGATGCCGCCTTCACCGGCGGTCATCAGCTTGGATGACTGGAAGCTGAATGTGCCCGCAAGGCCGAACGTCCCGATACGCTTGCCGCGCCATTCGCTGGCGTGGGCATGGGAACTGTCCTCGATGAGCGCCAGGCGATGGTGCTGCGCAATCGCGACCAGACGGTCGAGATCGGCAGGATGACCGCCCATATGCACAGCGATGATGGCCTTCGTTCGCGGCGTGATGGCGGCTTCGACGGCATCTGGATCAATGCAGTAGGTGTCTGGCAGGACATCGACCATCACCGGCAGCGCCCCGGCAAACAGTACCGCGCTCGCCGTGGCGACAAAGGTATAGTCGGGCACGATCACCTCGTCGCCCAGGCCAACGCCACAGCCTTCCATGGCGATTTCGATGGCATGGGTGCCGTTGGTCACGGCGATGCCATACTTTGCTCCGTGAAAATCGGCGAATTCGCGCTCGAAGGCCAGCGTTTTCGTGCCCGGCGTGCGCCACCACACCCGGCTGTGAAGGACTTCCTTGAGCGCTTCCTCCTCGCGCGTATCATATTGAGGCCACTGCGGAAACGGCTTGGTTTTCGCGCGTTCGCCGCCAAAGAGTGCGAGAGCGGACATCTGACATCTCCTTCCGTTGCGACACGGCACATGAATTTACAGAGTATGTCATGAAATCGTGGAACATGCCGCTCCGGGTTGCGCGCGAGCGCTAATCTGAAGCGGCGGTGAGACAGATCCTGGCAGCTTTCTCCGCGCAGTGCAGCAGGCTTTCGCCAGCGTCGAGCGCGACCACCGCCACGTCAGATTCATAGCCCGTGTTCGTGTCTGGCGTAGGCACATATCCAACGTAGTCATTGGCATAGCCCGCGACCATGACATGAGCAGGAGCCAGGCGCGCGGCGATGTCCAGGCCGTGCTTCACGAACATCTCGCCGGGAAAGCCGATGATGAGGGTCTGGCCGAGACGCAATACCTGGACTTCCGTCGCGATACTGAAGGGGCGTGCTTTCGCGCCCAGGGCGACACGCAGGCCTTCGATCTCGGACTCGGCCAGACGGCGTTCACCTGGCGTTTGGCTTGCCTGCAGCCGCTGCTCAGCGCGCTCCATGGCGCTGCGCAGGCTCACCTCGTCCGGAGCAGGCTTGAGCGGCAGGGCGATTCGTTTGAGTGCAGCCGCCAGCATTTGATCTTCAGACGGGGTCACTGGTGCTGATAAAATCGCGCCTGATGCAATCCCTGCCAGCCTTTCGAGTTCAGACACCGTTGACTCGCTGCGGGTGAAGCGCGTGCTGATATCGCCCGATGCGCCCGTGAGCGGAAAGACGATACAATTCCACTTCTGGGCAATTTGAGCCGCGACAGTCCCTGCCAGGTCGCCAGAGTAGAGCAGGTTTTCTGCGTCGAGGACGGTGGGGTGACAGGCAAACGAATAGATCAGCGCTAGGGGCGCGCCGGACGCCGTTTGCACGCGTACAAAGGGAATGCTGGTGTCGACTGGCCCCACGGGATCACGCCGATTAGAGGCGACGCCTATCGCCTGTGCTGTTCCGATCGCAAGGGTTACAGGCTGTTGTCTGGATATTGCCTGGTCGACCACGTCTCCAATCGTCTCGACCAGCAGATCCACGAGCTGGGGTGCGTATGTGACAAGAAATTCCTCTGCGCCATTCAGCACCGGGAACTGCATAGTCCCGCCCGGCGCGGCATGCGTATGTGTTGCCGTGACCATAACCGAGTCCGGCGCGATACCATATCGTTGCCGCAGCAGGTTGCGCACGCGATTTGTCAGCGGTGCATCAACCGACAATGTATCAATCGAAAGGAGAATCTGAGTTGGCGCGTCCGATGCCGATGTGACCAGCGCCCGGACGTACAACGGCCGGTGCGTGCCAACGGCTGGCTGTTGCCGGCGGATGTAACCCGCCATCGGTAGCCCAGGTGGCCAGGGTAAAGGGGACTGCGCTGCGCCTACCTGGAACATAGTGAACTCTTCCTTGTCGAGATCAACTTGAACAGCACTCATTCAGGGGTGTCAGCCAGTTTCTGCCATCTCCCCATAGTGTGGCCAATTCGCGCGCGAAGCAGGGTTGATGCGCCTTGCAGCCTACAAACCAATCACATTTCATCAGGCAAATATGAAGCGCTTCTCCGGTACACAAGGATAGTACGCTTGAATTCGATAACAACCAGCCCATCCTGGTTGTAACCGCTTGTCCTGAAGGTGACAATTCCCATATGGGGTCGAGACTTGGACTCCCGCTTGCTCAAGACTTCACTTCGCGCATGAATTGTGTCGCCTTCAAACACAGGATTGGGAAGTCGAATCTCATCCCACCCCAGATTGATGGCATTTCTTGAGATGTCATTGACCGATAGACCGGTTACCAGGGCGAGAGTGAAGGTGGAATCGACAAGGATTCGCTTGAACTCAGTTTTCGCGGCGTAGACTCGGTCGAAGTGTATAGGATTCTGATTAAGCGTAATCAGCGTAAACCAAACATTATCACTCTCTGTAATTGTTCTGCCGATGGAATGCTCATACATATCGCCTTCGTCGAAATCTTCGTAAAATCGACCTGGCCAGCTCGGTTTCACTGTCATGCTTCGCTCTTTCTTGCGCAATGCCCAGAAAGCTATGAAATGCGGTTATGTTATCTAGAAATCTCCTACTGAAAAAGCACGTTTCCCGGAAAATTCGGGCGCATGTCCCGGACTCTGTTCATCGATTCACTGATTGAGTAGGAGTGGGTAACGACCATTTCGAAGTCGTTTGAGCAAGACAGAAACCTTGGCAGCAGTTGGCATATGTGGATCGCTACAAACGGAATCAAACACAATCCTACATACGTCGCTGAATTCTGCGCGAACAGCTACTCTGGATGGTTCAACGCGTGAATGATTTCATTCGCAACGACGATTTTTCTGTAATCTATTCTACTCGCAGCCAATTCATCAGTAATGCCACCGTTTCTGAGATTGAGGAAAAGAGAAAATGTGGTCAATATGACAAGCCCGGTGTATTGCAGCGGGCTTTGTGTTTGGCGGAATTGCCCGTGAAGATGAGACCAAACGCTTCAAGATTGGTTCTCGATACTTCACGTTAGTATCTTACGAACCTCATCCGATAGCAGCGCATTCGCCTGGTCTAGCTGCCACAGGGCAGTCTGTAGCCATTGGTCATCAGCAGCCAGTTGTTTTGACTGCTGATCCAACACAGCCTGGGTCGCGGTGGGAGCAGCGCCACCCAATCCGGCGCGGGCTTGAACGAAAGCGAGGGGGTCAAGCGCCCGGCGAAGCAACTCGTCGGACACTTGAATGCGTGTGCCCAGGACTTGATTAGATATATCTGCCAGCAATTCGCTGTTGAGTTCCGACGGCTCAAGATGATGGCTGAGGGCATGGTTGACCATCCCGGATACCAGGCTGTGCGCCTGTCGGAAGGAGAGGTTGGCCTGGCGCACGAGCGTATCTGCAAGCTCGGTGACTGTCGTGAAACCGGCGCTCGCACGTTCTCGCAAATGCTCGACGTTGACTTCTATGGTCTGGATCACGGCGGCATATAGTTCGAGGATTTCCATGCTCGTTTCCAGCCCGCCAAAAAGCATCGGGAAGATTTCATCCTCGATGTCCTGCGTGTCACCAAACGGGATGCTGTGGCACTGCACGACAATCCCCTGCGCATAGGCCAACATCCGGCTTGTTCTGGCGCGCAAATGCTCCAAGACGACGGGGTTGCGCTTTTGCGGCATGATCGAACTGATCTGGATGAAGCTATCATCAATATGAATAGCTTTGCTTTCCTGCGTGGCCCAGAAGAGCATATCATGCGTGAAGCGTGAGAGGTTGATCGCCAGGCTGGTCAAAGCAGAGGCGGCGTCCGTCAAGTTGTCAGAGGCCGCAATGCTGTCATAGGTGCTGCTCATAGTGCTGTCAAATCCAAGCAGCCTGGCACTCAATTCCCGGTCGATGGGGAAGCCTGTGCCCGTAAATGCTGCCGCGCCCAGGGGACTCTGGTTATTGGTTCGATACGCAAAATGAAAACGGGTCATGTCACGCTCAAGCGAGGAGAGGATGCCCGCGATGTAATGCGCCATCGTCGTCGGTTGGGCGGGCTGCGTGTGCGTATAACCTGGCATGAAGGTTTCCAGGTGCGCGCGGCCAAAGTCCAACAATGCTGTACGTAGAGCGATCAGTTTCTGCATGGAATTCAGGAGATGAGGGCGGAGCGCTAACCGGGTCAAAGCGTAGCCCAGGTCGTTTCGACTGCGCGCAAGCTGTAGATTTCCACCGTAGGCTGGGCCAGCGATGTCTATCAACTGGCGCTCAATCGCAAAGAAGAGATCCTCAACGCCGGATCGGTAGGATAAACCTTCGAGTCCATTCGACTCGACTTGCTCCAGCGCCGACAAAATTGCCCTGGCGTTTTCCAGCGTAATGATGCCGCTGGTGTAGAGCATCACGGCATGAGCACGATTCGCTGCCAGCATGGGCGCATAGTAGTGGATTTCCGCGTCGCGGTAAAACGGCTGTAAAACGTACTTCTCATAGAGCGGGTGCGGAAAGGCTCCGTCGCGATCTGCCATGGCCTAACCCTTCAAGCCGGTCAGGGCAACACCCTCAATGATGTAACGCTGAAAGATGATCACGATGATGAGGAGCGGAACGACGGATAAGGTTGCCCCTGTCATGATCAAATTCCAGTCGGACGCGGCTTCTGTTGAGAAGAACTGGATGCCAACGGGCAGCGTCATCATTTCAGATCGTGTTGTGACGATCAGCGGCCAGATGAAGGCATTCCAGTTGCCCAGGAAGTTAAAGATGCACAGCGCGCCAATGGCCGGAAGACTCAATGGAACGGCGATGCGCCAGAAAAGGCCGAACTCACTGACGCCATCGATGCGTCCGGCGTCAAGCAGCTCATCGGGCACGCCCTGCATGAACTGACGCATCAGGAAAATGCCGGTAGCGGTAATCATCCCTGGAAAGGCAATTCCCCAGTATGTGTCAACCCATGTTCCACCCGTAATCGGATTGGACGACATGATGAACCACGGAATAATCAGCATCTCCGTAGGCACCATGAGTGAACTCAAGAAGATGATGAAGATGATGCGTTTGCCGGGAAAGTCATACTTGGCAAACACGTACCCGGACAGCGTATCGAAAAAGGCGACACTGACTGTGCTCATAATCGCCACCACCAGTGAGTTTGCATACCAGCGCGGCAATTCGGTATCCAGGATAACCTCAGTGTAATTTGCGCCCGTTGCTTCAACCGGGAAGAAATTGGGTCGCGTGATCTCCGTCTTGGGTTTGAATGAAGTCGATATCATCCATAAGAACGGAATGACCATCGTAATGCCGACAAGGGTCAGAAAGGCATATGAGAGCAGTCTGTTCGTCTTGCCGCGCTGCGCTGCACGGCCCGCACGTCCAGGTCTTTCGAATAGAGATGTCCGCTGAGTTTGCTGGAAGGTATCCATAATCTCTTTTCCTGAACTACTGGATGTTTCGGCTTGTAAAGCGCAATTGAATGATGGTTATCCCCAGAATGATCGCGAACAGCGTCACCGTCAGGGCCGAAGCATAACCCATATTGAAGCTCTGGAAAGCCTCGCGATACACACGCAAAACAACCGTCGTCGTGGAGTTTAGCGGTCCGCCGTCGCCCTGGGCGGTCATGGCGAGCACTGGGGCAAACATGCGCAGAAAAGCGATGGTCTGTAAAACAATCAAAAAGACCAGAGTGGGATTCAATAACGGAAGGGTGATGTGGCGGAACGATTGCCAGCGGGTGGCGCCGTCGACTTGCGCGGCATCGTAAAAGATCTGCGGGATTTGTTTGAGGCCTGCCAGGAAGATGATGACGGCATAGCCTAATCCCTGCCAGATGACGACCGCCAGAATGGATGGCAGCGCTTGCTGTGGTCTGCTCAGAAACGGCTGCTGAGGCAGTGAAAACGCCTGCAATATGACATTGAAGAAACCGAACTGTGGTTGGTACAGCATCCGAAAGACCCAGGCGACCGCGATGGTTGAAGTCACGAAAGGCAAGAAGAACACCAACCGGTAGAAGGTGCTCAAGAAGCGGATCTCGTTCAACATCAGGGCAACCGCCAGTGCGAGAAGCAACTGGATGGGGACACCCAGAACCACGTAGGCCGCGGTGTTCAGGAAGGCGGCGCGGGTTGGCGAACGCAGATTGTTGAACTCAGCAACAAGTTTTTGAAAGTTCTCCAGCCCGACATACTTGTGTTCTATAGCGAGTGGATTGTAATCGTGGAGGCTCATCTGGAACGCGAAGATCGTTGGGTAGATTCGGATGTAGGCAAAGAACAGAATCGGAATCGCGAGAAAGATGTATGCCCAAAGAATCTTACGTCTAGCCAGGGTAAGGCGCATCATGAATCATCTCCTGCCAACCACAAACACGTATTGCTGCCATGTCGGAAAATAAGATGACTACGTCAGACCTGAAAGCCTGACGTAGTCATCGGAAGTGTAATTACAGCGGTTACGAGCCGCGGGCAGCCCAGAAGTCGTCGAGCAGGGCTTGCTCGGTTGCTGCGGCTTCATTCAAGGCTTCGCAGGCGTCCATGCCACCCAGACGCACCTGGTCATAGGCATCGATGAGAACCTGGCGCTGAACCGTTTCATCGACGAAGAACGTCGCGTGGGCGTATTCCAACCCTGCGGCGAACGGGCCTAGGATCGGGTCTTCCAGCATCGCAGGATCGCTAGCGGCCTCGAGCTGCGCGGGCAGTTCGCCCACTTCGTTCACCCACAATGTGCCTGCCTCTGCCGTCGTGATGAACTGGAGGAAGCGGACAGCGGCTTCCATACGGGCCGGATCCGCGGCGGCGCGGCGCGTAATGCCATGCGTCCAGTAGGAGCCAAAGGTCGAACGTTCGCCATTTGGCCCGACAGGCAGCTCAGCAACGCCGTAGTTCATGTCCGGGTTATTGTTGGCGATAGTGCCCAGCCGGAAGGAACCATCAATGTGCATGGCTTCATTGCCGTTCACGAAGGCTTCGGTAACGTCGGTGAAGAGATCATTGCTGCCGGTCTTGTGCTCGATTTCGAAAGACAACAGATATTTGAAGGCTTCGCAACCCTCAGGGCTGTTGTACATCACCGTGCGCCCATCTTCAGAGTAGGGAACGCCGCCAAACTGGCGCACCAGAACTTCGCGGAACCAGTGATGATCTTGCGCCGACATGCCGATGGCAAAGCCTTCGCTGGTGATATTGAGGATATCTGTGCCGTTGCCATCGTAGACCGTGGCTTGCTTGGCCATTGCCACCAGGTCATCGAGGGTCGCGGGCGGTGTATCGGGATCTAGGCCAGCCGCTTCAAAGAGATCCTTATTCCAGAACATTGCCAGCGAACGAACAGCAGTCGGAATGGCCCAGTAACTACCTTCGAACTTTGATTCGGCCACCATGGGCGAGAAATAACTCTCGATCCATTCGGCGGGAAAGTCTGCTTCTGGCAGCGGGACGAGATAGCCAGCATCAACAAAAGCGGGAATCCAGCCGTAAAAGAGGGTGACAACATCCGGGCCGACACCGGCGGGTGCTGAGGCGGCGATTTCGTCACGGAAGTTGTCGTAGGCAATCTGGCTGTTGTGAACAACGTGGATGTCAGGATTCGCCGCCTCAAACTGCTCGATCAGCATGTTCATTGCCGTTTCGCGCGGCTCGAAGAAGTATTGCCAATATTCGATTTCGACCACGTCCTGCGCCGCGGCGGCGAAACCCGCCGAAAGAATTGTCAGCAGAGCGAGAATCATGAGTGAAAACTTGAAATTCTTCATCTCTTGTTACCCCTGTTTGAGATAATGAACCGCATGAGATCAAATTCCAGCATTGGAGTCGGGTTCCGCCAAAAAAACCTCCTTCCTAGTCTTGCCTGGTTTGGCTGCTTTCCAGATCTATCTTGAATAGGCGTGCAGCGTTCCCTGCAAATATGAGTTTGAGCTGCTCGTCAGTCAAACCAAGCTCACGGCAATCTCGAATCTGGTCATCCAGATAGCGCACGGCGAAACCGCGCGGGAAATAGCTTGAATCCGTCCCGAAAATGATGCGTTCAGCCCCAATCGTTTCGACGTATTTGCGGAATAGCTTCTTGGTTGTCCAATCGCCATCGACCCACCTTACCCACTGATTTGAACCACAGGTATCGATACTGACATTCGCACAGGCCCAGCATAGCTGTAGAGTCTCGCGAATCCACGCACAGCCAAAGTGCGGAACCACAAAATTGACATCGGGAAAGTCTTTGGCGACATTGTGGAGTTTCAGGGGATTGATGTTTTCATGCCAGGCGATACCACCGCCGCCGCCTTGAATACCGAAGTGAATGAGAACAGGGATGTCCAATTCCGCGCACATTTCCCAAACAGGATATGCGGCTTCATCTTCGATTGGACGGTCGAGCATCGGGGCCAGCAGCTTGTATCCCTTCAGACCAAGCTCTGTCACCGCACGCTTAAGTTCAGCGGCGGCGTTCACTCCGAACGGGTAATGATGGGCGAAACCGATGAACCTGTCGGGATACCGGGCGACAATTTTGGCAAGATTGTCATTTCCCCCGCCAGTGACGAACCCGACCGCGCTGAGGCCATATTTATCCACTTCTGCGGCCCAGCGATCTGCCTGGGTTTCATCATCGGGTGGATTTGCTTCTGGCGGGTCAAAGCCCCAGGTCAGCTGCCACTGCTTACTGTAGGCCATCGCCTGCTTGCGCGCAAGCTCCGCGCGGCGCTGTCCACGTCGTTCGGCATACTGCTGACGAATATCGGTGCCCATGTCGGCAAACCAGGGCAAGTTGGTAGGAAAATGAGTGTGAAAGTCAATAATCTCAAGACCCAAGTACATTATTGCTCCTGGTGTGGTTTATACGAGGTTACGCATTGATTGTATCCAAATTTAGGTTTCGCCCCAAAAATCCTGACCGCCGGGTAGATGGCAGGTCAGCCGACCGGGTTACACGCAGGAGCATGGTGGGGCAGTCTGGTGAGCGATGCGTATACTGGGATGACAGCCGCACCAAGAATTCGACGTACCGGTTTCATGATGTTACAGTTTGCGCCCTAAAAAGTATGTCCGGCTAGTAGATCGTATTGTTTGTGACAGCAAGTGCTTCTTTTCCACTCAGAAGAGACCTCGGTGTGCAGTTGTTCGCGCTGTATGCCATATTCGTCGTGTCTGTTCTCGTCGCCGCTTATATCTTCGTCCAATCCGCCAGCGATCAGCTCGAAGCCGATGTCAGCGCCTCGGATCTGGCGCTGGCGCATTCGATTGCGCAGGAGACATACACGGCCATGAACGGCGCGCTTGAAGCGGCGCGCCAGCTCGCCGTGCATACGCCCGTGATTGAGTCCGATGACGCCGGTATGGCGCGGCTGTTTGAGAACATCATGAGCGTGCGCCAGGACATCAACCTGACGTACCGCCTGGACGCCGACGGCATCATGACCTTTCACTATCCCATCGGCCCTGAATCGACCGTCGGGCACGATTTCTCGTTCCGCCCGTACTTCCAGCAGGCGCTGACGACTCACGAAGCGCTGCTCTCGTCCGGCAGAATTTCACCCACCACTAACCAGCCGGTCGCGACCGCCGTCATGCCGCTGTGGAGCGCGGATGATGAATTCCTCGGCCTAATCGCCACCAACATCAAGCTCCAGTTCCTGAGTGACACGCTACGCAATATCGGCGCGACCTCGCGCGAAGATCAGGTCGTAGACATCACGATCATCGATCACGAGGGCAAGATCGTTGCCCACTCGTCGGAGGACCAACTGCTGCGCGATGCCAACGAAGTTCTGTCGCAAATCGCGCCAACCGTGCAGCGAGGACGAACTACCAGCCTGACTGCCGTCAACGCGGACGGCGTCGAATATCTCTACAGCTATGTGCCCATCTCCGGTATCAATTGGGGAGTCATCGTCAGCCGCCCGACGGTCTATGCCTTCGCCGTGCCGCACGCTTTCCAGCGCGGCATCTTCTTCGTGAGCGCTGTCTTTCTGGGCAGTGGGTTGCTGTTCTGGTTGGCGCTGTCTCGTCGGGTGATCCGCCCGTTGGAACGGTTGGCTGAATTCAGTCAGAACGCTATCCCCGGCCACGCGAGCGCGAACGATGTGGTCGCCGGGCTGGCGCATCTGACCGCGCGCACGGATCAGATGGGTGTGCTCACACGCAGCGTCCAGCGGATGCAGGCAGCCATCGAAGCGCGGCTGAACGAATTGGCGACGCTGCTGCGGACGAGCACGGCTGTCGTCTCGACGCTCGATTCGCGTGTAGTGCTGGAGCGCATTCTGGAGCAGGTCGAGCAGCTCCTTAATGTCCACATGAGCGCTATCTTCGTGCTGGATGACGAGGTGAGCGGTTTCCGCGCCAGGGCGAGCCGCCATCTGCCGGCGTGGTATGCCGAGCGCGTGCGCATCGACCCGCTCGACCCAAACTCGGCGACCATGCGCGCCATCCGCACCGGCGAGCCGATCCAGATCGTCGATACTGAAACCGATCCGGCCTACACCAGTCATCGCTTCCGGGCGCGCAAGGCGGGCTACCGCTCGCTGCTGGCGATCCGCCTGCCGATCAAGCACGCCGATCCCGCCGCGCTGGTCGTCTATCGCAAAGAGCCGTACCATTACACTGAGCGCGAGATTCGGCTGTTGACCAGCTTCGCCAATCATGCAGCGATGGCGATTGAGAACGCCGCCTTGTTCGCCCGCAGCGACATGCACCTGCGCGAGCAAACGCGCCGCCTGGAAGCGTTGATCCAGTCGATGCACGACGGGCTGGTGCTGGAAGATTTCGGCGGCAAGATCATCTACCTCAATCGCAGGATGCACGAACTGCTGCCGCTGCCTGCGGACTCGATCCTCAACCAGCCGATCCGCTTCCTGGTCGATGCCATCGTCGCTTACGCGGAAAACGCCGGAACCGTGGCAGAACAAATCGCGCACATGTTGGAGGAGAAGGGAATTCGCCAGGTCGAATGCCTGCACGCCAGCCGCAATGCACGTCGCTACCTGCGGCTGACGCTCTTCGACGTGACCGACGCTGGAGACACGCTGATCGGACGCGGCTGGATTGTTCAGGACATCACGCAGCGCCATGAGGTCGACCGCATGAAGTCGAACCTGATCGCGACCGTCTCGCACGAACTGCGCACACCACTGGCGGCGATCAAGGGCTACGCGACCACGCTGCTGGCGGATGATGTCGAATGGGATGCGGCCAGCCAGCGCGAATTCCTGACGACCATCTCCGAGGAGACCGACCGGCTGAACAACCTCGTCCATGATCTGCTCGATATGTCTAAGATCGAGGCCGGGACGCTCGTGATCGCGCCGCAAGTCTGCGATCTCTACCCGCTGGTGTTGAGCGCGGCCAACCATTCGATGCCGCCCGCCAATGGCCGCCTGCGCATTGCGCTGCCGCCGGACATGCCAACACTGTACGCCGACGCCGACCGCATCGAGGGCGTGCTGCGCAACCTGCTCGAAAACGCGGCCAAGTACGCGCCCGACGACACGCCCATCGAAGTCACGGCAGGTTTCGACGAGCGCGAGATTGTCATTCGTGTCATCGATCAGGGGCCCGGCATCCCGCCGGAGCATCAGGAGCACATCTTTCAGAGCTTCTACCGGCTGGAGAACGGCCTGACGCGCAAGACCGCCGGGGTCGGGCTAGGGCTGACGATCGCGCGCGGCTTCGTTCAGGCGCACGGTGGGCGCATCTGGCTTGAACCACGCGACAAAGGGCTGTGCGTCGCCTTCAGCATCCCGCGCAGCCCAGCACACGAACTGGTGGGGGAGAGTATGCATTGAGGGCAGCCGATGAGTACACGTCAGATTGAAGTTCTGGTCGTTGACGACGAGCAGGCACTGCGCAACTTCGTCCGGCGCAATCTCGAAGTGCGCAACTACCACGTGCACACGGCGGCCAATGGGCTGGAGGCGCTGGCGCATTTCCACGCGCGCGCCGTCGATCTGGTGATCCTCGATCTGATGATGCCGGATATGGATGGCCTGGAGACGATCCGGCGCATCCGCCAGACTTCGCAGGTGCCGATCATCGTGCTCTCGGCACTCGGCGAAGAAGAAGACAAGATCCGCGCGTTCAAGCTCGGCGCGGATGACTACCTGACCAAGCCTTTCGGCGTCGGCGAACTGCTGGTGCGCATCCAGGCTGTCATGCGCCGCGCTCAGTGGTCAAAGCACCCGGCCACGACGACCACAACGCACATCGCCCATGGCGACCTGATCGTCGATCTTGAACGACACAAGGTCAGTCGTGTCGATGCCGTCATCGATCTGACGCCGATTGAGTTCGAACTGCTGGTGTACCTGATGGAGAACGCGGGCAAAGTGCTGACGCATCGCGCGATCTTGCAGCACGTGTGGGGTGAGGAATACGGTCAGGAGTCCGAATACCTGCGCGTCTACGTCGGGCGGCTGCGGCAGAAGATCGAGCCAGACCCGGCCAAGCCGCGCTACATCCTGACCGAGCGCGGCGTGGGTTACGTGTTCGGCGGGTGAGGAGGAGTTGGCTGCTTCAGAGGTTGGTCGGTTTGGTCACGACGGTGGCGTTTCTTCGGGATCAGCGGGTGTATCGTATTTTGGGTGTGGCGGACGAAATAGATTGCCAGCAAAGTGATTGGCGCACTCAGCACAAAACCGCACATGCAAAGGCCGAGCCCAGTTTCACAGTCGTGACAGTAAGCGGGGCTATTGACGTACCACAACGCGATTAACACACTGAAGACGATACCTAACACGACATAAGCAGCGAAGTGCATAGCGGCGATTACGAGACCACGCAGGCTGATCCTCATACCTCACCTGACTGATACTTGATTATGTGATAGACAAATCACATAGCAGCGTTTCGCAGACGCGGCGGAGAAAAAGCCGACAGCCAACCGCCGATGCCACCCCATTTTTATACAACGTTTATAAATCGCTCTCATCATTTACTCATTGTTTGCAAGAAATCCGTATCCTGACTAGCGTCGGCGATCGAGATTACCCCTATGGAGGAATATTATGAACCGTTCTCGCCGCGTTATGGTCTTTCTTGTCTTCGCACTATTGGCTTTAGCAATTAGTGTTTCTGGGGTGGCGGCGCAAGCGCAAACCGTCGTCATCGGCTTCACGGCATCGCAGTCGGGACGTTACAACGTCGAATCGACGCGCCAGATCAACGGCCTGAACCTGTGGCTGAATCAGGTCAACGACGCCGGGGGCATCACCCTCAGTGATGGCACCGTCATCACCTTCAGCACCGTCTTCTATGATGACGAGTCGAACACCGATCGCGTTCAGGAGTTGTACACCCGCCTCGCTACCGACGACAACGCCGACTTCCTGATCAGCCCGTATTCGAGCGGCCTGACCGACGCTTCGTCGATCATCGCCGAGCAGTACGGCAAGATCATGATCACGACCGGCGCGGCCTCGGACAGCACCTACATGAAGGGCTACTCGCTCGTATTCCAAACGTACACGCCCGCCAGTCGCTACCTGACCGGCGCGCTCGATCTGCTGGCGTCGCTGGATGAGAACGCACAGCGCATCGCCATCGTCCACGAGAATGACAAGTTCTCGACCGACGTTTCGACAGCGCTCAATGACTACGCGCTCGAACTCGGCTACGAGGTCGTACTGTTTGAAGGCTACGACTCCGGTGCGACCGATTTCGCTCCATTCATTAATAAGATTCAGGAAGCTGCGCCGGATGCCGTGCTCGGCGGCGGCCACTTTCAGGATGGCAGCACCTTCGCCCGCCAGCTTTATGAAAAAACGGTCGAGCCGGGGTTCGTGGCGCTGCTAGTCGCGCCACCGGAGCCGAGCTTCTCTGAATTGGGCGAGGCTGCTCTGGGCGTGGTCGGCCCCAGCCAATGGGAGCCATTGGCGCAGATCGACGCGAGCGCGGCAGAGGCGGCCGGTGTCGATTTCTATGGCCCATCGAGCGCCGAATTTAACGACGCCTACATGGAAGCTTATGGCGAAGAACCGTCCTACCACGCGGCGGGCGGCTACATCGCCGGGCTGCTGTTGCAGAAGGCGATTGAGGATGCCGGGACGATTGAGACGCAGGCAGTCAAGGAACAGCTCGACGCCATGAACCTGCTGACCTTCTTCGGGCGCATCCAGTTCGATGTCACACCGGAAGCGCACGGTCTGCAAATCGGCCACTCGATGATGTACGTCCAGTGGCAGGGCATGGCCGACGCGCTCGAAAAACAGATCGTCTGGCCGCCGGAAGCTGTGACCGCCGATCCGATTTACCCCATCGGCGGCGAATAAACACCCAACCTATCGAGAGGGCGAGGGGCGTGTGTCTCTCGCCCTCGTCACAACCAAGTGTCGAAAAGATAGGTTCGTCGCTCTCAAAAGCTGTTTTTCGCGGGGGATATATGGATATTCTGGCTTTTTTGACGGACGGCTTACTGATAGGGTTTGTCTACGGCATTGCCGCAATGGGGTTGACCCTCATCTGGGGCGTGATGAACGTCATCAACCTGTCCCACGGCTCGATCATCGCTCTGGGCATGTTCGCCCTCTACTTCCTGTTCGTCAGTCTGGGGATCAACCCCTATATTGGTGTTGTCCTGGTGGCAGTGCTCGGACTGCTGCTCGGCATGGTTATCTATGCCGTTGCTATTCACCGGGTGATCAACGCGCCGCACCTTTCGACACTGCTGGCGACTTTCGCCGTCAACATGATCATCATCGGCCTGGGCACCACGGCCTTCAGCACCTCGCCGCGCAACGTCGATTTCTCGCTCGGCAGCATGAGCATCGGCCCGGTAACGATCCTGGGGACACGTGCTGTCGCAGCCATCGCTTCGGTGCTTATCACCGCCGCGCTCTACTACTTCCTCTACCGGACGACGCTCGGCAAATACGTGCGCGCCGTTACAGATAACCGCGCCGCCGCCGAATTGATGGGCATCCCATCCGCGCGCGTGCTCGCCTTCAGTTTTGGCCTGGGCACGATGTTAGCGGCCATCGCCGGTGGCTTGATCGCGACCTTCTTCCCGTTCACCATCCTTTCCGGCACGACCTACGAACTGAAAAGCTTCGTCATTGGCGTGCTTGGCGGGGTGGGTAATCCGCTCGGCGCGCTCATCGGTGGCCTGATCCTGGGTACGTTCGAGGGCATCATCCCGTATTTCCTGCCCACGTCCTGGGTGCCCGTCCTTGAGTTCATCCTGTTCGTTGTCATCCTTCTGGTTCGTCCGACCGGACTGCTGGGAGCGAAAAAATGAGCCTACGAAATCTACGCAATCCCGGTCTCTGGATCACCGTGCTCGCCGTCGCGCTACTGGGCTTGTGGCCGATTGTGACGCAGCGCGCCTCCACCCGTGAGGAGATCTTCACGGTTATGCTCTCGGTCGTGCTGGCGAGCAGCCTGAATATTCTGCTTGGCTATACCGGCTACGTCAGCTTCGGGCACATCGTCTTCTTCGGCCTCGGTGGCTATGTCGGCCTCTACCTGATCATTGTCCAGGGCTGGTCGCTCTGGCCGTCGATGATCGCGGGCGGGCTGGCTGCCGGGCTGCTGGCGCTGCTGCTGGGGCAGGCGATCCTGCGCCTGCGCGGGAGTTACTTCGCGCTCGCTACCATCGGCATCAACGAGGCGATGCGGGCATTCATCAACAACTTCGAGCCGTTCGGCGGGCCGACAGGTCTCTCGCTCAACTTCCAAACGTACAACCAGTACGGCGGGGCGGCGAATGCACTCTGGCTGATCTACTACATCGTGCTGATCCTGGCGGTGTTCAATATCTTCCTCAGCTACATCGTGAAGACGAGCAAGTTCGGCCTGGGGCTGATGGCGATCCGTGAAGACGAAGATGCCGCTGAAGTTATGGGCGTGATCACGCCGCGCAGCAAAACCTGGGCCTACGTGCTCTCGGCCATTCTGCCTGGCGTCGTCGGTGTGCTCTTCTTCTTCAAGAACGGCAACATCGAACCACCGCAGGCATTTCGTCTGCACCTGTCGATTGAACTGCTGGTGATGGTCATGCTCGGCGGCTATGGCACGGTCTTCGGCCCACTCCTGGGCGCGGTCGGCTACCAGCGTCTGCGCGGGCTGCTGCTGACGAGCGATCTGTTCAAGAATATTCAGCTCGCGGTTGCCGGTCTGCTGCTGCTGCTCATTATCCTGTTCATCCCGGCGGGGGCAGTCGGCTGGCTGCGCCAGCGCTTTCCGGTCGTGCGGAGGTTCATACCATGATTCTGCAAGTTTCCGGAGTCAGCAAATGGTTCGGCGGGTTGAAGGCATTGACCGACGTGACTTTCAGCCTGCAAGAAGGGCAAATCCTCGGCTTGATTGGCCCCAACGGCGCGGGCAAGACGACGCTGTTCAATGTCATCAATGGCGTTTACAAGCCGAGTGAGGGCGCGGTCAATTTCCGCGGCGTCGACATCACCGGCATGAAAACCTATGAGATCGCGCGCATGGGCCTCGCCAGAGCGCACCAGATAGTGCGCCCGCTCAACGAATTAACCGTGCGTGATAATGTCATGGTCGGCGCGTGTTTCGGGCGTGAGAATCATGCGCTTGGCGGAGCGCGCGTCATCGCTGACGAGGTGATGGAGTTCGTTGGCCTGGAGAAGCGCGCCGATCAACTGGCGTCCAACCTGAATATCGGCCAGAAGAAGCGCCTGGAGATGGCACGGGCGCTGGCAGCGCGTCCGTATCTGCTGCTGCTGGACGAAGTCTTGGCCGGGTTGAATCCAGCCGAGATCACGCGCATGATCGACATCGTCCACAAAATCCGCGAACGTGGCACGACGATTGTCATGATTGAACACGTCATGCAGGCGGTCATGAGCGTTTCGGATCAGGTGCTGGTGCTGGATTTCGGCAAACCGATTGCTTTCGGCCCACCCGGGGAAGTCGCCAACGATGCCCGTGTTGTCGAAGCCTATCTGGGCGATCCCGAACTGGCGAAGCAACTCCTCGCGCCATCGTCCGACGAATCGGAGCAAGACGCCTAGCCCGCGCGGCTGTGTCATCTGAAAGAGGATAAACATGGCGATTCTTGAAATCAAAGACATTACGTCAGGCTATGGCGAAGTGCAGATCCTGTGGGGTTCGACGATGTCGCTGCAGGAAGGCAAGATCACGTCGCTGGTGGGCGCGAACGGCGCGGGCAAGACAACGATGCTGCGCACGATCATGGGGCTGGTCAAGCCCAAGACCGGAACGATCACTTTCGAGGGCAAAGACGTCAGCCAGATTAGCGCGCACGTCAAAGCGGAGATGGGCCTGGTGCTCGTGCCGGAAGGCCGCCAGTTGTTTTCCGACATGAGCGTCGAAGAAAACCTGGAGATGGGCGCAGCGCCCAAACGTGCTAAGCCTCGCTTCGACGCCAATATCAAGCGTGTGTTCGAGATCTTTCCACGCCTGGAAGAGCGCCGTCGCCAAAAAGCGCGCACACTCAGCGGCGGTGAGCAGCAGATGCTGGCCGTCGCGCGCGGCATCATGTCCGAGCCGAAGGTGCTGATGATCGACGAGCTATCGCTCGGTCTTGCGCCGGTGCTGGTGCTCGATCTGTTCCACACGTTGCAAAAGCTGCGTGGCGAAGGGCTGACGGTGCTGCTGGTCGAGCAGAACGTGCAAATGGCGCTCGCGGTTAGCGACTACACCTACGTGCTCCAGCACGGCAAGGCTGATCTTCACGGGCCAAGTCGTGACCTGGTCAATGACACGCACATCCGCTCAGCTTATCTGGGCATGTAAAGAGGCGAAATCGGCATCTGAGGGTTACGTGCACAACGGAAGCACTCAGCGCCGCGCAGACACGACAGCGCAGAAGCGTTCAAACGAGCATGGCCGAGCCGACGTCCATCTGTAAGCCTGCTTGCGCGAAAGCATCCTCCAGCCACTGGCGGATCTCACGGTATTTCGGGCCGTCGAATGGTGGCAGCAGCATTGGTTTGCGCGGGAAGCCTGCATCATAGCCCCTGGCGTAGAGACCCATCAGTGAGGCAATGGTGCTGTCAGTGAAGTGCATCTTCGCGCTCAGATCCATCATCAGCAGGTAGAGCCGTTCGGACGTGTCCATGTCGCCCTCGAAAGTCGCCCTCGTTAGCGCCGTCATGATCTCTGGCGCCCAGTTGCTCATCCCGGCGATCATGGCGCGGACGCCCATCTGGAAGAAGGGCAGCCAGCCTTTTGACGTGCCCAGGATCAACTGGAAGTCTTTCTTCTGCGTCTTCATTTCGTAAAAGACGCGGCTGACGAAGCCCACATCGAGCGGGCTGTCTTTCATACCGGCCAGTCCCATCTCTTGCAGCTTGCGCACCGTGCCGATGCTGAACGAGAAGCGCGAGGTCTCCGGGTTATTGTAGGCGAAGACGGGCAGCGACGTGGCCTGGATCAGATCGCGGTAGAACTGGAGCACCAGGTCTTCGCTGTGCTTGTAATAGAACGGCGGCACAGCACTGACAGCGTTGAGTCCCACCTTCTCGGCGGCCTGCGCCAGCGCAATCGTCGAGGCAGTGTCGATGCAGCCGACATGGCCAATTAACGCTTTGCCTTCGAATGCTGCGGCGACCGCTTTTGCTGCCTCGAACACGGCTGTTCGTTCCTCAATCGACATCAGCGGGCCAGAGCCGTACGAACCGGTCAGGAACAGGCCATCGACTCCACGCTCGAACATCCAGCGCATGTGCCACCGCGTCTTGTCGAGGTCGAGCTTGCCCTCCGCATCGAAAATGGTGACATTCGGAACCAGAGAACCGGTGAACATGGTCTATCTCCTATCCGCTAGAAATGCTTGTATGTGATGATTTAGAGCGCAAAAGGCATCGTATCGCTCCTGGTAGAGCGTGTGGATCGTCATGTTGGGCTGGAGTAAGTCTTCGGGCTGGGCGAAAGCTGCGTAATCCTCTGCCATGTCCAGCGCCAGCCAGCCGATGATGGCCGCGCCTCTGGCCGAACTTTCTGGCGAGCGCGGCACGACAACCGCCGCGCCAAAGGTGTTCGCAATCGTGCTTAACCAGACCGGTGATCGGTTCAGGCCACCCGTCACGTAGACCTTCTCTATCGCGCCGCCGCGCACGTCTTCAATCGCGCGCACGACGCGCAGCAGCGCGAAGACGATGCCCTCGATAGCGGCACGGATGTAATGGCGCGGCTGGTGGCGCAGCGTCATGCCATAGACCAGACCTTTGGCGCCCGGACTCCAGCCGGGACTTTGTTCACCGGAGAAGTAGGGGATAAAGAGCAGGTCATTCGCGCCGGGCGCAACGCTGCTCGCCAGCCTGTCGGCGTCGCGGAAAAGGTCATCGCCTGAGTTATCGCCGTGTGGACACAGCAGATCTTTGAGCAGCCACTCGTAGACTGCGCCGCCACTGCCGATAATGCCGCCCGTGACCCAGTGATCGACGTCGGCGACATACGTCCACAGGCGAGCGGCGGCGTCGATCTGTGGGGTCGCTGTCAACACGCGCGCGGCGGCGCTCGTGCCCAGGTTGACGGCAATCGTGCCAGGTCCAATCGCACCAACGCCGATGTTGGCAAATGGTGCATCACCGCCGCCAACGATCAGCGGTGTATCCGCGGGCACCCCGACCGCCTGGCTGACCTCCGCCTGCCAACTGCGGATGATGTGGCGCGGCGAGACCAGAGCCGGCAGGGCGTCGGCGCTGATCTGAGCGAGCGCCAGCGCCTCGGCATCCCACGTGTGCGCCGCCACGTCGAGCAGCCCTGTAGCCGAAGCTGTTGACCAATCGGTGACGAGCTGGCCGGTCAGCCGAAAGATGACGTAGTCTTTGATCGAAATGAAGCGCGCAGCGTCCGGCAGCGCCAGATTCGTTTTGAGCCAGGCGATCTTCGCCAGCGGGTAAATGGCTTGCAAAGGACAGCCCGTGCGCCGGCTCAGGTCAGCCGAGGCAATGCGCGCCAGGGCAACGGCCTGATCTGCACTGCGTGTATCCGCCCATGTCAGCGATGGCGACAGCGGCTTGCTGTCCGCATCGACGGCGAGGATGCTGTACATCTGCGCACTGACGACAACCCCCGCCAGCACATCGCCTTCCGCGAGCATTCCACTGGCTTCACGCAGCACTTTGATCACGGCGTCCGCCACCAGATCGGCGTCCTGCTCGCTCCAGCCGGGACGCGGCAGCGCCATCGTGTAGGCCCGCCGCGCGTGCGCCAGGGCGTTGGCGTTCGTATCGAATAACACCGCGCGCGCGCTGCTCGTGCCAATATCGACGGCCAGTATCCGTCTGTCGGGGGTCATACGCGCCCTCCCAGAAAGCCACAGCCCGGCGCGGATAAGCCGGTGCTACTCGGCGTAGAGATACGACTTGACGCCTTCGCCCAGGTAGGCTTTCCAGACGACGAAGTTGTACGGGTGATCCCAATCGAGATCGCCGCCGAATAACTCGTGCAGGCGGTTGCTGTTGAAGATCAGATACCCCTTGTTGTCGAAAGTCATGCCATCGACCCAGATCATGCGTTCGTCGCTGATGAACGGCTTGTAGGTCTTCGCTGCCGGGTCGTAGATCCCAATGCCCTGGCCTTCCAGCATCGTGTAATAGATCAGCCCACGGTTGTCCGCGCCCAGGCCGTCGGTGTTCGTGCCTTTGTCGCCCAGATCGACGACTGCCGCTGCGAGCGTGGCGTCCGGCGTGGACATGTCTTGCAGCAGGGCGGTGTCCAGGGCATGCAGGTGGCGTGCAGTCAATGCGCACCAGTAGAGCGTCTTGCGATCCGCCGACAGGGCGATGCCATCCGCGCCAGTGCGCATAGGGCGGTCTTTCCAGACCGGCTTGCCCGCAATTTTGAACCAGTAATCCGGCACGTCCTGCGTACTGACGTGCTGGTGCAGTACGCGGCGCAGTTCTTTGGTGCGCATGTTGTAGACGATCAGGCCACCTTGCAGCGGGTCAGTGAAGATGCCGGAGTCGGCGATGTAGACGTAACCATTGGCATTATCGACCATCACGTCGTTGAGGAACGACGCTTCGTAGGAGGCGATCTCATCAGGGATGACGATGGATTCGACCAATTTGTTAGCGGTCAAATCCCAGCAGACCAGCTTCTGCGCGCCATCGATACACCGCTGGCCTTCGATGTGCCCCTGGTCGAGGAACCAGGCGCGGTTCAACTCATCAATCTCCCAGCCAAGCACTGATTGCAGTGCTGCCGGGTCGCCGATGGTGTTCATGTCCCAACTGGGATAGGCGCTCAGCATCGGCTTGCCGTCGATGACTTCGATCTTGTTGACCGTGGCCGGAATCCCCGGCGACCAGCGTGGGACGGACAGGTAATAGTTGCCATTCCGGTCAGTCTTGAAACCGGCGGGCATCGCCCCTTTCCAGTATTCGCCGTCGTAAAAGGCTGTCTTCGCCGCCTCGTCCGGGAAAACCCATTCGAGCTTGCTCCAATGAAACAGTATCTCGTAACTGCCTATTTGCGCGCCGTTCATGACTTATCTACCTCCGAAAGAACGTGGGTCCGGCTTAGTTATCCGCCGGGATTATTCATGCTTGAACTTCCCGATTCTTTGCACTCTGCAAACGCCTCTCTTGTCGCGCAGTCTAACACTCGCCTGATATAATGTCAACACGTCATCCTGTCATGACAATGTATCCACAAACAGACAAAAACGCCTATAGTATTGATGACTTAGCGTTCGCCGCTGGGATGAGGCTGGCTGTATTCGAACTGGAAGCGCGACTTATCGCCTCTGCGCCAGGCATTGTAGTATTCGATGGGGGTGCCGCCGTCGGTATAAGCTGTGTTTTCGATGAACATGATCGGAAAGCCGAGCGGCAGGTCGAGTTGCGCGGCGATGTCTTCGTCGGCGGCAATCGCTTCGATGCTGCGTTTGACGCGTGTCACCGGGATGTTGTATTCGCGGCGGAATGTTTGATAGAGCGAGTTGACGGTGAAATCAATCTCGGTCATGCCGGGAAATAGGCGCGCGGGCATGTACGACGTGACGATCAAAATCGGCTGTTTCAAAATGTAGCGCAGACGCTTGAGGTAGACGATGTCTTCATGAGCTTGCAGGTTGAGTTCCTGGCGAATCCGCAGCGGAGCAGGTTTGATGTCTAGTTCCAGCACCTTAGTCTCGATCAGGTAGCCCTGCTGTGTGATCGAGTCGCTGAAGCCAATCGCGGAACCCGTCCACGTTTCCATGAACTTGGGGTCGGCCACGAACGTCCCCAGCCCTTTTTCACGCGTGAGTAGGCCTTCATTGACCAGAGCATCGAGTGCCTCGCGTACAGTGGTCCGGCTGACCTGGAACATATCACATAACTGGTGCTCACTGGGTAGTTGATCGCCGCGCCGCCAGCGCTCGGCCACGATTTCCGCGCGCAGAATCTCCCGCAGTTGATAGTGATAGGGCAGTGGGCTGGACTTGTCGATTTCGGATGCACTTAGGCGGTTGCTATGGTTTGCACTCATAGAGCTACACTTTCTCAAAAGTCCGGGGACATGCAATAACGGCGATGATAACGCAGCATTCTAGTCTTATTTCAGGATAATGTGAACAAGCTGTAATTACAAGATAACAACTTGGCGGGTAGGGGCGAAGAATGTTGCGAAGTATATCATTCGAACCATCTTGTCATGACAGGGTGACATCTTGACAGGATGACATAATGTGTTATATTGGAAACAAACGGCGATTTTTGCGACAGACTTACTGACTCACGCCGTCACTAAATAAAGATTGTCTTGTCGCCTATGCGACCTAACTATTGGCAGTGAAAACATGGCGCTAAAAGTTGAGAATTGGCCTTACACGAATCCAGTTGTTTCTCATCTCTACGGAAAACCGCCGCTCGTCTGGCGTGACATGCGCGTCCAGTTGGTGGTTTACGAAACCGACATTGCGAATGTCGCCCGTGTCATCCCCGAACCGCTCGAACCCCGCAGTAACATCGTCATCACCTGGGTATCCGAATTCCAACTCGGCACGACACAGGGCGCATTCGCCGAATTTGCCGTCTACGTACAGGTGAAGTTCAAAGACTACGAGGGTGACTACGAACCCTTCCTCTACGTCAACACGCATCTACCGCTGACAGGTGGTCGCGAAATCTGGGGCTTTCAGAAAAAGATGGCGGCTATCTCGCTGCGTCATGAGCATGAAGCTGTCATCGGTCGTGTTGACCGACTCGATCATGCCATCTTCAAAGGGCTGGTCGTGCCGGAATACGAAGCGGAGATGGGTGAAATCCCCTGGAGCCGCGACGGTGTCTTCTCGCTCAAATACATCCCTTCGGCAGAGGAGGGCGGGACGCCGATCCGCGAATTGATCCTGACCGAGGGTAAGTTCACCGCACAGGCAGGCAAGTTCTTCGGCGGGCGCGGTTCGGTGAACTTCGAACGCTCCGAGATCGACCCCACCTATCTATTGGAACCCAAACGCATCCGGGGTGGCTTCTACGGGCAGGGTGATTTGTTCTTGCCCCTGGGTAAGGTTGTTCACGACTATAAGTAGTAACGTTTGACCCGGAAATGGGCGCATATCTTTTCTAACCGGTCGCTAACGAGTGACCAGGGTAGTGATGTCTTTGTCTTTAGCGGTTGTGTAGCGATAGGAGGCAGATAGCCAGCAGTTGGACGCATGGCACCAACAAGAGACTTGTGAAATCAACATCTTGGGAGTTAAGGCAAAAGGTAATGAAGACAAACAGACGTTCAATTTTGTTCCTGACATTAGTTGTGCTCATCGTGCTGGTGTCATCTGCTGGTGTGAGCGCGCAATCCGTCACCATCAACTGGGCGACGATCGCCGGTTTTTACACCGACTGGGCAGAGCAGGTAGCGGCTGAATATGAAGCTGCCACTGGTGTGGACATCAACATCATCGGCATCGACTTCCCGCAGCTCTATCAGAACCAGGTGCTGGAGTCAGTGGCGGATACTGGCGCATACGACATCCTGACCTACGATGTCGGTTGGAAAGCGGAGTTCTCTGAGAACGGCTATCTGCTTGCCCTCGACGATCTCGTCGCTGGCAACGAGAACGCGCAGGCAGTGCTGGCGGACATTCACCCGGCGCTGCTGGAAACCACCAGCCATTGGCGCGGGCAAACCTTCGGCCTGCCGTATTACACGTTCACCATGGGCAACTTCTATCGTTGTGATCTGTATGAAGATGCGGGTGAGCAGGCTGCCTTCCTGTCGCGCTATGGCTATCCGCTCGATTTCCCGCGCACCTACGAACAGATGGCGGACATCGCCGAATTCTTCCGCCGCGCGCCCGGCGAAACCCTCAAGGGCGAAACACTGGATCAGGATTTCTACGGCATCGGTTTGATGGCAGGGCGCTTCCCGCAGGTGCAGGACGAGATCAACTCGATTGCCTGGAGCTGGGGCGCGCAGGTCATCAACGATGATGGCACGCCCGGCACACTGTCGATGACATTCATGAGCGCGATGTCGCTCTACGTTAACGACCTGCTGCCGTACGCGCCGCCCGGCGCGACCAGCTCGGCCTTCGACGAAGTGATTGCCCAACTGCGCCAGGGTCTGATCGCGCAGACCGGCCCGATGTACCTCGATCAGTTCCCGAACGCCATCAAGACTGAAGACGAAGTTTCTGGCGCACGCGTCTGCACGGCCCCAACGCCCGGTGGTCACACGTGGGTGGGTGCGTTCGGTCTCGGCGTCTCGGCAGACTCTGGACACCAGTCGGAAGCCTTCGATTTCGTCGCCTGGCTTGCCAGCCCAGAAGCGCAGCGTCGCTTCGCTGAGGGCGGCGGTTCGAGCGCGCTGCAAAGTATCCTGTCCGACACTGCACTGATCGAAGCCAATCCGCGCACGATGGGTCACTATCCCACGCTGCTCAGGGTGCTCGATCATGCCGCCGATTCGAACTTCTACCCGAACTACTACTTCGTGCCCCAGGGTGGCAAGATCTATGACGAAATGACAACCTATTATTCGGCGGCTGCCAGCGGTGAGCAGAGCATCGAAGAAGCGATGACGAACTTCGCCCAGGCGGTCGAGCGAATCTGCAACGGGCCGTGCGAAGTGGCGAATGATGCCTTCGGGGCGGATTACACACCGATCCCGAAGCCGTTCCCCTACGTCGAGTATTACGGCAGATAGCACGCGGTTGCGGGTGCTGATCCAACGCTAAACGACTGGCATGGGGAGACCGCCATCCCCATGCCCATCTCAAGAACAATGGCGGCAGTCGGGGCTGATTGGCAGAATACAAAGCGCAATCAATCTGCGACGTTCGAGTAGTCTGGAGCTGGCAGTATGGCAAATCTGGCGGACGTATCCAGCCAAGTGTCCACAAGGGCAGCCGAAAGCGCGCCCCCCAAAAAGCGTGTACTTTCAGACACCTGGTATTCTGTGCTGCTTATTACCCCTGCAATGATCTTCATTTTCATCTTTGCGCTTTTCCCGCTAGGCTACGCCATCAACGTGTCCCTGCGCTACGCTGATCTCACCAGCCCGCAGGGGATTAGCGACTATGTGGGGCTGGAAAACTATCGTTTCGCCCTCAACGACAACATTTTCTGGGCGTCGGTGCAGCGCACGCTGACGTTCGGCGTTGCAGCCGTGGCGATTGAGATGGTGCTCGGCATTGCGATAGCTTTTCTTCTGAATGAAATCAAGTGGTTGAAAGGGCTGGCGCGCAGCCTGTTCATCTTGCCACTGGCAGCCTCACCGGTCGCCGTCGGTTTGATCTGGCGCTACATGTATCACCCAGAATTCGGCGTCTATAACGGCATCCTGGCGTCGCTCGGCCTGCCAGAGCAGAACTGGCTCGGCAGCACGGCGCTCGCTATGCCCAGCGTCATTATCTTCGACGTGTGGCAGTGGACGCCGTTTGTGGCGTTAATCGTGCTGGCTGGTCTGCAAGCGCTGCCCAAAGAGCCGTTCGAGGCGGCGCGTCTCGACAAAGCTTCGACCTGGCGCATCTTACGCACGCTCACGTTCCCGATGCTCGCGCCCGTGCTTACACTGGTCTTCGTCCTGCGCGCCATCGACGCCGTGCGTCTCTACGATGCAGTTTTCTCGCTGACTCAGGGCGGCCCAGGGCAGGCGACCGAAGTCGTAACCTACTATCTCTACCGGTTGGGGCTGCGCTTCTTCCGTCTTGACCAATCGAGCGCGATGTCGCTGCTCTTCCTGTATGCGGTGGTCGTGTTTACCGCGCTCCTCATGCGCCGGTTCATGCGCAACATCGCCGAACGCGCCCGGCGCGCCTAGACGAGGAGACATCCATCATGCAATCCGCGAAAACAAGCCTCGGCGACGTTATCCGCCATCTGGTCATGCTGGTGGTGCTGATCATCTTCCTGTTCCCGATCTATTGGATGATCGCCACGTCGTTCAAGGCTGCGCCGGACATTCTGACGCGCCCGCCGACGTGGACATTCACGCCGACGCTCGATAACTATCGTTTCGCCTTCGAGGAAGCGAATTTCGGCCTCTACATCGGCAACACGCTGCTCGTCGCCGGGGTTTCGACCATCCTGGTGATCATCTTCGGCTCGCTGGCGTCGTACAGTTTCGCCCGCTACAACCCCGGTGATGGTCACATTATGTTCTTCATCCTGACGACACGCATGATGCCGGGGATTGCGGTCATCATTCCGTTCTTCCTCATCTTCCGCGAAGTCGGCAATACAGACATCGGCAAGGCGCTGCTGATCGGCCTGGATCGCCCCGGCGCGTTGATCATCGTCTACACGGTGCTCAATCTGCCGTTCGCGATCTGGCTGATGCACTCGTTCTTCCAGGACATTCCCAAAGAGCTAGAGCATTCGGCGCGTCTCGACGGCTACGGGCGCATTCAGACGTTCATCCGCGTGGTGCTGCCGCTGGCCGCGCCGGGGATCGCCGTCACAGCGATCTTCAGCCTGATGTTCGCCTGGAACGAGTTTCTATTCGCCTTCATCCTGACGCGTGACATGGCGCGCACGATCACGGTTGGGGTATCCGGCTTCATCTCGCAGCAGGGCATCCTCTGGGGGCCATTAACGGCGGCCGCAGTCGTGTGTGTCGTGCCGATGCTGTTGTTCGCTCTGGCGTTGCAGCGTTACATGGTGCGCGGCCTCACCTTCGGTGCGGTGCGTGGCTAAGAAAGAGGCGGTGAAACCATGACACTCTCTGAAGCCTGGGATCGGCTTTTCTGGGCAGCGATTATCGTCGTCTTGATCGGACTGGTGTGGATACGCTTCCTCGAAAGCGTGATCGGCCCGTGCGATGGGCCTGGTCTGCTGGTAGCGCTGGCTGTCGGCATCGTTTTCTTTGCTACAGGCTGGCGCAGTGCCGCCGCGCGCAAGAAGCGCGAGATGACCGAGACCGAAGCGAAAGACGAGCTATAAACCATGTTAGAGCTACGATCCGTCACCAAAAAATACGGCCACAAAATCGCAGTCAACAACCTCAATATCGAGTGTTTGCCTAACGAGTTCGTCGTCATCTTCGGGCCGGCGGGCGCGGGCAAAACCACGACTCTCAACCTGATCGCGGGCATCACTGACCCGACATCGGGCGAGATCTTCTTGAATGGTCACTCCATGAATCGCGTACCGCCGGAACACCGTAACATGTCGATGGTGTTCGAGAACTACGCGCTTTATTCGCACCTGACGGTGTTCAACAACCTGGCATTTCCGCTGCGCGCGCATCGCATGAGCCAGCAGGAAATCCAGCGCCGGGTACACGAGATCGCCGAAATCTTGCAGATCACGCCGTTTCTAGATCGTCGCCCCGGCTTTCTGAGCGGCGGTCAGCGCCAGCGCGTCGCCTTAGGGCGTGCGCTCGTCCGCGACGCCGATGTGTATCTGCTGGATGAGCCGATCTCGCATCTGGACGCCAAGCTGCGTCACCGGATGCGCGGCGAATTGAAAGCGTTGTGCCAGCGAAAGCAGGCGACGGTCGTCCATGTGACGCATGACTACCGCGAGGCGATGTCACTCTCGCAGCGGATGGCCGTCATCAACAAGGGCCACATCATGCAGTTCGGCACGCCGGAAGAGATTTTCCACACACCGGCGAATGAATTTGTCGCCAGCTTTGTTGGCGAGCCGCCGATGAGCTTCCTTGATGCCGCGTTGAGTACGGGCGCAGGGCTGCCCGAGATGGTCATCACCGGCACCGAAAAGCAGCCGGTCCGCATCAAGCTTGACGACGACAGCGCCATCACCCTGCGCCAGCGAGGCACACCCAAGCAACTGCGCGTCGGCGTTCGCGCCACCGATCTCACGATCAGCATGACAGAAAGCGCCACGCACACCGTCCCGGCGGAGGTCTACGTCGTTGAAACGCTCGGTCACCGCGACATCGTGACGACGAAGGTCGGTCCGCATCTGGTCAAGGTGGTTGCGTCCGCCGGGATGAGCCTGCGCGTGCGCGATGCGGTCTGGCTCGACATCAACCCGAATACGTTTCACCTGTTCGCTGACGAGCAAGCGATCGCGCATCCTGCCCGCAGAATCCGCGTGCCCGAAGGAGTGTGATCATCATGGCAAGAGTCGAACTCAGAAACGTGCGCAAGAGCTATGATCGCGGCAAGACGTGGGCGGTCAACAACGTCTCGCTGGAGATCGCGGATGGCGAATTCATGGCGCTGCTCGGCCCATCCGGCTGCGGCAAATCCTCGACCATGCGCATGATCGCGGGTCTGGAAGAACTGAGCGGCGGCGAAATTTACTTCGGCGATCAACTGATGAACCGCGTCCAGCCGCAAGATCGCAATGTGGCGATGGTGTTCGAAACTTACGCGCTCTACCCCACATTGACCG
>JAHDWN010000037.1 GCA_023382675.1 Anaerolineae bacterium
TCGCGCGTCTTCCTGGAAGAGATGTTCCCGCGCTACGGCAGCTTTCCCGGCTTTCACCCGATTGTCGAACTCTCGCTGACATTCCACAATCAGGTTGTCGGGGCGAACGGCCAGCGTCAGGCGCTTTTTATCGAGCATCTTGAAGGTTTCGCCGCGCAAATTCTGCGCAACTTCGTCTTTGCGCCGCCGGATAGCTTCCTCATCTTCTCCAACAGCGGCGTCAACGAGACGATTGTTGATATGGCGCTCGAAGTCAAGAAGCGCGATCTGCCGCTGGTGGCCGTCACGTCAGTCGAACACGCGACAACCGCCCGTGTTCGCCACAGCTCCGGCAAGAAGCTAATGGACGTGGCGGACATCGTCATCGATAACTGCGTCCCCCCCGGCGATGCGCTCGTCCGCATCGAGGGCATGGACGATCCGGTCGGCCCGGCGACGACCATCGCCATGGCGGCGATCACCAACCTGATCAAAGTCACGGTTGCCGAGGGCCTGGTCGCCAAGGGTATCAAGCTGCCGGTCATCACCAGCAGCGTTTTCATCGGCTCAGAAGCGAGCACCAAGCGCTTTGATGAAGCCTACGACGAATATCGGCGGCGGATGGTGCGCGCTTATGGAGGCAGCACAAAGTGATCACGCGGGCTGCGCCGACGATGTATTTTTTCGGCGTGACAACCGGTAAATCGTCAAGCCTGCGCATGTTTCCGGGCTGGGCGAAGATTCTGGGCCTGGAAAATGCGCAGCTTGTCGGTGTCGATCTACCGATCAATGCACCGGCTGCGGATTACCGGGCAGCGGTCGAGCAGATCAAATACGACCCGCTCTCGCTTGGCGCGGCGGTCACTACCCATAAAATCAATGTCCTGCGCGCCGCCCTTGATCTGTTCGAAGACTTGACCAGCGATGCCAAGCTGTGCCAGGAAGTCTCGTGCATCTACAAGCGCGAGGGGCGGCTGCTCGGCCACGCAGTCGATCCGTACACGTCTGCGCGCGCGATGCGCCAGTTCATCCCGGCGGACTACTGGTCGCGCACCAACGCCGACATCCTCTGCTTCGGTGCGGGTGGTTCGGCAGTTGCCATCACGACCCACTTCTTGACGCGCACTGCGCCGAGCGAACGTCCGCGCCGTTTTGTGCTCGTCAACCGCAGTCCGGGCAAGCTGGATTTCATCCGCCAGCTGGTCGCGGGGCTGCCACCGGCCGGCATTGACTTCGAATACGTCGAAAACGTTGATCCAGAGGTGAATGACCGCTTGATGGCGCAATTGCCGCCCGGTTCGCTCGTGATCAATGCGACCGGCATGGGCAAGGATACGCCCGGCTCGCCGATCACTGATGCGGGGTGCTTCCCCAACGACGGCATCGCCTGGGAGCTGAACTACCGCGGCGAACTGGGCTTCATGCACAAGGCCCTGTGCCAACGTGAAGCGCGCCGTCTGCATATCGAGGATGGTTGGTACTACTTTCTGGCTGGCTGGTCGGAGATCATCGGCATGGTTTTCGACGTGCCCATCACGACCGAGGTCTTCGACAAATTGGCTGAGAGCGCCGCTGCCGTGCGCTGAGACGAGACCCTATGGATACGTTCAGCAAGCCCATTCGCGATCTCTGGCATAGCGACATACTCGTCATTGGCAGCGGCTCAGCAGGCGCGACCGCCGCCATCACCGCCGCACGCGAGGGCGCATCCGTCACGCTGGTCGAGCGCTATGGTTTCATGGGCGGCATCAGCACCCAGGTGCTGGACACGTTCTACGGCTTCTATACGCCCGGCCAGGAGGCGAAGAAAGTCGTCGGCGGCGTGCCGGATCTCATCGTCGAGGCGCTGATGGCGCGCGGCATGGCGCTGCTGCGCCCGAACACCTACGGCGCAGGCCAGGGCATCACCTACGACCCGGAGACGCTCAAAATTGTCTGGGAGATGCTGGCGCGCGAGGCGGGCGTCCGCATCCTCTATCACACCTTCGTCGTCGATGCGCTGCGCGCGGGCGATCATGTGCACGGCGTCATCGCCGTCGGCAAGAGTGGCTTCATCCGCCTGACCGCCGAGGCCATCATTGACGCATCCGGTGATGCGGACGTGGCTGCCGCTGCCGGGGTCGCTTTCGAAGGCGCGCAGGATGGCCCCGTCCAATCACTGACGACCACCTTCCGCCTGCTTAATGTCGATGTCGAACGCGCACGGGCGGTCGGCAAGAGCCAGCTGCACGCGCTCATGGGCGAGGCCCTTGACAAAGGCTATCACCTTCCACGTAAAGAGGGCAGCGTCCACATCACGCCGCTGGCCGGAGTCATGGCGACGAATATGACCCGCGTCGGCAACATCGATGCCACCGACCCCGAACAACTGACGCGGGCAGAGATCGAAGGGCGCGCCCAGGCGCTCGAATACGCTCGCTTCCTGATCGACATGGTGCCCGGTTACGAGCGCGCCGCCATTGCCAATCTCAGCACACAAATCGGCGTCCGCGAAAGCCGCCGCATCTTCGGGGAATACAGGCTGACGAAAGCCGACGTGCTGGCCGCGCGCAAGTTCGACGATGCTATCGCGCGCTGCGGCGCACCGATTGAAGATCACCACGCGGGCAGCGATACCCACTGGCAGTATCTGCCGGAGGGCGAAACCTACGACATCCCTTATCGCTGCCTGCTGCCGCGCGTAGTCGAAGGGCTGCTCGTCGTCGGGCGCTGCCTATCCGCCGATCACGAGGCGCACGCCTCGGTGCGCAGCATGGGCCAGTGCATGGCGATGGGACAGGCCGCCGCCGTCGCTGCCGTGCAGGCGGCGTGCCACAAGCGTACCCTCCACGAGATCGACATGCCTGTGCTGCAAGATCGCCTGCGCCAGATAGGAGCGATCCTCTGATGTTCATCGTCATCGGCACGACCACAGTCGATCTGTTCATCTCCGGCTTCGACAAAGTGCCCCATTTTGAGCATGACGAATTCTCGACCAGCAGTCTGGCCTGGTGCAGCAAGCCGCTGAAGACCACCCTCGGCGGCAACGGGGCCAACAGCGCCTACGTCCTGGCCGCGCTCGGCGCACAAGTCGCGTTGTGCAGCGCGGCCGGTCAGGACATGCTCGGCGATACCGTCACCGGCTGGCTGCGCGAGCGGGGTGTCGTCCTCGATGGCTTCGTCCGCAGCCGGACACACGGTACGGCGACCACAACCTCGCTGATCGACGATCGGCTCAATCGCATCTCGTTCTACCATCCCGGCCCACTCCACGACCTGCACTTCGAAGATTCGCCGCTCGATCTGTTCCGCCGCGCGACCACGCTGTTGATCACCGGCTGTGCGCTGCTGCCTGCCATGCACCCGGACGGCTTTCGCGCGGCGCTGAGTGCCGTTCGCGAGCAGGGCGCGGCCACAGCGGTCGATATTGGCCCGGCGGTGGGCAAGCCGGTCGCCCTGGCCGATCTTCAGCCGCTGCTACCGCTGACGGACTATCTGATCGCCAACGTGTATGAGCTTGCCATCTGCACCGGCCTGGAGACAGTCGAGGCGAGCGCCAGATGCCTGCTCGACGCCGGGGCGCGCACGCTCATCGTCAAACGCGGTGCCGATGGCGCATCGGTCTACCGCCCCGATCACGAGACACTGCACGTCGCCGGGTTCCCCGTCAAGGCCGAGGTCACCATCGGCGCGGGCGATACGTTCAACTCGTCGCTGTTATATGCACTGAGCGAGGGCTTCGACCTGGAACGCGCGCTCGCTTTCGCTTCGGCAGCGGCGTCCATTGTCGTCACCGGCGGCAGGAGCGTCCTCGGCGCGCCGTCACGCCCGCAGGTCGAGGCCTTTCTGCGCCAGCATGGATTTTGAGAGTCAGGAGCGAAAATTATGGCGATCATTCGCACGGTGCTGGGCGACATTGCGCCGGATGCGTTGGGCATTTGCTACCCGCACGAACACGTCTTCGGCCAGCCGCCGGCGCAGTTTGCCGAACCTGATCTGATCCTGGACGACGAAGCTGTGGCTATCGACGAGATGCATGCCTTCTATCAGGCGGGCGGGCGCGCCATCGTCGAGATGACCACGCCGGATTACCACCGCAACGCCGCGGCCATGCAGCGGATCGCGCGCGTGTCCGGCGTCCACATCATCGGCACGACCGGCTACAACAAGGAGAAATTCTCGGCGCCGTTCCTGGAGGGCGCGTCAGTGGATGAACTGGCGGCGCGCTTCATCGCCGAGGTACGCGAGGGCATGGACGGGACTGACGCGCGCGCCGGGGTGATCAAAGCTGCGTCCACGCTTAACGAGATTTCGCCGCTGGCGGAAAAGCTGTTCCGCGCCGCTGCCCGCGCCCATCACGCGACCGGCGCGCCGATCTCGACGCACACCGAGGCCGGGACGATGGCGCTCGAACAGGTCGCCATCCTGACCAGCGAGGGCGTCGCGCCGGAGCGCATCATCATCGGCCATGTGGATCGCAAGCTCGAACTCGACTATCACCTGCGCATCGCCGCCACCGGTGTCTACCTGAGTTACGATCAGATCAGCAAAGCCAGGTATTATCCCGACGCCGAGCGCGCCGAGGTCATCACCGCCATGATCGCCGCCGGGCATCACCGCCGCATCGTGCTGGCAGGCGACACCGCGCGGCGCTCGTATTTACTGCGCAACGGCGGGGCAGGTTTCGTCCACATCCTGAACACCTTCGTCCCAATACTGCGCGAACGCGGCGTGTCGCAGAAGGTCATCGACGATCTGCTCATCCACAACCCGGCGCGCGCCCTGGCGTTCGACCCGGCCTGATCTCAGGCGTCCTGGCCGGTCAATTCGCGGCGGACGATCTTCGCGCCCTCGACCAATGCCTTGAGCTTGCGCCTGGCCGCCCAGCGCGCCGTCTGGCTGAAGCCGCAGTCAGGTGTCACACTCAGCTTGTCCGCCGAGACATACTTAAGCGCCGTGCGAATCCGCTCGGCTACGTCTTCCGGCGTCTCGCAGTAGTAATTCTTGACATCGACTAACCCGGCAGCCAGTTCCTTGTCGTTCGGGAATTCGCGCCACAGGTCGATCTCGGACAGCTCGCGGTTGGCAAATTCGAGCGCGAACTGATCGGCCTGCATCTCCAGCACGTAGGGAAAGAGTGGGTGATAGGTGCGCCGCGCCACCGGACGTCCGACGTAGTTGCCGAAGCACAAATGCACGCCGACTTTGGCCTTCACCCCGGCCACGGTGTCATTGAAGAGTTTGACGAACTCGACCGGCGTCGTCGCATGTACGGCATACGACGGCTCATCGATCTGGACGATCGTCGCGCCCGCTGCCACCACCGCTTTCAATTCGGCGTTGATGATTTCGGACAAAGCGCGTGCCACGTCCAGCCGGTCTTTGTAGACGCGGCCTGGCTTAATCCGCCCCGCCAGCGTGTATGGCCCCGGGATCGGCATCTTGATCGGACGGTTCGTGCGGGTCTTCAAATAGTTGTATTCCGCCACCAGCCCCAGGCCATGAGGCGCGACCACGGGTTCCACCGCCTCGTAACTCTCGCGCTGGTCGTGGCCGGGGATGCCCACCTTGCGCTGCGGCGGCAGCTCGATCAGGCCGTTGAACTTGCTGTAGAAGTCCGCTGTGAAGAAGCCCACACGGCGCATCTCGCCATCCGTCACGATGTCGATGCCCGCGTCTTCCTGGTCGCGCAGGGCGAGATCGACGGCGTCGTCCTGCGTCTCGCGCCAATCTGTGGGGCCATACTCGCCGCGCTCAGCCGCCTCTAGCGCCGTGAATAACCATGCAGGCCAGGCGTGCGACCCGATCGTGTGTGTAGGTAGAACGGGTAAACTATTGTTCAATGTTATTTGCCCCACATGAACACGGCCGAACCGTGACGCTGGAACTGCGTCGGCGCGTATCGGTAAGCATAACTGGTGCGTTCGGCATAATCACATTCAAGCCGAAAGCCACCTCCTATTGCGGCAGTTCCACCAGCCCGGTGATGACCTGCTCGACCTGCTCGATGGTCGTCTTCTTCGGATCGATGTCGTCGGCGACCTTCTTGCCACGCCGCAGCACCACGATCCGGTCGACCACCTGGAAAACGTGATAGATGTTGTGGGCGATGAAGATGCACGAATGCCCGGAGTCGCGCGCATTGCGCACAAACCGCAGCACACCATGCGTCTCTTCAACCCCCAGGTTGTTGGTCGGCTCATCCAGAATGATCAGATCGCTGTCGAAGTGCATCGCCCGCGCAATCGCCACTGCCTGGCGCTCGCCACCGGAAAGCGCGCTGATCGGTGTCGTTGGCGGGATGTCCTTGGTGATCCCTACCTGTTTGAGCAGAACACGCGCGGCATCGTTCATGGCCTCCTGATCCATCCGGTCGAGGAAGTACGGCTTCTTGCGCGGCTCACGCCCCAGAAACAGATTCCGCGCGATCGAAAGCTGCGTCACCAGCGCAGAATCCTGGTAGATCGTCTCAATGCCGAGCTTGATCGCATCCATCGTGTCGGCGATGTGAACCTTTTGCCCTTTGAAGTAGATCTCGCCAGAGTCCGCCGTCAGCGCGCCGGAGAGGATTTTGATCAATGTGGATTTGCCCGCGCCGTTATCCCCCAGCAGGCCGACGATTTCATTCCGGCGCACGGTGAACGAAACATCGCTCAACGCCTGCACGCGCCCAAAAAACTTATTGATGTGCTCCATGCGCACGAGTTCGCCGTCGTTCATGGTCGTCAAGTCCCCGCGTGGTGTCTACGTTCGAGCCAGGAATGCAGCGCCATCATTCCCAGGATAATCGCACCGATGAAAATGTTATATGCCAGACCGGGCACACCCACGATCACGATGCCATTGCGCATCATGCGCAGGATGAGCACGCCGAGCAGCGTGCCGATGATCGTACCGCGTCCGCCGGTCAATGCCGTCCCGCCGATCACGACCATCGCGATCACTTCCAGTTCGTAGCCCGTGCCGCTGTTCGGGTTCGCTGCCGAAACACGGATCGAGCTGGTAACGCCTGCATACGCGGCCATCACCGCCGATAGGATGAACAGAGCGATCTTCGTCCGGGCCACGCGCACACCGCGCGCCCGCGCCGAGCCGGGGTTGCCGCCCGCCGCCTGTATCCAGTTGCCGAGGCGCGATTGTGTCAACACGTAGCTGAGGATGGCCACGAAGGCGATGAACCACAGCAGCGAGGTGCGGAAGCGCAGGTCACCGATGAAAATGTCGCCGACCAGGATATCCTTGAGCGGCCCCGCTGCCGACCAGGTGCGTTGGGGAAAGCCGTCCGTGATGTACAGGGCCGACCCGCGCACGACGAGCAGCATGCCCAGAGTGACCAGGAACGATGGAATCTTGAGTTTAGTCACCATGACGCCGTTGACAAAGCCGATGAGAACCGCCACACCCATCGCGATCAGGAACCCGACTTCGAGTGAAGTTGCACCGGTGTTGGCAAACGTCCACATCAGGATCGGCGCGAAGCCGAAGACCGAGCCAACCGAAAGATCGAACTCGCCAGCGGTCATTAGCAGGGTCATGCCCAACGCAATCATGCCCAGTTCGGGTGTGAAGTCGAGCAAGTTGCTCAAGTTGCTGGTCGAAAGAAACGAAGGGAATGATGTCAGAAACGCTTCTGACACGCTGTGCCGCGACGACAGGAAGCTGAAGACCAGGATCTCGATAATCAAAAGGACGAATGGCCCAAATTCTGGCCGGGATACCAGCCGTTGGATGGCCGAGGGTGATGACCGGGTTGCGGGAGAAACCGCAATGGCCTCTGGGAGCGAGGTAGGTGACATCTAATTCTTCAATCTCTTTGTACTCTTGGTGTCATGGCCCGGATAGCTTAGCATCAGGCTGGCGGAGTGCGCCAGCCTGATGCCCGTTCAAGTGCTGATTTCGATTCCCCCGTTCACACCGGGAATCACGCCGTCAGCACAATGTTACTCCATCAGACCCTGGTAGTACGCGGCATTTTCCGCTGTGTACATCGTGCCCAGGATGATGTCCGACGGCGGGATGCCGCTGGCAGCCATCATCGCCTGCGACAGCGCCAGATAGCTGGTGCCCAGCGGGTCCTGCCACGTCGCTGCCGCCACGTAGCCTTCGAGGACTTCGCCAGCCGTGTCCAGCGAGTTGCCCCAACCGACCACCGGGATGTCACCCGGCGCGACGCCGACCTGATCGAAGACGCGCTTGATGCTGCCCGTCACCAGGTCGCCCAGGCCGATGATCGCGTCGATGCTGTCGCGGTTGGCCGTCAGGTAGTCCGACATGCGGGTGATGATTTCCGCCTGATCGAGCGTGGCGTCGGTAATGTCACACTCGATGCCCAACGGGCCAAACACACTGTTAATGCCTTCCACCTCGTTCACCTGGTAGGTTGCGCCAGGAACTTCCACCGGGCACCACACATGGCTGCCTTCGGTCACGTAGCCGTTGTCAACGAGATACAGCGCCCAGTTGCGGGCGATCACGTAGTTGTCGCCGCCGACATAGGCGTCACGTCCGCTTGTCTTGTCTTCCGTATTCATGATGATGACCGGAATACCGGCGGCGTGCGCTTCTGCGATGACTTCGGTCAGCGCGCCCGGGTCCGGCGTGCTGGTGACGATGCCCGTCGCGCCAGCGGCTACGGCGGCGCGAACGGCTTCCTGCTGCGACGCAACGTCACCGCTGTGGAAGGACGTGCGCACTTCAAAGCCGGTGTCCTCGGCCCACTTTTCGGCGCCCTGCAAGAAGAGCACCCAGACCGGGTCTGCCGGCGCGCCGTGCGAAATCCAGTAGAAGACCTTGGGTTCAGCTTGTGCCGATGCGGTTAATGGTAGTGCTACGAGTAGGAGAAGGCTCACGACGAGCAGAATGAACATGGATTTTCTGGACATATCTACCTCTCATCAAGCCATGTAATATTGGAATCGGTTTATCCGCAGTTGCCTGAATCTTTGATCTTGTTGTCCTCCTTGTGCGATATTGGGGCAAATATGCGGACATCTACGGAGTCTACTAACCTTTATCGCCTTGTCAAGCTTGCTGGGCAATCTGTAGCAGAGCAGCAAACGCTGTGTCATCGTTGAAGATAAATCCCTAAAGATGATCAACGCCGGAAAGCGAGCTTAAATGCACAAGATGGGCAGTTTCCGCTTGTTGCTTGCCCTGGCCTCAATATGAGAGTCTATGAAAGGTGATCGATATGGAGCAATCATAATGATACTTATACGCGTGGTGATTGACCCCCGTCGGCCCCGAGTAAAAAATATGTTCAATTTGACAAGTCCGCTGCAAACACTGGGCTTTTGTGTCCACTCTTTGGGGTCCACTACACGCTCCCCTTCTCCCTGCGCAGCCGTCGGGAGAACGCGAGCGGCGACTGAAAGCGCCTCGGAAATCCCATTCATGGGCGGGGCTGGGGGATGAGGCTGAAGTGCGCTGATCACAGACTGTGCAGTCGCCCCATCGTCGGCTAAACGGCGCTCGTTGCCCTGCCCTGGGTCATGGTATACTTCGCCGTTAGCGAAAAGCACGCCTGCGGGCAGGTAGATACACGCCAATGGGACTGTTTGACAAACGACTGGGTGTTGACCTGGGCACGGTCAACGTCCTGATTTACGAAAACGAGCAGATTGTGCTCCAGGAGCCGTCACTCGTCGCACTGACGGTCGAGGACGAGCGCATCGTCGAGATCGGCCAGCCAGCGCGCGAGATGCTCGGCAAGGTGGACGACGAAGACATTCAGATCGTGCGTCCGCTTCAGAGCGGTGTCATCGCCGACTACGAAGTCACCGAGGCGATGCTGCGCCACTTCTTCAACAAGATCGCCGGGCGCGTGCGCCTGTTCAGGCCGACGGTGATGATGTCTGTGCCCTACGGCGTGACCAGCGTCGAAAAGCGCGCCGTCTACGAAGCCGCCGTCAGTGCCGGGGCGCGTGAGGCCTTTCTGATCTGGGAGCCGCTGGCAGCGGCCATCGGCGCGGGGCTGCCGGTCGGCACGCCGGCGGGCGATATGGTCGTCAACATCGGCGGCGGCATCACCGAGGCCGCGGTCATGACGATGAACAACATCGTCCGCGCGGAAAGTGGGCGTGTCGGTGGCCTCAACGTCGATGATGCCATCATCAGCTACTGCCGCCGCAAATACAGCCTGACCATCGGCCAGCCCTCCGCCGAGTCGGTCAAAATCCAGGTTGGCGCGGCGACGACGCTTGTCGATGAGCTGGCGATGGAAGTGCAGGGACGCGATAACGTCACCGGCCTGCCGCGTACGATCACGCTGACGACCAGCGAAGTCGTCGAAGCGATCCAGGAGCCATTGAGCCAGATCGTGAGTGTGGTGCGCGGCGTGCTCAGCAACACACCGCCGGAACTGGCGTCCGACATTATCGACCGTGGCATCGTCCTCACCGGTGGCGGCGCGCTCCTGCGTGGGATGGATCAATTCCTGACGCAGCAGGTACAGGTGCCTGTCTACCGCGCGAACAACGCCATGATCGCGGTCGCGGTGGGTGCGGGACGGGCGCTCAACGATCCGGCGCTGCTGCGGCGCGTCGTTCAGGCCTAACGCCCGGCGCGCTTACCTGCCCCTGGGAGTTGATTATGGCAGGTCATGAAGGCGCACGACGCTTTTTCAACACCATCGTCTACGAAATGCTCGCGCCGGTCTACGACGGCCTGGACTGGTCAACGCTCGGCGCATGGTGGCGCTACGTCAGCCGCGCGCTCGATCACGTGCCTGCACACCGGCGTGTGCTGGAGGTCGGCTTCGGCCCCGGCAAGTTGCAGGCGGCGCTGGCACGCCAGGCGGAACTGTGCGTCGGTATCGACCTGGCGCTGGGCATGTGCCGTTTCACGCGGCGGCGCTTGCAGCGCGGCGGGCTGCCGGTCAGGCTGGCGCGGGGCAGTGTCTTCGCGCTGCCATTCCCGTCAGGCGTGTTCGATACTGTCGTCAGCACCTTCGCCATGTCCGGGCTGGCGAATGAGGAACAGGCCGTCGCCGAGATGGCGCGTGTTCTCGTGCCGGAGGGGACGCTGGCGCTGGTCGATATTGGCCTGCCGCTGGATGGCAATCGCACCGGGGCGTTCTGGGCGCATCTCTGGGAGCGCTTCGGCGATTTTCTCTACGATTACCCGGCACTCATCCGGGCAAACGCGCTCGACGTGATTGTCTTTGATGAGTTCGGGCCGGGCAAGCACCTGCGCACGGTCGTAGGCAAAAAGGTCAGCGCCTCGCAGCGCGCTTAGAAGCGAATTTCCTTCACGTCCTTATCCGCCAGCAGCCGTTCGACCAGCAGATCGTGATCTTTTGGCCGGCCATGCGCTGCCCAGGTGCAGATGAGGTCACGGCCACGGCGAACCCGTTTGCGCTGGCGCACCCGAAGCTGATACTCCTCGAACATGCCTTCAATCTCACGCAGCTTCCGGCTGTTCACGTCGAGCACGATCTCGTAGGTGTGCCAGGCGCGCTGCTCGTCGATCCAGCGCTCGAAGCGGGGAAAGACCATCAAGACGACGGCGATCAAGACGGTTGCCACAGCCACCAGTGTGTAAAAGCCGCCGCCGATACCTACGCCGAGGGCGGCTGCCAGCCAGATGGTCGCAGCCGTCGTCAACCCGGTGATACGCCCGCCATTGCGCAAGATTACCCCTGCGCCGAGGAAGCCGATGCCAGTGACGATGTTGGCGGCCATCCGTGTTGGATCGCCGTCAGCATTCATCCGTAACGAGAACAGCGTAAACAAGGTTGAACCGACGCAGATGAGGATGAGTGTGCGGAAACCAGCCGCTTTATCGCGAAATTCACGTTCTGCGCCAATGATGCCGCCGACGAGAATCGCGGCCAGAAGCTTGATCAGGTCGTCAGGGATGACCATGAACGTCTACCCCTTTCCTGTACGAGTACGTGCGTGTGGCGCGGGCATCTATTAGGGCAGATAGTACGTCATGCGCTGGAGATGAAGCACGGGGTCGATGTACTGCACGTGTACATCTTCGGGGACATTCAGGTTGATCGGCGCGTAATTGAGAATGGCGCGCACACCCGCTGCGATTAGTTGATCGGCCACACCCTGCGCATGTTCCGCCGGCACCGCGATCATCGCGATCTGAATGCCGCGCTCAGTGATCTCTGAGGTCAGTTTGTCAATCGACTGCACGTGGAACGCGCCGACCTTCTTGCCGACTTTGTCCGGCGAGCTGTCGAAGACGCAGGTGATGTGAAAGCCCCGCTCGGTAAACCCCTTATAGCGCGCCACTGCACTACCAAGATCGCCCGCGCCGACCAGTGCCACTTCCCATTCACGCTCGACTTTGAGCACCTGACGCAGTTGCTCTTTGAGATAATGGATCTTGTAGCCGGTGCCCTGCTTGCCGAAGCCACCAAAGTGCGACAAGTCCTTGCGAATTTGGGCGGAACTGATGCCCAAACGCTTGCCCAGTTCCTGGGATGACGTAACCTCGTGCCCTTCCTGCGCAAGCCGGTCGAGGGCGCGCAGGTAGATGGGCAGGCGGCTGATGACAATATCCGGGATCATAGTGGACGCCATGAACCTGCGCTCACTTCCTTGTAGGGCGGAAGCCGGTATGTGAAAGATATCGCATTTAATATAGCATACCGAACAGTTGTATCGCCACACATTCCTTAACCAGAGAGACTGGCCGGTTTTGGACAGGATGCCTGTGATCTAATAGGCATACAGGAAACTGGCTCGATCTCGGCTGTTCTGCCAAGGACATCCGGCTGAGGCTGCTGCATTTGTACGATGAGAGTCACCAAAGAATTGGCGCTCACGTCACAACTCTAGCTGCATGTTTATCGTAAAATGATAGGGAACGCGCGGATCGGCGCTGCTTGCGATGCTGTCGGCGAACCATTTGAGTCGCTTTTTGCCCTCATCCCCCGCCCCCTTATCCCGAACGCTGCGCTGGGAGAAGGGGAGAGAATAGCTGGAAAAGTCCCTCTCCAAGCCGCGCAGCGGCGGTCGGGAGAGGGACATAGGGTGAGGGCTGAATTCGCCAACAGCACTGCTTGCCGGTTCGCTGCGACAATGGACGGGAGTTTTGATTTGAAACGACCTGTAGGTTGTTCGCTGCTGCTGCTGGCTGTGTTGATGTTGGGCGTGCCGGTGCTCGTCTTTGCCTCGCGGCAGAATCAGGCGGCCAGCGAAGCGGCGCAACATGCAAATATCGATCTTCACACTGTCACCACCGGCGATGTTACCGTCGCGGTCACGGCCCTGGGCCAGGTCGATGCCGATGTCAGCGCCAATCTCAGCGTTGCCAGCGCCGGGCGCGTCGCGGAAGTCCTGGCACAGCCGGGCGACATTGTGCGCGCGGGTGATGTCATCGCGCATCTGGAGAACGACACTCAGCAGATTGGCGTCGAACAGGCGCGGCTGGGTCTGGAAATGGCACAGGTTCGCCGTGACGACCTGCTCGCCGGGCCGGATAGTGGGCAGATAGCCGTCGCGCAGGCGAACATCGACGCCGCGCGCGGTTCGTATCGCTCTGCCGCCGGTGCGGTCAATCCCGACGATTTGCGCGCCGCCGAACTGGGCTATCAGCAGGCATTGGCTGCGGTGGAAAATGCGCAGCACGCCCGCGCGACCGCGCCGGGCGGCCAGCCCGAAGAGCGCTACGCGCTGCTCGATGCGCAGGTCGGCGCGGCATCGTTCCAGGCGGAAATCGCCCGGCTGCGTGTCGAGTCGCTGCGGCGAGGCGGCGGCGCACAGGCGGGCGCGGCAGCGGCGCGGGTTGACCAGGCAGAAGCGGAACTTGAACGCCTGCTCGCCGGGCCGGCGCAGAGCCAGATCGACAGCGCGGACGCCGCGATTGCCCAGGCATCCGCCGCGCTGGATCGCGCGCAAACTGCGCTCGATAACACGCTGGTGACAGCCCCGATTGAGGGTGTGATCACCGCGCTCAATCTGGAGGTCGGGCAGTTGATCGCGCCTGGCGTACCGGTCGGCATGATCACCGATGTGACGCCGCTGCGGGTGCTTGTCAACGTCGATGAGATCGACGTGCGCCAGCTTCACGAAGGCATGGCCGCGTCGATTACCTTCGATGCGCTGGAAAACGTGACTGTCCCGGCGACGGTTGAACGGATCGCGCTGGTCGGCGTCGAGCAGGGCGGCATTGTCAGCTACCCGGTGACGCTGCGCCTGGACGAGGGTGTGGACAGCCGTATCCGCGTCGGCATGACGGCGGACGCCTCGCTCATCACCGACACGCGCACGGGCGTGCTGTTCGTACCCAACCGCTACATCCGCCTGGATCGCCAGCGCGGAACAGCATTCGTCAACGTCGTCAACGCGGCAGGTGAATTGGAAGAGATCGAAATCACGCTCGGCTTGCAGGGCGACGACGTCAGCGAAGTCGTCGCCGGCTTGCAGGCGGGCGATGTGATCGCGGTCGAACTCGGCGGCGATTCGTTAGCTATTTTCGGAGGCGGCTGATATGCGGCGGTTAGCGCGCATTCTTGTGACGGTAGGTGTTCTCGCTGTGCTGGCGGTCGGGGTGTCGCTGTTCATTCAACGGCAGAACGCCGGGGCACAGGAGACCGCCAGTGACGTGATCGACGAAACCGTCGTGCGTCGGGATACCCTGCGCGTGGCGATTGGCGCGACCGGCAGCATTGCGCCGCGCCGTGAAGTTGCCCTCGCTTTCGAGCTGCAAAACGTCGTTGATGAGATCCAGGTCGCCGAGGGGCAGCCGGTCGCCGCCGGGGATGTGCTGGCGCGGCAGAAGGCGGATACGCTCGAAGCTGCCTTGCGTGACGCCGAGATCGCGCGTGACCTGCGCCAGATCGCCTACGATGCGCTGCTCGCCCCGCCGCGCGCTGTCGATATTGCTGCGGCACAGGCGGCGCTCGACACTGCGCAGGCGCAGCTTGCGGCGGTCTACAGCAGCACCTCGCCCGAACAGACAGAGATCGCGCGCTTGCAGGCGGAAATCGCACGTAATCAACTCTGGCAGGCGCAGCTTCAGCGCGACATGGCCGTCAACCCGCCGCCCGTGACCGTCTCGCAGGATGTGCCGGGCATTGGCACGGTCGAGCAGACGGTCGAGGTACCCGGCGCAAACCCGGAGCAGTTCTCGCCCGGCCTGGAGCAGGCCGAGTTCGGCGTTCAGGTCGCCGATGCCCAGGCCGCCGCTGCGGGCAGCCGGGGCGCGGACGCTGGGTCGGTCGCTTCGGCGCAGGCCGCTATCGTCCAGGCGCAGACCGCGCTCGACCGGCTGATGAACGGGCCGTCCGAGATCGACCTGCACCTGTCGGCCATCGAGCTTCAGCAGGCGCAGTTGAATGTCGAACTGGCGCAGTTGAATCTGGATCGCGCCGTGCTGCGCGCGCCGTTCGACGGCGTCGTCGGCCAGATGAATCTGACCATCGGCGAGCCGCCGCCGCAACAGCAGGCCGCTGTGCTGATGCTCGATCCCGGCGGCTACTACATTGATCTGGCGATTGACGAAACCGACATTGGCCGGATCGAAATCGGCCAGCACGTCGATCTTGATCTCGATGCGCTGCCATCCGACACATTGACAGGTGTTGTGACTCGAACCGACATCGCGCCGGCAGCGCTCGCGCCCGGCCAGACGCAGCAGGTCGTGATCTATCGTGTGCGTGTCGAACTTGACCCGACCGACGCGCCGCTGCGTTCGGGCATGACGGCGACTGCATCGATCCTGATCAGCGAGCGCCCGGACACGCTGGTGCTCGCCAACCGCTTCATCCGCATCGACCGCGATACCGGCGAGGCCTTCGTCACGATCCAGAATGCAGACGGCGCATACGAGGAGATACCGGTCGCTTTGGGTGCGCGCAACGAGACGGAGAGCGAACTCCTGAGCGGTGTTGACGAGGGTACACGTGTCATTCTGGTGCCGCAAGCTGCCCTGACCTTTGGACCGAGGGGGTAGCGCCGGTGAGAATGTCGTTCACCGGGGATTGATGGATAGGAGTCAGGATGTTCTGGCGCAAAAACGGACACAAGTCAGAAACAGCGACCGCCGAACAGTCACCCCAGGCGGTAATCGACGTGCGCGACATCGCCAAGGTCTACAAGATGGGCGACATTGAAGTTCATGCCCTGCGCGGCGTCGTCATGAAAGTTTACGAAGGCGAATTCCTGTCGATCATGGGGCCGTCCGGCAGCGGCAAAAGCACGCTGATGAACATCCTCGGCTGCCTGGATCAGCCCACGTCGGGTGAATACTATCTGGATGGCGAGGCGGTCAGCAAGCTCAGCGAAAGCGATCTGGCGCGCGTGCGCAACAAGAAGATCGGCTTCGTCTTCCAGAGCTTCAACCTGCTCAAGCGCACCTCGGCGCTGCGACAGGTCGAGCTGCCGCTGATCTACGGCGGTGAGGGTGGGCGTTCCAAACGCGCGAAAGCCGCGCTAGAGGCAGTCGGGCTGGGCAATCGGTTGGATCACCTGCCGAGCGAACTCTCCGGCGGGCAGCAGCAGCGTGTGGCGATTGCCCGCGCGCTCGTCAACGAACCGGCGATGATCCTGGCCGACGAACCGACCGGCAACCTCGACTCACGCAGCGGCACCGAAGTCATGCAGATCTTCCAGCGGCTCAACCGTGAGCAGGGGATCACGGTCGTCTTCGTCACCCATGACCCGTGGATCGCCCGGCACACGAACCGGATCGTCATGCTGCGCGACGGCAAGATCATCACCGACCGCCCGGTTCCGCATCCGCTGGTCGCGGGCGAGGCTGAGCGCCCCTCCGAAGCCGACGAGATGGAGTCGATCTTCAAGGAAACATACTACGGCGGCGATAAGCAGGAGTACAACTAGCGCGTAGCAGTGCTGATGGGCGACATAGGCTGCTGATAGGACGAAAAATGAACAGTTTCTTGCGTGTGGCCTGGTTGGTGTTTCTCGCGCTAACCATAGGTTCACAGAGTAATCTGTTGGCCCAGGCATCGGCGACGGGCGTATTCGAAGAGGCCGCTTGTCCGTTTCAAATCACTGGTACCGAAATGTCAGGCCTCGATGTCACCTGTGGAGATTTGATCGTGCCCGAAGATCGCACCAACCCGGATAGCCCCAACATCCGTCTTGCCGTCGCCATCTTTCACCATCCCGATGGCAATCCTGAACGCGACCCGCTAGTCTACTTGATGGGCGGCCCTGGCTATAGTGTCGTGAGCACGCTTCCCTGGGTACGCGGCGGACAGATGAGACCAACGAACCATATGGATAACAAAGCGCAGATTTACCAACACGTGAGATTCTCATCCTAAATGAACTTCCTGGAGAACATCCGCCTCGCCATTGAAGGGCTGGCGACCAACCGGCTGCGCGCCATTCTGACGACGCTCGGCATCATCATCGGCGTCGGCGCGGTCATCGTGCTCGTCAGCCTGGGGCGCGGCGTCGAAGGCTACATCGCGTCCGAATTCCAGGGACTGGGATCGAACGTGCTGTTCGTGTTCTCGTCCGCGCCGGAGAGCGAAACACGGACGACGATCCAGCCGCTCTCGACGCTCGAAGGCCAGGCGCTGGCCGATCCACGCATCGCGCCGAGCATCAAACAGGTGGCGCTCGAATACGCCGTCTTTGCCGAGATCGTTGGGCCAGAAGGCAGCACGCGCCTGTCGGTGAGCGGGGTGACACCGAACTGGCAGGAAGTGCGCCAGTGGTTCCCACAGCCAGGCAGCGCCTTCATTTCACAGACCGACATCGACGACGCGGCGCGCGTGGCGGTGCTCGGCACGACCGTGGTCGAGCGCCTGTTCGGGGATAAGACTGCCGACCCGGTCGGGCAGACGATCCGCATCAACGAGCGTCCGTTCACGGTCGTCGGCGTCATGACGGAGCAGGGTGCGGGCATCGGCGCGCTCGGCGATCAGAACGAGATCATCCTCATCCCGATCACGACTGCGCAGACTCGTCTGAGCCAGGCGCGCACCCGGGACGGCGGCTATCGCGTGTCCGTCATGCACATCGAGGCGGCCTCACCGGAGGCCATGGAGTCGGCCTCGCGCGAGATCGAAGCCTATCTCAACCAAGCGCACGGCATCAACTTCCAGGGCGAGCAAGACTTCAGCATCATCAACCAGGCGACGATCCTCGACTCGCTCGGCGCGGTGACGGGTGTGCTGACAGCCTTTCTGAGTCTGCTCGCGGGCATTTCACTGCTGGTTGGCGGCATCGGCATCATGAACATCATGCTCGTCTCAGTGACGGAACGCACGCGCGAGATCGGCCTGCGCAAGGCGGTCGGCGCCCGCGGATTAGACATCCTGCTGCAATTTCTGATCGAGAGCCTGGTGCTGTCTCTGATCGGCGGGGCGCTCGGCGTTGCTCTGGGCGGGCTGGGCACGTGGATCGGCGGCCTGCTCGTGCCCGATCTGGACTTGTCGGTGACATCAGATGCGGTCGTCCTGGCGACATTCGTCAGCAGCTTCATCGGCGTGTTCTTCGGTCTGTATCCCGCCGGACGCGCCGCCAACATGCGCCCGATTGACGCGCTGCGCTTCGAATAGCCCGCCATGCACATCCTGCACGTCACGCCCTACTATGCGCCCGCCTATGCTTTTGGCGGTGTTGTCCGCGCTGTCGACGGGCTGGCGCGGGCACTGGTGACCCGTGGGCATCGCATCACCGTGCTAACAACCGACGCCCTCGACCTCAGTCACCGTAGCGCTCAACCGGCCAACGAAACGCGCGACGGCGTTCATATCGTGCGCGTGCCCAACCGTCTGTACGCGCTGCGCCGTTTCAATCTCTCGACACCGCTGGGCATCGGGCGGCAGGCGGAGGCGCTGCTGGCGGATGTCGATGTCGTGCATCTGCACGAGTTTCGCACGGTCGAGAACTTGCTCGTTGCGCCGCGCGCCGCCCAGGCAGGCGTGCCGGTCGTGCTCTCGCCGCATGGCACGCTCGATCCAGCCACCGGGCGCGGCGGCCTCAAGCAGTGGTGGGATCGGCTGCTCAGTCCCGCGCTCATGCGCCACATCGACGCGGTAGTCGGGCTGCATACGGGCGAGACGGCGCTGGCGCAGGCTTTCTGGCACGCGGCGCAGCTTGAGGCGCGCTTCGAGACGATCCCGAACGGCGTTGACACCCGCGCTATCAACCCCGATCTGGGGAAGGCGTTTCGGGCGCGTTGGGGGCTGGATGATGCGGTCGTCTGCCTGTTCCTGGGGCGGCTGCACGCGCGCAAAGGTGTCGAGGCGTTGGCGCGGGCTTTTACCCGGCTCGCTGCGCCGGACTTCCGGCTGGTGATCGCCGGGCCAGACGAAGGCTTGCTGACTGTGCTTCAATCCGTCGCCGTTGCGGATCGGCGGATCGTGCTCACGGGCTTTCTAAAAGGCGACGCCCGTCTGGGGGCGCTGGCGGCTGCAGACTGTTTCGCGCTGCCCGCGACCGGCGAGGGCTTATCGATGGCGATGCTAGAGGCGGCGGTGGTCGGCCTGCCGCTGTTGCTGGCTCCCGGCTGTAATTTTCCGGAGGCAGAGCGGGCGGGCGCGGCGTTGATCGTCGAGCCGGAGGTCGAGGCGTTGACGACCGCGTTAACCGTGCTGCTCACAGATAGCGATCTGCGACAGCGGATGGGCACGGCAGCGCAGGCGCTGGTGCGTGGTCAATTCGCCTGGCCGGTTGTTGCCGCGCGTTGGGAGCGCATCTACGAGGCATTGGGGACGCCGCCAAGCGCCCCCACGGACGCGTAACTGGGACGTTAGCCCTTGATTTTTTCCTCGCCATTTTCGAGCGCCACACCGTCCGGCGGGCGCACAGTGAACATATAGCCCACGCCGCGCTCGGTGCGGATGTAATGCGGATGGTGCGAGTCGTTTTCCAGCTTGCGCCGCAGCCGGTGCATATGGACACGCAGCGTGTCTTCGTAGACTTCTTCCGACGGCCAGACTCGGGCGATGAGCATCCGGTTTTCGACTACACGACCGGCATTGCGCAGCAGCACATGCAGCAAAATCGATTCGGTTGGCGTCAGGGTGGCGGCTTTGCCTTCCAGAATGATGCGATTGTGAGCGAAATCGATGTTCAAACGTTCGTCAACGTAGATGATCGGCTCGCTGGCATAATCGAGAGAGGGCATACGCGCCAGGACGACCTGAATGCGCGCCTCAAGTTCGCGCAGTTCGAAAGGCTTGGTAATGAAGTCTTCGGCGTATTTTTTCAAGCCGGTGACGACGGTCTCGGTATCGTCGGTTGCGGTGATGAAGATGATCGGCACATCAGCCATAGCCTTGAGCTTTCCGCTCAATTCGAACCCGTGCATCGACGGCAAGTCGAGGTCGACCAGCGCGATGTGCGGCAGCCCGCGCGACTGTACGTACTCGAGCGCATCCGGGCCGTCCATGAACGGCATGACATCGAAGCCATGGGCGTTCATATAGTCCGTGATCAGTTTGTTGATGTTGGGATCGTCCTCAACCAAAAGGATTTTGGTTTTACTCATCGAGCGCGACTCCGTAAGCATATAACGAGCAGCATTACTCTTTGTATAGCATATTACACTTAATTTATTACGAAAGCTATAGGCAAATCGAGTGATTTTTCTCCTGGTTTAAGGAGTGATAATAGCCAATTTCGTCGTACGGTCGAGCATGACTGCGAAATTATGCATCCTGGCAAATCTTGCGCCGCAGAGGTGCAAGATCTGCCAGTGAGGTGTCATTATTGTTGGACGTTTTTTCTTCAGGAACCGTTCTGAATCACCGTGCGCAGATCCGGCTCGACCCGATCTCTGGCGGTGCTGAGCGGCCCCGGAATCGTCGCGCCGGAGGCCTGCTTGTGCCCGCCGCCGCCGAGCGAGACTGCCGCTACGCTGACATCATAGCCGGGCTTACTGCGCAGGCTGACCTCAACGCGCCCGTCATCGCGCTCTTTGTAGACCACGGCGACTTTCGCCTCATCGGTCGCGATTAAGAAGCCGACCAGGCCGCTGTCACCGGTCTCGTCGAAGCCCGCCGCCTCCAGGTCTGCCCGTGAAATTGTGCCGCTGATCAAGCCATCATCCAGCTCGACGGAGTTGAGTACACGCTTCCAGAGCGCAATTGACTTGTAAGGTTTACTGTTGAGCGTACGCGCGACGATCTGGGGCAGCGAAGCGCCTTTTGCCACAAGTTCCTGGGCCAGCACCAGCGTGCGCCCATTGACGTTGCTGGTGCGGAAGCCGAGCGTATCCGTCACCAGGCCAACGAGCAGCGGTTCGGCGATCGCCAATGTCAGCGGCTGGCCCATATGTGTGAGCCAGTCCTGAACGATCTCGGTCGTCGAAACGGCATCCGGCACGACGATGTGGATGTCACCAAACATCGTATTGCTCGGATGATGATCGACGTTGATCACCGTTTTGCTATGAGCACGCCCGTAAATGCCGCAATCACCGCTGCGCTCTTCATCGCTCGAATCCAGGGAGACCATCACGTCCCAGGAACCCGCGTTGAGGCGGCTCTGGACGGTATCTGCCCCGGTCAGCCACTCCACAAAATCCGGCACGCCGCCGTCAACGGCCAGATCGACCGTGCACCCGCGCGCGCGCAGTGCATTGCCGAAACCGAGCAATGATCCGATGGCATCGCCATCCGGTTGCAGGTGAGTCACAAGCAGGATGCATGCGGCGGAATCGAGCGCGCGGGTCGCGTCAGTCCATTGAGGTGCTTTCATCGAAATCGTCTTCCTCTGGCGGTGCAGGTGGAATGTCCAGGTCGCGAATCAAGGCATTGATACGCTCGACTCGGTCGAGCGAGGCATCCCAGATGAACGTCAGATCGGGCGTCTTGCGCAGGCGCACACGTTTGCCGACTTCACGCCGCAGGTAGCCCTTGGCCTGCCGGAGCGCCTGCATAACCTCGGACTGCCGTTCTTCTTCGCCGAGTGCGTTCACGTACACACGGGCATACATCAGTTCGGGGTCGATCTCCACTTCGGTGACGGTTAACCCCTGTAGCCGTGGGTCGGCAACGTCGCGCAAGATTAAAACACTCAAGATCTGGCGGATGCGCCCGGCGACACGATCTTGTTTGATGCTAGTCATGACTATCCCTATGGCTGCTTGCCGCCAGTCTTTGGACTGCGCCAGATCGCGCTGTCGCAGGACAAAGACCGGCAGCAGTGCGCTAGCTCACCCGTTCAGTGATGAAGAACTCGATCAGATCACCGGTTTCGAAATCTTCGAAGTCGGATAAGCCTACGCCACATTCGAAGCCCGAACGGACTTCGCGCACGTCTTCCTGCACGCGTTTGAGCGAACTGACGGAGTTCTTCTCCGAAATGACCGTCCCGGCGCGCCTGACGCGAGCCTTGGCGTTGCGGCGGGCTTCGCCTTCTTTGATCATACATCCGGCAATCGTGCCCACCTTGGAAATGCGGAAGACCTGGCGCACCTCAGCCACGCCAATCGTCTTATCGGCATACACCGGCTCCAGCATACCCTGAAGCGCCAGCTCGATTTCCTCGAACAGCTTGTAGATGACCTGGTAGAGGCGAATATCGACGCCCTGGGCATCGGCGGAACGGCGCGCTGCGTTGTCCGCATCGACGTTGAAGCCGATGATGATCGCTTTGGCCGCGCTGGCAAGCATCACGTCGCTCTCGGTGATATTGCCGACATCCGACGCCAGAATGCGGACGCGAATGCCTTCCCGATTCTTCTCCGAGATGTCGTTGAGCGTGTCGACAATCGGCTGGAGCGAGCCATTGACATCCACCTTGAGGATCAGGTTGAGTTCTTTGGTCTCATTGGCATTGAACTGGTTGAAGATGTCTTCCAGAGTCAAGGCCTTGCGCCCGCCAGCCTGCCGCAGTTCATCGGCAGCCTGCTTGCGCTCGTCGACGATCTGGCGCGCTTCCCTTTCGCTCTTGGCGACTTCGAAGCGGTCGCCCGCCTGGGGCAGATCATCCAGACCGAGGACGGATACCGGGGTCGAGGGCGCAGCAGACTTGACTGGCTTGCCCTTCTCATCGAACATCGCTTTGATGCGCCCGTGGGCCAGCCCGGCCACCACGATCTCGCCGACCTTGAGCGTGCCGTTGAGCACGAGCAGCGTCGCCATGACACCACGACTCCGGTCAACCTCTGATTCCAGGATCACGCCCTGCCCCTCTGAGTTCGGGTTGGCGACGATTTCCTGCTCATCGGCGACGAGCAAAATCGCCTCCAGTAAGTCTTCGATGCCCTGGCCCTGAACGGCGGATACGGGCACGACAATCGTGTCGCCGTCCCAATCGTCCGGACGTAAGCCGACATCAGCCAGTTCTTGCTTGACCGCGTCGATATTGGCGTTGCGTTTATCGGTCTTGGTGATGGCGACGATGATCGGCACGCTGGCTGCCTGGGCATGAGTCAAGGCTTCGCGCGTGGTCTTCATTACGCCATCATCGGCGGCGACCACCAGAATCGCGATGTCAGCACCCTGTGCGCCGCGTGCGCGCATGGCGGTAAAGGCTTCGTGACCGGGGGTATCGAGAAAAGTGATCTGGCGGCCATTGTGCTGCGCGCGATACGCGCCGATGTGCTGCGTGATGCCACCGGCTTCGCCTTCTGCGACGTGCGCTTTGCGGATCGCATCGAGCAGCGTCGTCTTGCCGTGATCGACGTGACCGAGGATGGTGACAATCGGCGCGCGGCGTTCGAGCGTCGCCTTGTCTTCCTCGCGATACATCTCACGCCAGGTCTGCGTCGATTCGGCGCGTTTTTCCTTTTCAGCTTTGGCAGCAATCGCGCTGGCGGATTGCGCTTCGTAGCCCATCTCCTCGATCACGATGGCAGCGGTTTCGTAATCGACTTGCTGGTTGATGGAGGCCATGATGCCATTGGCGATCAGGCGTTTCATCACTTCGATGGGGTTGGCACCGATCAACTCAGCCAGCTCACGCACACTGAGATAATCGGGCACCTGGACGATTTGTTTTTCCTGTGCCATCTGATCCCTCCAATTACGGGCGCGGGATCAGCACAGCTTGGCACACTGCTGAGGCTGTTTATTCCCTACCCGTCATATGAAATAGCCAGGCATGACGGTAGTAAAAGTGAAGCGAGCGGCGGCATCATGACAGGGTCTTCTGCCGTAAACGCTCACGGTCTTCCGGCGTTAACAACGTTTTCAAGGCTTTAGCCAGGATATCCGTAGTCATCGCACGTTCCCAACACTCTGGACGCTCACATAAATACGCACCACGACCATTCATTTTACCACTAGCATCGATGACAATCCCAGACTCGGTACGCACAATCCGGGTAAGTGTCCGTTTGCCAGCTTTTTCGCGGCAGACGACACAGGTGCGAACCGGGATGTGTCTATGTGGCCGGTCTTGCTTCGTCATCGAACACTCGCGTAAAACTGGGCGGAGGGTTACAAGCCCTCCGCTTCAAGGCGACTATTCCTCTTCCCAGGACCCCCAGTCACCGCTACGTCCGCCTTTGCGCTGGCGCTTGACGTAGGTGCTGCCACGGTCCTCATCGTAGAAAATCTGACGCCCCTTCTTCTTGCCCTTCTTACCTTTGCCTTTGCCCTTTTGCGACGCCAAGACATCCATGTCTTCGTCCTCCGGTTCGCTGAAGGCAGGGGCAGGCTTGGGTGCGAATTTGGCCGCGGCTTTCGCTTTTTCGCCCTTGTCGACAACTGGCTCGCCAAGATCGGGGAAGGCTGCCGGAGCTTCGCCCTCGATCGCTTCGGCCTCGGCGGCTTCTGCCTGCATTTCTGCTTCCGCTTCAGCCGCCGCTTCGGCCTCGGCTTCCTGCGCTGCCGCTTCCTCAGCTTCTTCTGGAATGACAATGCGCGTCAGGGCGTCTTGCACCTGCGACAGCGCATCGTCACCCAGGTTGGCGAGACGTGATGTGATCTTGCCTTCGCTGACGAGCGCGGCCAGCATCACATCGCCGGCGCTGGCAAACGACCTGAGCGCTGTCTTGATTTCGTCGGGTAGATCAAGCGCGTCGACCGGCATATGGAACGCGCCCGGAGGCAGAGTCGCTTTAACGGTGTTGATCTCGGCGATGCGCTTCTTGCGCGCGACTTCGCGGCTCGCCATCATGCGCCGTTGTACTAGGTCGGCAAACGAGGCCATCGTCGTGTAATCTTCGGGCATGATCGCGCGGCCAAGCTCTTTCTTTTCGAGAATACGCCGTGTCTCCTCGATCAGATCCGCCTGCTTGGTTGCCAGCTCCTTGAGCGGTGGTGTATCCAGGTTCGCCAGCGCTTCCTCAACCGCCTCGGTCACACTCTTGATGTCGATGCGCCAGCTCGTGAGCTTCGCGGCCAGGCGGGCATTTTGCCCTTCTTTGCCGATTGCCAGCGAAAGCTGGTCGTCCGGCACGATGACGACGGCGGTGCGCCCGGTGTCCGGATCATCTTCCAGGTAAACGCCAGTCACACGCGCCGGGCTGAGCGCCTTGGCGATGAACTGCTCCTGGTTCGGATTCCACTCGATCACGTCGATTTTTTCTTCGTGAAGCTCGCGCACGATGTTCTGGATGCGGCCACCGCGCATCCCGACGCACGCGCCGACCGGGTCGATGCCCTCCTGCAAGGCGGAGACAGCGACCTTCGAGCGCGCTCCCGGCTCGCGGGCAATCGACTTGATCTCGACCAGGCCGTTATAAATCTCCGGCACTTCGTATTCGAGCAGGCGGCGCAGCATGTCCCGGTGGCTGCGGCTGAGCACGATCTGCGGGCCGCGCGGTGTCGCTTTGACTTCCATGATGTACGCGCGCACCTTGTCGTGCGGCTTGAAGCGCTCAGTCGGGATCTGCTGGTTGCGCGGCATGATCGCTTCGGCGCGCCCCAGACCGACGGTGATCAGATTCGGGTTGACGCTCTGCACCGTGCCCGTCACCAGATCGCCTTCGCGCACGCTGAATTCTTCGAAGAGGGCTTTGCGCTCGGCTTCGCGAATCTTCTGTAAGATGACCTGCTTCGCCGTTTGGGCGGCGATGCGACCATATTTCTTCATCGAGCCTTCGACCATGACCATGATGGTGTCGCCCAGCTCGCATTCCGGTTCGTAATAACGCGCCTTGTCGATCTCGACTTCCGTGCGGTTGTCGAAGATATCTTCCACGACTTCCTTCTCGACGAAGATGCGCGCGCGGCCTGTGTTGGGATCGATGTGAGCTTCTATTTGCTGTGAATTGCCGACACCGGCGTCGCGCTTGTACGCGGAGATGAGTGCATTGCTCAGCGCTTCCAGAACGATGTCGCGCGGGAGCTGTCGCAACTCCGAGATTTCGTTAAAGGCGACTTCGAATTCGCTTCTCATGACCTTGGTTTCATACTCCTGAACGCAGTCAAACCGGGGATACAGACAGGTAGAAAAAAGGCGGATGGTCGCCCAGCGCGGCCCCAATTTATACGAGAAAAAGTGGGGGCTGCCCACTTTTCTTCGACGGCCTTTATTGTAGCACGAATCGAAACGCTTGTCTACATCAGTAAAGAGGCGAGGGTGCCATTGGTTGCCCCAGCCAATGGCACCCTCGCCGATCTTCCAGCCGTGCCGGTGAACTGCCCGGCGCGTTCTACCCTTGCGGCATGGTCGGTGGCGTCGGTTTGACCCCTGGTAATTCTGCCGGCACCGGCATGATCGTGGCTGGTGGTGGTGCGGGCATCAGGGTAGGCGTCGCCCCAAGCGGGCTGGATGGATCGAGTGAAAATCGCAGCAAGTCCACCAGCGAGTAGCCCGTTCCAATCGTGCTCAGCAGTTGATTGATCGTGTCCCAATTCTCGTTGAACGGTAGCAGCCCGCTCGTCTCCGCAGACAGCGCGCCGAGGCCGTACCAGTCACCGGCGATCGGCGTCCCCCAGTCACCGCCATAGGTGAGTTGAATCTGTGGCGTGCCGTAGCTGTTGCTGTTGCGCAGCAGCCACTGCCCCGTCTGGTAGGCGAATAACCCAATTGTATCGACACCATCGCCATTCCAATCGCCCACGATGGGGAAGCCCCACCAGCCGCCGTAGCCGATGATCACGATGTCCGCGCCGCCGCTGGAATGCCGGTTGCGCAAATACCAGTTCCCATCCATCGGGTTGTAGATGCCCGCCGTGTCGATGCCGTCGCCATCCCAATCGCCAATTACAGGATAGCCCCACGAACCACCAAAGGTAAAGCTAAGATCGGGCGTACCGTAGCTGTCACTGTTGCGCAAGAGCCATTCGCCTGTGCTCGGCACAAACAGCCCGATGGTGTCGGTGCCGTTGCCATTCCAATCGCCGCTGACTGGCAGCCCCCAGTCACCGCCGTAGCCTATCACTGTGATGTCCGGCGTTCCGGCGCTGTTCGTGTTGCGCAGATACCAGTTGCCGTTCGACGAGTCATACACCCCGACGTTATCGTAGCCATCGCCGTTCCAGTCACCGACCACCGGCGCTGCCCACGCCCCGCCGTAAGCTATCTGGAAGTCTGGCGCACCCACCGCTGGCAAGCGGCGCAGATACCACGTCCCATTCGCCCGCGCGTACATGCCGATCCCGTCACGCGCGCCCGGCTCCGGTGGCTGTGGCGAAACAGGAACGCCTTCCCTGCCGCAGATCGATGCCAGCGCTCGTTTGGGGGTTCTGTCTGACCTGAATATGCCCCAATGTGGTTCCACAGGGAGCGCCGTCTTCCAGTACTGATCAAAGGCTTCGAAGTACACGAACGGGACATCAGTGTTCCAGAGCAGACGATAATAGACGGCCTGCCCATCTTCGCTGAGGATGTTGTTCGTATCGCCGTCGCTGGGCAGCCCGACTTCCTTAAACAGGACAGGGCGCGTGGTCAGTCCCTGAAAATCATGGTAGCGCGCAACTGTCCAATCGACTGCTTGAGCGGGATCTAAAATACCGGCAAAATATGGGTGTACGTTCGGAAAAATCCAGTCACCCAGGCTGAGCAGCGTGCTGCTCAGCGGGTTGGGTGGCAGGTAGTCACCAAGTTCCTCCGTCGTTGTGACCGGCTTCCCGGTTTGATCGCGGAGGTATTGCATCGCCTGCTCCAACTGAGCCAGCGTGTAGCGGACATTCAAACCTTCGTTGCCGACGGAATAGCCGACGACAACCGAGTAATCTTTGGCGGCGACGGCGTTCGCAAGTTCAGTTGAACTCGTCGGGTCCCAGACGCCCATGATCATGCCCGTAAAGCCGACCTCCTGCGCGATCTGTGGCACCAGTGTGCCCAGGACACCGTCCGCGCCATACGTCACGATACCATTGAAACCCGCCGCAAGCAGCGTCTGGAGATCCTGGCGGATACTGGCCGCAGAGGGCGAAACCCCTGTATTGGGATTGTAATGCGTGGGTGAATACGCAGCCCAGCAGAGCGAGAAGAGTTGGGCAGGCGGCGGCAGCGCCAGGACGCGCGCGGTGGGAACCATCAGCAGCAGCAACGCCAACGCAGCGGGGATCAATCCTCGCGGAAGCAGACACGCGAACCTGTTCATGCGCCCTCCTTTGGCAAGATGCAATTCCGGCAGGCGTTTCAGTACGCTTCGATTATGTGCAATCGCAGCGCGGTAAAGACTCGACGCTATGCGCTGCGCAAAGTCTAGCGCGCTTCAGGACGGCGGGGGAGTAGCACATCATCTCGGACGCCAGCGCACGATATGGGGCAAGGAAGTGGCGCTTCCGGAAGGATCGTCGTGGCTGAGCGCGAACGGGGTGTCTTTAGCGCCGGAGCGACGAGGCAGATCGATCAAGAACGCGCCGGACTTCTTCGCGGGTCACACAGGCGACATCGCCGGGGATAGTCAGCTTCAGGGCGGCCAGCGCCGCGCCAAAACGCAGCGCCTCCGCCAGCGGCGCATCATCGAGCAGCCGGTCGATAACGCCGCTGGCAAACGCATCGCCCGCGCCCATGCGATCCGTGACGACGGCAGGCAGCGCCTCGACATCGTGGGCCGCGCTGCCGTCATATGCCGCTGCGCCCTGGTCGCCGTCAGTAACAACCACGATGCCACCCCAGCGATCCTGAAGCTGCCGCGCAACTTCGGCGCGATCTCCGCGCGCGTCAAACAGGTTGTGCGCATCGCGAAGAGCGACGAAGGCGATGTCAGCCGCCGCACACAAGGGCGACAACACGGCTGCTGCCGCTTCGGCTGACCAGAGCAGCGCTCGATAGTTGACATCGAACGAGATGCGCAGTCGCTGTGCCCGCGCCCGGCGCATGACATCCTCGACGGTCGCGCGGCACGAGTCACTCAGCGCTGGGGTGATGCCGGTCAGGTGCAGCCAGCGGGCGCTCTCCAGCCAGGCAGCGGCGACATGTTCGGGCTGCATCCGGCTGGCTGCCGAGTGCGCCCGGTCGTACCAGACCTGCACGCCGCGCGGCGGCTCGCCCTGCTCCACGAAATACAGCCCAAGCCGTTCGTTGTCTGCCCAGAGGATGTGCGACGTATCGACACCCTGCCCGCGCAGACTGGCGGCGAGCTGGCGTCCGAGCGGATTATCCGGCAGCCGTGACCACCAGGAGACGCGGCGGCCAAGCCGGGCGAGATTGGCGGCAACATTTGCCTCTGCGCCACCGAACTGCATGTCCAGGGTGGTGGACTGCCCCAGGCGCAGCCCGTGCGGCGGCATGAGGCGGAGCATCGTCTCGCCGAGTGTGATCAGGTCGAACTGGGGTTGGTCGTCAGTCATGCGTATCACCGTGGCATGCGATGTCCCTCACTGGCGAGATTTTAACGCCCCGGCGAACGTATGCGCCAGGGAATGTGCTGGAATCCACCCTCATGAACCCGTTTCGGCCCGCGCTGCTGCCATCATCCCGGCCAGCGTCACGTCCCAGATGCGCGCCGCCTCGAAGTTTGTCCACGTCAGCAGCCGTGTCTCGTCGCTGTTCCAGGCCGCAGTCATCACCCAATCTGGATGATTGAGCAGCAGGATCGCCTCGCCCGTCGCCGCATCCCAGAGGCGAGCGGTATTGTCCCACGCCCAGCTGAGAATGCGCCGCCCGTCCGCGCGCCACGCCGCTCCCTGCACGCTCGCCGTGTGGGTCACGCGCACCAGCGTCGTGCCGGTCGATGCATCGCCGACCTCGACTGAGCCGTCGTCTGACCACGACAGCACGCGCGTCTCATCCGGACTCCAGGCCGCCCCCAACACCCGACCATTGCGCTGCCCAAACCGCACCTGGCGCTCGCCGGTCGCCGCGTCATAGATCTCGAGGTTGCCCGCGCCGGTTGCCACGAGAATCCGTGTCTCGTCGGCGTTCCAGACCGCTGCTTGGGCGAAATCGCTCGCCATAATGCCGACGATGTCTTCTGTGCCGACGAACACGGGTGCGAAGACCGAGCTGCCATCCGCCGTGTTCCAGAGGTGAAGCGTCCCATCGAAGCTCCAGGAGAGAACGCGGGACTCGTCGGCGCTCCAGAGAGCGCCAATGAGCCGATTGTCGTGCGGCATGTTCACCAGCGACTCACCCGTTTCTGCATCCCAGATGTGCAGCACGCCGTCGTCCGTCCAATGGAGAACCCGGCGGCTGTCGGCGCTCCAGACTGCGCCGCGCGGCCCCAGGATCATCTGGTTTGGCAGCGGCAGGTCTTCGCCCATCTGCGCGACCAGATGACCATCCGCCGCGTCCCAAACGCGCAAAACACCCATGAACGTCCAGGTCGCCACGCGCCGACCATCTGGGCTGAACGCCATCCCGCTGACACTCGACGATTGCAGATCGTCGTGGCGCAGGATATACAGCGCGTCCGCTTCCGTCTGTTCCGGCGGCGCGCTGCCAATCTGTACATCCCAGCCGTAGACCGTGCTCTCGCTGTCATGCGTCAGGAGGCGAGTCTCATCACTGCTCCATGCTGCCTGCCATACCCCATCCGGCAGCGTGATCGAAAGCAGAGGCTGACCCGTGGCCGCATCCGCCACCGCGGCGCTACCACCGTCCTGCGTGCGTGACCACGTCAGCACGCGGCTGAAATCCCGACTCCAACTTGCACCGTTGCGTGCATCGACCACAATCGCGTTCGCCCCCGCGCCGGTATCCCACAGCCGGATGCTGCCATCCTGTGTCCAGGCCAGAACGTGCCGCGCCGTCTCATCCATCTGCGCCCCGCCGACGTCGATCTGGTTGTACGGGTCGGCGCTCTGCGTCTGGAACGGGAGATTCACCACAAGCGTATCGTTCGTCTCACCCCAGACGCGCACCCGATCCTTGCCCCAGCTCAGCAGTGTTCGCCCGTCCTCGGCGAGCCACGTGCCCATCGTCGGCGGGCTGAACGCATCTTCGGCAGCGGGCGTCGCGTGGTGCAGTGCTCTCCATAGTCCGCCGTCGCTGCTGAACCACTGTTTGATCGTACCGTCCCTCGACCAGGTGAGGATGAGACGCTCATCCTGAACCCAGCGCGCGCCCACCACCTGCGCATCATGATGCAGCGTCAGCAGTCGCTCGCCCGTGGTCGCGTCCCAGACACCCGCCGTACTATCCAGCGACCAGGTGAGAATGCGGTTGCCGTCCTCCGGCTCCCAGGCCGCGCCAAATATCTCGTTGTCGTGCACCAGGCTGAGCAGTGCTTCGCCTGTCGCTGCGTCCCAGACATGCGCCGTCGAGTCACCGCTCGCCCAACTCAGCACGCGGCTGCCGTCCGCATTCCAGACCGCGCCTGCCACGGGGAAAATCTGCGTCATGCCGTCGTCGAATGTCACCGGCGCATGTTCCATCGAGGCGAGCAGTGTGCCGCTTTCGATGTCGAACACGCGCACCGTGCCATCCTGCCCCCAGACGAGCGCACGCTGTTCCGCTGGATCCCATGACGCTCCAGCCGCCACCGACCCGGTCAGGTCGAAGAGCCTTTGCAGAGTCCCGGTTTCCACATCCCACAACGCGGCATACGAAATTCCCCAGGTCAGGATCTGCGTGCCATCCTGCTTCCAGATCGCCCCTGTCGTCGCTAATGTATATTGTAGCGTCTGCACGAGCGCGCCATCCGATGCATCCCAGATTTTGATCTCATAGCCACTGTCCTGGGTCAGAATATAGCTTCCATCCGGACTCCAGAGTGCCGTCGTGATGTAGCTGTATCCCGCTGGATCATGTTCCAGCGTCAGCAGCCGCTCGCCCGTCGCCCCGTCCAGAACCACGGCGCTGGCGGTCTGCCCCCAGGCCAGCAAGCGGGTGTGATCCGGATTCCACGTCGCGCCGTACAACCGCGCTCCGAAGGAAACATCGAAGACGATGCGCCCCGGCGTGCTCAGCGCCGCGCTCAGAACGTACTCGCTCTCTGGCACAAACACCGTCGGGTAATCAGCCAGCGAGTCCAGCGCGAGTCGCATTGCCGCAGACCGGTTGCCTTCGTCGAGCGCCCCTTGTGCCCGATTTGCAGTCAGGCGTGCCCCGCTGCGCATGACATCGAGGCCGATGCGAGTGCCTTCCGCCTGTGCTGTAGCCACGCTTTGCTGTGCGCTGATCGCCTGGCTGACCGCGCCGCCGCTCGCCAGCAGCGCCAGGACGCCCACGAGCGCCGCCGCAATCGCCGTCCGGCGCAGCCGCCGCGTCCGCCGCTGATCTTCTTCTGCGCGCTGCGCCCGCATATCCTCGGCTGCCCGGCTTGCGTTGACGAAGGCGCGCTGCTCAGCGGTGAAGCGCACTTTGTCGGCGCAGCTCTCCAACTGCGTTTCTGCGGATGCCAGTACGTCCGCACTCAGGAGCGCGCCAGGGCTGCGCCCACTTGTCTCCCAGGCACGCGCTTGCAGCAGCAGCTGCGTGTGGGCATGGACGCAGGCCGGGTCGCTGTCGACTGTCTCGACCAGCGCGCTGGCGGTGGCATCTACAGCGCCGCCGAGCTTCTCATGGTTGATCCACTGAATGCTTTTGAGGGCTTCCCAGTTTTCACGGGCGAGGCTCTCGATGGGTTTCATTTCGTCGTTGGTGTACCAGCCACCGATCAGGTCGCCTTCGTCGATGGCGCGGTAGATCAGAGGGATGATCCGTTTGCCTTGCCGCCGTGCGTGTGCGATCTCGCGCTGGCAGTAGACCGAATTCAGCGAATCCGGGCTGATGACGAGCACGAAGTTGTTCGCACTCTCGATCCCGGCGCAGATTTCGTCCCACCACTTGGTCGAGTAGTCGATTCCCTGCCAATCCACCCAGGCTTCGCGCCCGCGCGCTTTGAGCGTCGTCTCAAGCTGGCGAACAAAGGCTGTATCCACACGCGAGTAGGAAATGAAGACATCATAATCGGCCATGAGGAGTCTCCTCGTGCTGCTGAGTCAGACTCGCGGCCATCCGCGCTGCCTAGATTATGCCGCAGGTCGCCGCCGCGTCTACAGGCCGACGTGATGATGTTGCCTTATTCCAATTCGCGGAGGGTGAACGTCGCCAGCGAGAAGATGGCGATGCCGTAGATAATCAGCCCGGCCAGTCCCCAGGTGTCGCTGAGCGCGCCGTCGGGCTTGATCAGCGCCTGGACAACGATGTTGGCGTAATACATCGGCGTGATCAGGCTGGCAGGGCGCGTCCATTCGGGCAGCTTGTCCGTCGGCAAAATCATGCCGGAGAGCAGCACCGAGAGGAAGATCACGAGCGGGATGAACGGGAAGACCTGCCCCTCATTGCGCGCGAAGTTCGAGACGAGGATGCCCATGGCGATGCTGATGATCGCCAGCAGCCAGATCGTCAGGTAGAGCGCGGCGAAGGTGCCGGTGGGGTAATCGAGCTTGAACAACAGGCTCAAACCAACGAGCACGATCAGGCTTTGCACCGTCGCGAGCAGGGTGTAAGCCAGCACGTAGCCGCCGATGATCTCGACCTGCCGGTAGCCGTTGACGAACATGCGCCCCAGCGTTTCCGCCGTTCGCTCGCGCACCAGGGCGATGGCGCACAGGGCGTAGGTGATGAAATGCACCATGAACGCGCCAACCGGCATGACGAATTTCTCCGGGTCGAAGATCGGCGCATCGACACCTTCGAAGAACAGATAGAGCATGTAGACGGTGACGAAGGGCAGCGCCAGCGCGAGGATCAGAAAGCGGCGGTCGTGGCGCAGCTGCGTCAGCACGCGCGCGGCCACTGCCAGTATGTTACTCAGGGTGTACGACATGAGCGTCTTCCTGGCGGGCATTGATCAAGGCGAGCACGACGGCTTCGAGCGTATCTTCTTCGATCTCGATGCGGCTGACGCGCTCGTCCAGGTGGTAGCGCTGCAAGAACGCGGGCAGCGCTTCCGGGGTATTGGCGATGGTCTCGCTCTCGACTGATCCGCCATTGGTCACGCGGACGGTCGTCCTGCCGCGTCGAAGCAGGCCGCGCGGCGTATCGCAGGCCAGCACGACGCCATCGCGCATGACGGCCAGCCGGTCACAGTAAAGCGCCTCGTCCATCTGGTGTGTGCTGATGACGAGGGTCACACCCTCGCTCGCCAGCTTGTGGAAGTAGGCCCAGAACGCCTCACGCAGCTTGGGATCGACGCCCGTGGTTGGTTCATCCAGCAGGAGCAGGCGTGGCTTGTGTACCAGCGTGCAGGCGAGCGATAGACGCTGCTTCATACCGCCGGAGAACTGGTGCACCGGGCTGTGTTCGCGTTCGCGCAGGCCGGTGAAATCGAGCACGGCGCTGATCTCTTCCTCCAAATTGGGGATGCGGTGAGCGCGCCCGAAGAAGCGGATGTTATCGCGGGCGGAGAGATCGTCGTAGAGCACAGGCGATTGGGGCATGTAGCCGATCTGGCGGCGCAGCGCGCGCTTCTGCGTGTGCGGATCGAGATCAAGCACGCGCGTCGAGCCGCCGTTCGGGCGCAGCGAGCCGATCAGCGATTTGATCAGCGTCGTCTTGCCCGCGCCGTTCGCACCGAGCAGGCCGAAGATCTCACCCTGGTGAATGCTCAGCGTGACGCCGCGCAGCGCCTCGATCTTGCCGTAATGCTTGCGCAGATTGTCAACGACAATGGCAGCAGCGCCTTGTTCCATGACGAACGTCCTTGGGGGAGCGTTTAGAACAGCCGTCGATTATAACGCGGAACACAGCGCATCGTGCGGGCGGGGAGGCGCTTTGGTGCCGGGCATTCACGCGTCATGCCCAGACAAACGAAATGGCCCCCGTGCAGCGCGGGCGCACGGGGGCCGATATATTTTAGAGACGTTTTTCGCCACGTCTCAGGGCATCTGCTGTTTCGCTGCCTCTCTGGGCAGCACGCGACTTCCGTCGCGTTAGCTAAAATTAATTGTGGTAACTAATTTTTCGGCTTCATCATCTCAAGTTGAGTGATTTCAGCCTACACCCTACATTATAGGAAGATTAAAAGGGTTGTCAAACAGATCACACATCTGTGAACGGATGATTATGCACAATGACCAAATATTTCGTCATTGTGAATCCGCTGTGCCATATTTAGCCGGATCACCCCGCGCGATTTTCCACCTCTATCCACAAGATTATCTGTCTGCCGCCTAATCAAAAATTCGGTGCAAGAACGTTGCCAGTTCCTTATCGAAGAGATAGGGCGCGACGACATGGCCTGCCAGCCGATCTAGCACCAGTTCCACGCTCACCCGCCGGCGGATGAGAATTCCGGCATATTCGTATGACTCCTCGTAGGGCACAACGCTGTCGCCTGCGCCATGGATGAGCAGATGCGGCGGCTCATTGCCATCGACCCAGTAAAATGGCAGCATCTCCAACTGCATCCGTATGGCATCCGGCAGTTCCAGCGCGCGCCATTCGTTGATCGGCGTCTCGCGCAGAGTCGAGGCAATCGTCAGCACTTCAGTGGGCGCAACGTCCGGGATTTCGTCCGGCGCATTTTCGAACGCCTGGATCACGTACTCCGAAAGCGCCTGGAAAGCCCCGGCGTTGGCGGCGACGCCGCTCAACCGCGCATCTTCCGGCAGTGCATAGGGGCAGTCGGGCATGAAGCGTGCCGGTTCATCGATGGCGGCCAGCCACGCGCTGACCAGACCACCGTAGGATGAGCCAAACACCGCCACGCGCTCCGGGTCGAAGCCCCAATCCGTTGCGCCCTGGGTGTACGTCCAGGCGAGGGCGCACAGGGCGTCCGCATAAGCGTCCGGCAGTTCGGTGTAGTAGCGGACGGCGACCGCGACATAGCCCTCATCGACGATCAACTGCGGGATGCCGCTGCGCACGTGATCCGATTTATCGCCCGGCGAGCCGTGAAACATGAGCACGACCGGGTAGGGCGGCTCGACGCCGACGGGCAGGAAGACATCGACGACACGGTTGCGGTCGCCTTCGTCGCCGTAAGAGACGTTCGAGCCGTCGGGGAACAGACGACGCGGCTGCGCAGCGGCAGCCGCGGCGATCCACAAGATGACCCAGGCACAGATCGAAGTGAACAGCCAGCGTGCCTTCATGATCGGCCTCCCATTCAGTCGTAACATACGTCTCACGAAGATTACTCTCAGATAGGCGTTCCGGTTGTCTGCAACTGTGGCAAAATTGACCGCTTGACAAAATAATGAACTACGTATAATATGTGAACACTGTTCACAATTTGAAATATGTTTGCACCATGAAGACCAGAACACCGCGCGAACGCCGGCAGGAGCGCACCCGGCACGACATCTTGACCGCCGCCATCGACATCATCGCTGAAGATGGCGCCGATCAGTTGTCTTTGCGCGAAATCGCCCGGCGTATCGATTACAGCCCGGCGGCGCTCTATCGCCATTTCGACAGCAAAGAGGCAATTGTCGATGCTGTCTGCAACGAAGCCAATCGCCGTTTGGGTGACTCACTCGCCGTTGTGCCGGAAACACTGCCGCCGGTCGAGTATCTGATCGAGCTGGGCATGGCCTACCTGCGCTTCGCCGACGAGAATCCGCAGCACTTTCACTTCATCGCCACCTGGCAGATTCCCATGCCGCCGGATGTCACGCGTGAGGACATCGAACAGGCCGCTGACAACCCGGATGATCCGTTCTCACGGCTTTACCGGGGCATTCAGCGCGGGATCGACGCCGGGAAGCTGCACGTCAGGCCGGGCTATGGCGCACTGGAGATGGCGTTCAGCGTGTGGGCGCTGGCACATGGGATGGCGGTTCTGCAAACGCAGCGCCTGGGGCGGATGCCGATCGATTTCCCGGCGGCGAATCGGCAGGCGTTCGCGGACTTCATCACCGGGATGGGCAGCGCTTAGGCCATCGACGCTAGCATACACCGACCATAGGAGCACATCGCTCCTATTTTTTCCGCCAAAAGTGAACAATGTTCACAAACACAACGATGTTTATATCAGGTATCGACTCTCTGGAGAAGGATGATCATGAGCACAATCGCGAGCACACCCGAAACGTACACCGAACCTTCTACGGCGGCAGACCCGCCACAAACAACCGCGCCGGGCATCTTTCGGCTGCGCAACTTCCGGCTGTTGTGGGCGGGAGAAGCCATCTCGCTCCTCGGCGATCAGTTCTACATGGTCGCGTTGCCCTGGCTGGTGCTCCAGCTTACCGGCGACCCGCTGGCAGTCGGCGTGGTGCTGGCAATCGGCGGCATCCCGCGCGCGCTCTTCATGCTCGTCGGCGGCGCGATCACCGACCGCTTCTCACCGCGCACGACGATGCTGGTCTCGAACGGCGTGCGTCTCGCGCTGACGGGCGCGTTGGCCGCGCTGATCTTTACCGGGCTGGTGCAGTTGTGGATGATTTACCTGTTCGCGCTGGCGTTCGGGCTGGCGGATGCCTTCTTCTTCCCGGCGCAGAGTGCCATCATCCCGCGCCTGGTGCCACAGCAGCATCTGCAAACCGCCAATGCCGCCATTCAGGGCACGGCGCAGTTGAGCATGTTCGCCGGGCCGGTGCTGGCGGGCGGCCTGATCGCCCTCATGGCTGGCGGCGCGGCAGAAACGGCAGCGAGCGGCAGTCTGGAAGGTACCGCCTTTGCCTTCGCTCTCGATGCACTGACGTTTGCCGTCTCGGTGCTGACGCTGTGGGCGATCCGCATGGATGACAAGGTGACGACGCAGAGCATGGAAACAGACTCCGACAGCGTGCTCGCCTCGATCCGTTCCGGGCTGCGCCACGCCTGGGACGATCGCTCGATGCGCGCGACCTTCATCCTGATCGCCGTCGGCAACTTCCTCGTCAGCGGCGCGCTGACCGTCGGCATCCCGGTACTGGCTGACACGCGCTTCCCGGAGGGTGCGGCGGCCTTCGGCATTCTCATGTCGGCTTTCGGGGGCGGCTCGCTGCTGGGCACACTGCTGGCGATGGGGCTGCCACAGCCGCCCGCGCGCTGGCTGGGCGGGGTGCTCGGTGTGACCTGGAGCGGCATGGGTGTTGGCATTGCCGCGCTCGGCCTGGTCGCCGTGACGCTGCCCGCCGCTGCCGTCCTGCTGGTCACGGGCGTTGCAATTGGCTACGTGCAGATCCTGTTCATCACCTGGCTGCAAAAGCGCACGCCAGATCAGATGATGGGGCGCGTGATGAGCCTGATGATGTTCGCGTCGATTGGCTTGCAGCCGATTTCGGAAGCTGTGACCGGAGCGGTCGCCAGAGTCGATCCCGCGCTGCTGTTCGTCGGTGGCGGCATCCTGATGACCGCCATCACGCTGGTCGCGCTCATCAGCCCGGCGCTGCGCAACATGGGCGATATGCCCGAACCGGCGGCGGTCAGTTCACAGGCGTAGGGCGCGTGTCTGCCGCTGGAGCGCCCGCGCGCCCAGCACCAGCGCCACCGTCGGCAGCCAGACGATCCCGAACGCCGTCATCACCCCCCCGATGACGGCGACGGGGTCGGCAATCCCCTCGCCGCGCGGCAGCGACCAGCCGAGCGCCGCCGCCCCGGCCAGGATCAGCAGCCCGATCCCCAGCCAGCGCCAACGCGGTTCGAATACCGCCAGCAGATCAACATAAGCAGCGCCCTTCATGCGCGCCGTTGCCCAGAGCGCCGCCCAACACAGCGCCAGCAGCCCGGCGGTCACGGCCAGCGCCAACGTATTCATGTCGCCGTCTGCGTAGTTTGATGCGACCAGCGCGAGCAAACCGCCTGCCACGACGATCCATTCGAGCGGGTGCAGCCGAAACTCAGGCGTGGCAGACTCAGTCTGACGGCGCGCCAGCGCCCACGCCAGAAACGCGATGATTACGGCTGCGACCGCGGCGGCGCTGTAGATCTGCGCCAGTGCCGTCTCATCCGCAGCCGACAGCACGACTGGCGACCAGCGCGCCCAGGCCCCGGCGGCGATCCCCACCGGCAGCGTCGCCAGCGCCAGCCAACTGCTGCGCCCACGCCCTGCCAGCCACAGCAGGAGCGCCATCATCCCCAGCCCGACGAGGGCGTGCGGCCCCAGTACCCGCGTTGCCAGCGTGCGTGGCAATTCGTAGAGCGTCGTCTGCGGGCTGATCGCCAGCGCGTTGACCGTGGCATAGACACCGGCCAGCAGCAGCGCGCCGAAGATGTCACGCGGGCGGTAGCGCGCCGCCAGGTCGAGCAGCAGGGCGGCGACCAACACGTAGCCGAGCGCAGTCCGCGCCCAGCCCAACGCAGCCCGCGCGTAGGGAACGTTCCAGAGCAAGATCTCGGAGCCGAACGCCAGCAGCGCGGCCAACAGCAGGCGGATGAACCAGGGGTGGAAGCGTTGGTACAGCATGAGGCGGCGCGGCTAAACCGGCTCGGCGGCCAGCAGCGTGCCCGATCGCTGCGCCCGGAACAGGCGGTAGCGCGCGCCTTCCGGCACGGCGTTGAACACCGCTTTCGGCACGACGACTTCGCGCTGATCAATCTTGAGCACGTAGATCAGCGCCCGCCCAATCACGCGCACGGTGCGCTGGACGCCGCCGCTCAACGTTTCGACAGCGCCGCGCCTGAGATCATCGGCCAGCCGCAGCCAGTTTTGCACCGCGCGCGCCATGACGATGGCGTTGATGATCGTCAGTGTGATGCCCACCAGCAGGCCGATGACTGAGTTATCGCGCTGCGCCAGGAACATGACGACCGTCGCCGCCAGCCCAATCACGACCATGATGCCTGCGCTGACGAGCGTTGAACGCCTGCGAATGCGCACGAGGCGCGCCGCCTGGCGTGGGCTGAGCTTGCCCGCGCGATTTGCCTGGAGGTCATCCGGCGTGAAATCGAGCAGGCGCATAAGATCGGGAGCGCTGGACATCGGCATTCGTTCCTGCTGCTGCATCTTCGAAGTGCCGCTGACTCTACCAGACTCCGTCCGTTATTGCTGCGGTGGCGGCGCGTAACGGGTCACACGCGGCACTTCGAACGCAATGTTGAACGCCCGATCATTCTCGATTAACTGCACGTTCGTTGGCGACGTGCGCACGAGTGTCCACAGGATGCGCGCCAGCGGATCGGTGATCCAGCGCCGCTCGCCACTGCCGGCCACCTCTGCCAGGCTCACGCCCGCCGCCGTCGACTCCCACGGGTAAGTCGGCACTTCCAGATCATAGGGGACTTCCTGCGCGGACAGCCAGCCCGCGCCCGGCTCGAACAGCACCGGCGTCTGGCTGATACTGCGGCAGCGATTGACCACCGTCTCGTAAAAACCGGCCGGCCAACCAGCGAACGAATCCGTCTTGAAGGAACGTCCGCTCACGTTGACTTCGATCTGTTCATAGACGGGCACTGTTTCGCTCGGCAGTTGGAGATCGGCACGCGCCGGATAGTTGAAAAACTGATCGATGACGGTCAGTTGTTCGATGAAGAGCTTGACGGCATCGTCCGATACCTGGTCGAACAGCACCTGTTCGTTGAATGGGCCAATCTCGTTCGTCCAGACGACGCGGTTGTCGCCGTAGACGGTGCAGGGCGCTATGTCGTTGCGCGCCGCGAACTCGTTTTCGCGCCCGCCGCCGACGATCTCGGTGCGGAAGGTGATCGAGTCCGGCGCACGATCCCAGGTGATGGCGCTGTTCGCGCCGAAGTCATCCGTTGGCGGAATGATGCTCCCCGCTCCGGTGCGACAGCCCGCCAGCGCGATCAGCACCAGACCCATACTGAGTAACCACAGTCCTCGTCCGCGCATGAACACACCCGCTTTGTTGGTCAGACTCTGTCTGCATTGTAGCCCAGGATGAAATAAATGCAGCATGAGGAAACAGACGACCACGACCAAATTCCCGCTGAACCTGATCGTGCTCATCAAGTAGAACCCAGTATCCAGGATCGACATCATGTTTCTGTAGGAGATAGCTATGCTCCACCTCGGCCACATCGAACTGTTCGTTCGCGATCCGGCACAGGCGCTCACGTTCTATCGTGACGTGCTCGGCTTCGAATTGACCGTCGTTCAGGCGGATCGTTTCGTCTGGCTCAGGTCGGGCATGATCGAACTGCTGCTGCGCCCCGCCGGAAACACCATGCGCGCCGCGCGCTTCGAGGATGCCGATCATGCGCTGGTGCTTTACACCGACGATCTGGAAGCCACGGCGGCGGCACTCCGCCAGCGCGGCCTGGACTTCAAAGGCACGGACGGCGCTGGTTGCCTGACCTTCACCGATCCGGACGGCCACTGGTTCCAGCTCGTCAACCCGGCGCATTAGAGGGGGGCGGCTGTCGATGCAGCCGCCAACCTTGGCAGGGTGGGATGACCCGACCTGGGTGATGTTCAAGCTGTGGGAAATCTCAGACGATAATGAAGCGGGGGCGATCAGGATTTTGCAGCCCTGATTACCCCCGAAGACTGATATTCACCTACCTGAGAAACGAGCAGCATCCGCCAGTTCTTGATCAGGAGAAGCTCTGATTCAGTTCTGCAACAGGGAATCACCCTTTTTCCGAACTGTCTCCCAATGATTGAGGTTTGATATTCTGGTTGATGTGGAACAAGTTGTTCGGATCGTATTTCGCCTTGATCGCTGCTAGGCGCGCGTAGTTATCCCGGTAGGCAGCCTTGACCCGATCTTCACCCTCTTCCATCATCATGTTTACGTAAGCTCCACCTGCCGAATGTGGATGCAAAGCCGTCCAGTAATCCTGCGCCCATTGGATCATGCGTACATTGTTCGCCGGGTCAGGGTCAACGCCGACGATTACCTGCGCGAAATTGGCGTCCCGGAAGCTCCATGCCGTGTTATTCTTGTCGACGCGCTGTGCTGCGCCATTGATCGGGTATAGGTGCATCGTTGAGTGTGCGGTCGGAAGTTGTTCGGCATACTTCAGGTGCAGGTCAACCGCCTGATCGCTGATGTCCTTGACGAAGTCAGCACGCCAGTACCACTGTAGTCCGGGTGGGTACAGCGCATCAAATAGGCTTTGCAGCGTGGGCCATGAAACTTGCCCAACAAAGTCCATCAGCGGTGCTGCCCAGTTACGAATGGGTGCGAAGACCTCCTCTGCGCGCTCCAGATCACCCGTGTAGCACCACGTTACGATGCAGACTTTCTTGAGATGATGCTCTTGCGGAAACATCGGCGTGGGCGGAACATGGTGGAATCCGAACCAACCGTTGATCTCGTCCGATGCAGTCATGATGAGATCGCGCCAACGTTTCATGACTATTGGTGCTTGGTCAAGCGCCCAGAACATCGGACCGCCATACACTGTGCTGAGGGGATTCGCCTTGAACAGGAATGAGGTGACCACGCCGAAGTTGCCGCCACCACCGCGTATCGCCCAGAACAGATCGGCGTTCGTATCCGCGCTTGCCGTCACGCAACGCCCGTCCGCCAGCACGATTTCCACGGCCAGCAGGTTGTCAATTGTCAGTCCATATTTACGTGTGAGATAACCCAAGCCGCCGCCGAGCGTCAGCCCACCGACGCCCGTCGTGGAGATGAAACCACTCGGAACCGCCACGCCAAAAGGATGAGTTGCATGATCAACATCGCCCCAGACGCAGCCACCTCCGACCCTCACTGTTCCCGCCTTCGTATCGACGTGAACGCCTTTTATCAGGGAAAGGTCGATCACCAGTCCGTCATTCACCATGCTCAAGCCCGCGCCATTATGTCCTCCGCCGCGTATCGCCAGCGGAAGCTGCGTGTCTTGGGCGAAATTCACAGCGGCGATCACGTCACTCACATCGACGCAGCGAACAATGAGTGCCGGGTGGCGATCGATCATTCCGTTATAGATGCGGCAGGCTTCAGGGTATGCTGCATCGCCAGGACTCAGAAGCTGCCCGCGTAGGCGGCTTTGCAACGCCTGCACCTGCTCTAGATCGAGTACGGATAGGTCTATCATCGCTGCGCTCCTCATTTGACGTTCCAAATGCGTTCCGTTCTCAGCGTAGGTCAATTTCGCTTGAACGTCTCCCTTCGAAAGAATAGTGAAATAGAATGGAAACGCAGCCCGGAATCATGTAACATGCCGACGAGAGGATCAGACGTCGGCACGGAAGCGATACGGACGTGCTTATGGCAGAGAACGCGACATCGCCCAATCCACTCAACGAGCGGGAGCAAGGGATATTGGAGCGCCTTGCCAACGGCTTATCCGACCAACAGATAGCCAACGATCTCTTCCTGAGCTTAAATACGGTTAAGTGGTACAACCGCCAAATTTACAGCAAACTCGGGGTCAGCAGCCGGGTGCAAGCTATTGTCCAGGCTAGAGCGTTGGGCCTCCTTTATGCAGAAACTTCATTTGCATCGCCACCTCCACCTATTCAGATAACGCATCAAACACCGATTCGAGCACGGTCGAATGTAGAGCAGCGTGTCTATTTCACCAGGAGCTTCGACGGGACACGGATAGCTTTTGCCATTGCCGGGAACGGCCCACCGCTAGTAAAAGAACCAACTTTCATGAGCCATCTGGAATATGACTGGGAGAGCCCGATCTGGCGTCATTGGTTGGAGGAATTTGCGCGCGATCACACGTTAATCCGTTACGACATGCGCGGCAATGGGTTGTCGGATTGGGATGTCAAGGATTTGTCGTTCGAAGCCTGGGTGCGCGATCTTGAGGCAGTAGTAAATGCCGTCGGGTTGCGTCAGTTCCCTCTTTTGGCTATTTCGCACGGTGGTACAGTAGCGGTCACCTATTCTGTCCGTAATCCTGAGAAAGTTAGCCGCTTGATTCTAGTGGGCGCCTACGCGCGGGGTTGGTTGAACCGGGAGCTCACTGCTGATCAGATTGAAGAAGAAAAACTGCTGGTGAGCTTGATGCGGATCGGCTGGGGACGTGAGAATCCTGCATTCCGGCAAGTCTTTGCAATTCAGTTGCAACCCGAGGCGACCAGTGAACAACTGAGGGCTTTTGACGAGTTGATGCGGATTTCAACGTCGCCAGAAATCGCCGCTCGCTTGGAAAGTGAAATGCATCACACGGATGTTCGTGCCCTTGCCCCGCTTGTGGCCGCCCCAACCCTTGTCCTGCACACCCACCGCGATGCTGCCGTTCCATTTGAGGAAGGTCGCCTCCTCGCTTCCCTGATTCCAAATGCCGAATTTGTCATGCTGGAAAGCAAGAACCACATTCTTTCAGAAGATGAACCGGCCTGGACGAAGTTTGTGAACGCTTTTCGCCGCTTCTTGGCTGAATGAGGAGCAACAAGCCTAAGAGTTGCCCTTGCTCGACATGTGTACACAACCCACGCCGCCGATTTGGTGGAGGCTACCTGTCACATTAAGGAACAACTTCCCCGACTCGATTCGAACCCTCAGCTACACTCGCAAACGAAAAATCGACTGAAACCTCAGCCGATTCTTCTTTCAAAACTGACTCTATGGGGAAGGAGGGACTCGATCCAAAAGGGGGATACATATTCTCTCGTTCCTTACCAGACCTCGCAATTGCGCCAACTCACAACAGAATGCTTGGGTAAAAGCGCGTGAGGTAGTGGTGGCAATTTAGCTGAGGGCAGGTTGTATGGGATTGCTATTTATGGGCGTTGGCATTGCGCCGCACGAGTAATCCCAATGGCAGCCCGACCACCAGAACATGATCCAGAATATCTATGATGAGGACGGGCACTGTTGGCGCTGGAAGCTCTGGAGTCCCCGAGAGAGGTATTACGATCATATTCATTACGATCCATACACATAACCCATAGACGAGTGATCCAAGAATGGCATTACGGCGCAAGAATGGCATTCGGTCAGCACTCACGATAAATACAGCAGCGACTGCAAAGGAAAAGACGAAGTGAAAAAACAAGCCCAGCAGGGCAGTAGAGATTCCGCCTTCGAATGCGGCGCCGCCCATTGCTCCGCTGGCTATGTATTGATATACACTGATAAGCGGATAGCCACGCATCAGACTCGAAATAATCAGGTGGTAGACTATCGCATCGAGGGTACCGATCAACAATCCACCAACGACAATGGAACGAAGAAAGTGATCGCGGGTATCAAGGGGCTTGCTGGCAATAGCAGACATCACGATTTCTCCTCACTATGTGAGATATGATTCAGGGCGAGTCGTACCAATGGTTACTGGTTATTAGACTTGTGAACGGATCAGGGCAGTTGACTGATGACGGTCGCCCTGAAAGGCGCGGCTAGCAGCTCCCCCAGAGGTGCATAGGCGCCGCTGGCCATAGCCTTCTGCATAGCGGCAGCTCGCACCTCGGCTGACTCCCAATCGGCAATCTCAACCAGGATGTCGGGGTTATCGAGCACCTGGTAGCATGTGCTGCCCAGGAAACCTGGCTCATCCGGTCCAAGCGAGGCCACAACGCTTTCGAGCAGATTCTTTAGCTCAACCTGCTTGCCTGGTTTGGCCTGGAGTTCGACAATCACTTTGATTGCCATTTCAATCTCTCCTCGCTAATGTGCCTTAATAGAACTGTCCTTGAGCAGCCGCAGCATCGCGTCGGGCAGCGCGTCCCAATGAGCGGCTGCGATGCTGCACTTACCCCGTGCAGGTTGGAATAAAAGTCGTCCCGCTGACTATGATGACGGCATCTATAGCTTGTGCATACGAGCGTGTGCATGCCGTTTGCCATCCGGTAATACCTGTATATCCTTGAATGAGAACGCCCACATTCGTTGCAGTGCCAGGGATCGTCAGGGTGACACCTTGATTGATGTTAAATACACCACTATATAGGTTCTGCAGGGGCAAGCCGGGAAGACTGTAAGACACATAGTATTGGACAAAAAAACTGCCTGTGTTGTAGACTGTAATGTTTGCTGGCTGAATTGGAATGGGCGTGCTGGTCGCAGTACTTGTTGGCGTGAAAGTCGGAGATGGTGTGTTGGTCGCAGTCGCCGTATTCGTGGGCGTAACTGTCGGCGTATTGGTAGGAGTCGAAGTTGGCGTGCTAGTGGGTGTAGATGTCGGGGACAGGGTATTCGTTGGCGTTGGTGTGCAAAATTTGGGATTCCCCGCTGTTGCAGTGCCAGCGTGATCATTCGCCTGCGGTGGCAGATTCACGCAGTTCGCGTCGCTTTGCCCTTGTTGGGCATACGTGATTGCGCCGGAGTGCTGCCACATCGAGAGCGTCAGCAGCCCGACGAGCGTCAACAGGACGACCAGGGTGGTATTTCTCAGATTTTTCATTGATGTACTCCATTTCTCTTCCTGCATTTTGATGTTCGATAAATCAACTGCGTTCCGATTGCAGCTTTTGCTCAATGCCCACCCTGCGTTTTGTTCAGGCGCTGGGATTACACAGAATTGCTGCATCGGTTCAGGCGACGAAACCGGAACTTCTTCTATGAGCTGACTCTTGCCAGATGGGCAGCCGGTCTAACCCCGAATCGGAACAAATCGTGGATTCGGCTCGCTGTGCTATACTTTCGGTACTTTAGGGCAACGCCATTAATCCATCATTATCTGGTGCGACATTGGCTGGACTGGTTTTTTCTCTTCTCGGTTCATTGCAGATTGAGCATCGCCGTTTGGGAGAGATCAGTCTCACCAACCGCAAGGCAATCGGACTGCTTGCCTATCTTCTAGTCGAGTCGGATCACGCGCACAGCCGTGAATTCCTGCTTGGCTTGTTGTGGCCCGACTTGCCGACCGCTGCCGCGCAAAACAATCTCCGCGTGACCTGGGCACAGCTTCAGAAAGCCCTCGGAACGAGCGCCTCAGACGAGCAACCAACCCTGATCGGCGACCGGCTCGCCCTAGGCTTCAATCCGCTCAGCGACCACGAACTGGATGTGACCCGCTTTCGGGGATTGACTGAGGAATGCCGCCTCCATCCGCACCCCGACCCACAGGATTGCTCGGAATGTGCCGCACGCCTGACTGAGGCGCTCGATTTGGTGCGTGGCGATTTTTTGGACGAATTCTCGCTTGCCAATTGCTTGCAGTTCGACGAGTGGCTCCTCACACAGCGCCAACGCTTCCAGGTGCAGGTGATGGCGGCGCTGGAACAGCTTGCTGCATTTCATGAACGCGCGGACCAACTGGCTGCAGCCGAACGCACCACACGCCGTCTGCTCGAATATGACCCGCTGAGCGAATCCGCCTATCGTCAGTTGATGCGCGTGCTTGCGCGGGCGGATCAGCGCAGCGCCGCACTGGATGTCTACGAAACATGTCGCCGAGTGCTGGCAACCGAGCTTGGACTGGCGCCGGCGGTTGAAACGGTGATACTTGCCGAACAGATCCGCGCCCTCGCACCGTTCGAATCGCATTCGACTCAAACTGGTCTTCCGCCCGTTCTTACGCGCTTTTTGGGTCGCCGGCGAGAGTCCGCCCACCTGGTCGATCTTCTGTCACGTCGAACAGTCAGGCTAGTGACATTGACTGGGCCAGGTGGCGTCGGCAAGACACGCCTGGCGATCGAGGTTGCCCACCGCATGGCAGGCGTACTCGCCCAGGACATCTGTCTCGTCGAATTGGCGGGCGTTACTGATGGAAACGCTGTGGACGACGCGGTCGCGGCGGCGTTGCGTTTGCCGACCAGCACCGGTCGCTCGTCTACCGGTGCAATTTTGGATTACCTGCGCGACAAGACCGTGCTTCTAGTACTGGACAATTGCGAACACCTGGCGAAAGCGTGCGCGCGCCTCGTCCAAATGCTCTGCAAAGGCGCCGCAGGTCTGACTGTACTTGCCACGAGCCGCATCCCGCTTCACCTGGCAGAGGAGCACGTCATACGGCTGCAACCATTTGCCATCCCGCCAATCAACGGCGCGGAACAGCTCACGGTTGCGGACTTGCTGAGCTTTGACTCGGTTCAGCTATTCACAGACCGCGCCACGCAATCGCTGCTGAACTTCGCGCTCACCGACGCGAATGTTCTGGCGGTTGCCCGTATCTGCCAACAGCTTGACGGTCTCCCCCTGGCAATCGAAATCGCCGCCGCGCAGGTCCGCACGCTGCCAATCAAAGCGATCGCTGAACGGCTGGACCACCGCTTCGCCTGGCTGAACAGGCAAACGACCGAGATCCTGCTGCGCCAGCGCACATTGCACACTCTGATTGACTGGTCCTACGGACTCTTGAGCGCCCAGGAGCGCTTGGTATTGCGCCGATTAGCGGTCTTTGCCGGTGGATGGACATTGGATGCCGCCGAGGCGGTCAGCGCACCGGGTGAGCCGTGCGCCGAGGTGCTCGCGGCGTTGGTTGACCACTCGCTGGTGGTGTTCGGAAATGATGCCGAGCGCATGCGCTACAGTATGCACGAGACCATCCGCCAGTTTGCGCAGGAAGAGCTGCGCGCCAGCGATCAGGAGGCAACTGCGCTGGAACGGCATGCCCGTTACTATGCGCAGCTCGTCTCTCATGCGGCAGAGAACGGGGCGGGGCAAACGCTGCCCGAACGACTGCGTACTGTGAAGGATGACCACGATAACCTGCGACGCGCGTTCGAGTGGTTACTTACTCATGATCACGATCAGGCACTTGCCCTAGTCGCACAGTTGGGTACGAATCTAAAGTTCTGGGAACTGCGCGGATTTTTCCAGGAAGGTCGCCGCTGGCTCCAACGCGCATTGGAAGAAACTCAGGGGTTGGGTTCGATCCAACGGGCGCAAGCTCTGCTGGCCGCAGCCGAGTTATCCTCGGCGATCTCCGATTTTGATTATGGGTTGCAGTGTGCTCGACAAGCTCAGGAGTTGTTTCAAGAACTTGGTGATCAGCGGGGGGAGATAGATGCTCGGTTGCTGTATTGCGATCTGTCTCGTTACGCAGGCGAACTCGTGCATCTACAAAAGCAGATCGAAGAAGCGCTGCGGATGGCCGAGCAACTATCTTATACGGCTGGGATGGCGAAAGGCAAACAGTTACTGGCAATAAATAGTGTATATTCGACCGGTGACAGTGAAGCAGCAATTCAGTATGAACTTCCGAGTGTTGCGCTGTGGCGCGGATTAGACAGCCCGTTTGAACTCGCAACGGCCCTTAACCTTCTTGGCGCAGACTTGTCCGAGATAGGCCAATACGCGGCAGCTAGACAGGCATTGCTCGAATGCCGGGATATCTATCAATCGCTGGGCTACCTGCGCGGCGTTGCCTTGGCCATGCATAATTTGGGATGCATCGCTCAAGCGATAGGAGAATATGCGAAGGCACGGGAATTACTCTGCGAATCGCTGCGCATTCGTCGCCAGTTGGGACTGCTGCGAGGATATGCCTACTCATTTGAACAAATCGCCCAGATCAATGAATTAGAAGAGCGCTATGAACAAGCAGTTCAGCTTCTAGCGGTTGCCGAAACCTTGCGTGTTCGCATTGGAGCGCCACTTGAGCAAATAGAGCGGAAAGAAAAAGACGATGCTTTGATGAGACTGCGCACTCAACTTGGAGATACCATGTTTGAATTGGAATGGGCAAAAGGTGCGACGATGACCACCGAGCAAGCAATCACGCTCGCGCTGAGTTGAGCGAATTTGCGCCCTGGTTCAAGGAGGGTAATCTTCAAGACCCGTTGAAGAAACCGAACTTTGCTAAGTCTTGTGCAGCTAATGGCCTCTTGTTGGTGCGTTGGCGTCTGAGGAAGATTGATCGCCCTGTAGGTCTCAATGTGTTGAATTTGGGGAAGGAGGGACTCGAACCCTCACCTCGTGAGAGACATGATCCTAAGTCATGCGCGTCTGCCAATTCCGCCACTCCCCCGATGCGGGGTTCATTATAACGGCAAGCTGACCTCACCTCAAGACCGATAGGTGTGCCAGTCAAACGTCCTTCAAATAGACGCTTCCAGCGGCCCATTTCTTCTGCTGATATCTCGTAAAACATGCACAATGTCATGAGATTTCCGTGCGAAATAACGAATTTCTTGACAGCGCCATTCGGATCATGATATCTTGGTTATGACCTCTGGGAGCGCTCCCAGAGTAATACTAATAGATTGGGGCGTTTGTTTTGAATCTCGAAGATATTGCGAAAAAAGCCGGCGTATCAAGATCGACGGTGTCGCGCGTTATCAATAATGAGCGTTATGTCAGTCAGCCCGTTCGTCAGCGGGTGCTGGACGTTATTGAACGCGAGCAATTCCAGCCTAACCCGGCGGCGCGTGCGCTGGTGACGCGCCGGTCGAATATCATCGGCGTTTCCATTCCCCAGACGTCGAATGTCTTTTTTGGCGATAACTCTTATTTTCCGATGCTGCTCCAGGGGATCGCGGAAGCCGTAAATTGCCTCGATTATGCGATGCTCCTCTGGCTGGCAGAATCGCACGAAGTCCGGGACACGTTTGCCAAACGCGTCGTCCGTCACCGCCAGCCTGATGGCCTGCTGCTGACCTCCGTGACTGACGATGACCCCCTGTTTAACCACCTCTTGCAGCGAAATCGACACTTCGTGATGGTCGAGTCGCCGCCCCGGCATCAAGACAGGGTCAGCTACGTCACCGTCGATAACGTGCGTGCTGCCGAAATCGCCGTCAATCATCTGATCGAAATTGGCCGGCGGCGCATCGCGACCATCACCGGTCAGATCAACATCCGCGACGCCAGCGAGCGTCTCACCGGATATACGAATGCCCTGCAAGCCGCCGGCCTGCCCATCGATGACAGCCTGATCTTCTATGGAAGATTCGACCGCGCGCAGGGTTATCAGGGGATGCGCCAGCTTCTGCAGTATCAGCCGGACGCGGTTTTTGCGGGTGGTGATACCGCTGCGATTGGCGCGATCGCCGCCCTGAAGGAAGCAGGGGTGCGCGTACCTGAAGATGTCGCCGTCATCGGTTTCGATGATCTCGATGTTGCCGTGCAAGCTAATCTGACGACGATCCGCCATTCAGTTCAAACTGTTGGTTCTACTGCTGCTCGTCTCTTGATCGACATCATAGAAGGGCGGCTTGAACACCCACACCACATCGTTCTGCCGACCGAGTTGGTCATTCGCGGATCAACCGTGCCGGTGTGATAAGGAGGTAGTCTATAAAGAAACGCACTGTGTCTCCCAGACTGTTCGGCGTTTTGTAGGACTTGTTCGCTTATAGAGGGAATCTCATGACTAAAAAGAGTGTTGTGTTTCTTCTGCTAGTCGTCGCGTCCATGGCGCTGCTGATTGCGCCCGTGGCTGCGCAGTCACCCGTCACCATCACGTGGTTCGTCGGTCTCGGCACCGGCACCAACGACCAGCAGATTGAGGCTGAAAATCAGGTTGTGGCTGACTTCAACGCCAGCCATCCAGACATCAATCTGGAGATCAACATTGCCCCGAGCTTTGAGACCGCAGTCGATACCATCAGCACGTTGATCGCTGCTGGAACGCCCCCCGACATCGTCGGGCCGGTTGGCGTTGGCGGCTCGAATCGCTATGAGTGGCTCGACCTGAAACCCCTGATCGATTCGACGGGCTATGACCTGAGCGGTTTTGATCCCGACTTGCTCAAGCTGTATGAGACCACCAACGGCGGTTACAGCGCGATTCCGTTCGCGATCTTCCCGACCATTGTCTACTTCAATCGTGACCTGTTCGACGAAGCCGGACTGAACTATCCGCCCCAGGCTTTCGACGAAATGTACGTGATGCCCGATGGCAGCGAAGTCGAGTGGAATTACAACACCGTCGCCGAAATCGCCAAGCTGTTGACGGTCGACGCTAATGGCAACGACGCGAGCATGGATGAATTCGATCCGGACAATATCGTCCAGTTCGGTCTCAACTTCCAGTGGGCGCGCATCCGCCTGATGTGGTCGGACTTCCAACCGGAATCCTCGTACTACAACTGGGACACCGGCACGGTTTCGGTGCCCGATAGCTGGCGCGAAGCCACTCACTGGCTGTGGAACGGCCTGTGGGGCGACCACTTCATCCCGACCCGCACCTACGCGGTGAGCGATGCTTTCGGCGCGGGCAGCGACAATGTCTTCCAGACCGGCAAGATCGCCATGGCGATTGTCCCGCTCTGGTACACCTGCTGCATTGGTGACAGCGTTGGCAACTTCGAGTGGGATTTCGCCGTCGTTCCGAAGTCGCTTGACGGCGAGTATCACGTGGCGATGGATGCCGACACCTTCCGTATCACCGTCGGCAGCCAGCATCCGGAAGAGGCCTTCACGGTCATCAGCTACCTGCTTGACGAAGCTGTGCCGACCCTGGCCCCGACCTATGGCGCTTTCCCGGCGCGTGCCAACTACCAGCAGGACTGGATCGACTCCAAGAGTGCGCAGTATGACTGGGGTGTGAACTGGCAAGTTGCCGTGGACAGCATCCCGTATGTCAACCCCGCTGGCGCACACCACGAATCGAATCTGCCGAACTGGGCGCAGGTCTACGATCGTGAATACGCATTGCAGACACTGATGGAAGGCGACACGGGCGCAACGATGGATGTCGATGCCGAACTCGACACCTTTGTAGCGGACGTTCAGCAAATTACGGAGCAGCAATAACAAGCTGCTGAAGCATGAATACGTGGAGGCGCACAACTGTGCGCCTCTACCCTAAATGTAGACTTGTTGTTTTAGGATGAGATAGGATTTCATAAAGTACTCTTTTGGATCAGATCAAATCTAGTTAGGCGATATCGGTTGGAGGTTGGAGGTATGGCAACAGTCGATCAAATCAGCGCCACAGCGGCCAGAGGCGCGATGCTATCCGCGCCGCAGGGGCGCGCAACGTCGCTGGCACAACAACAGCGTCGCTGGGGATGGATTTTTCTTTCGCCCTGGATTTTCGGTTTTATCGTATTCACGGCTGCGCCCGTTGTTGCTTCACTAGTTTTCACCTTCACCGATTTCAATTTGGCGAATGCCGAGATTACCTTTGTCGGCCTCCAGAACTGGCAGAAGCTGTTCACCGATCCATTGACGCTGACAGCTTTAGGCGTAACCCTCCGCTTTGCCGTCCTCGCCGTCCCCTTTGGGATCTTAATGCCGCTTGGGTTGGCAACGCTGCTCAACTCCAAGTACCTGGTGGGCAAGCGGCTGTGGCGCACCCTCTTCTATATGCCGTACATCGTGCCGGTGGTCTCATCCGTCTTCATCTGGCAGAGCTTCCTGAACGGTCAGAACGGCTGGCTGAACCGGATTCTGACGATGGTCGGGTTTGATCCGCCGAACTGGATCCAGGACGAACGCTGGATTCTGCCGGCGCTGATCCTGATTGGCACCTGGGGGGTGGGCAACGCCATGCTCACGATCCTGGCAACCATGCAGGGCGTGCCGACCGAGCTCTACGAAGCGGCGGCAGTCGATGGCGCCAATGCGTGGGTGAAATGGCGACGCATCACTCTGCCGATGATTTCGCCGGTCATCTTCTATAATCTGGTACTCAGCGTCATCGGCTTGATGCGCTACTTCGAAGTGCCCTACATCATTACCTACGGCACCGGACGACCAGGAACCTCCGCTTACTTCTACAATATGCACCTCTACAAAACCGCCTTCACCTATGCCGACATGGGCTATGGTGCAGCGCTCGCCTGGTTGATTTTCATCGTATCCATGGCTTTGACCATCATCTTGTTTGCCAGCGCCCGCCACTGGGTCTATTACGCAAGTGGAGATTAGACAATGGCAACTGCAACCTACTCAAAAGCGGTCAATACCTCGCCCTATTATTCAGTCCAGTTGCGGCGCTTTGGCACCTATTCCATCATCACCCTGCTGACGTTTGCGGTGGCGTTCGCTTTCCTGCTGCCATTCGCCAACATGGCCCTGATGTCAGTCAAGACCCCGGAACAAATCACCGCCAGCGCCACCGGCCTGATCTGGCCGATGGAAGCGGCCGTCTTCAATTATGAGGGTGAGGACTATACAATCTACAACGTCCCGACCGAGGATGGCGTTGTTCATCAATGGGCGTTGGTGAATAAAGGCCGCCGGACCAGTGAGTTTGTTGACCCTGCCAACCCCGATGCAGGTTTGATCCCATGGGAGGGCAATTGGCGTGGTCTTTCCGAGGTGAGCAGCCTGCGCCCGCATTTCGAGAACTTCGGCATCGCCTGGGATATGATTGACTTCCCGCTGTTGTTCCGCAACACGGTGACGATTGCCGTGATTGGGATGATCGGGACGCTGTTATCCAGTATCTGCGTAGCCTATGCGTTCGCGCGCTTCCCGATCCCCGGCAAGAACATGCTGTTCATTATCCTCATCGGCACGATCATTTTGCCCAGCCAGGTGACATTGATCCCGACCTATGCCTTCTTTGCCAAGATCGGCTGGACAGGGACGTGGCTGCCACTGATCGTGCCGCATTTCTTCGCCAACGCTTACAACGTCTTCCTGCTGCGCCAGTTCTTCATGACTTTGCCGCGCGAACTGGACGAGGCAGCGATGATTGACGGCGCCAACCCGATGCAGGTGCTGCTGAGGATCATCATTCCGCAATCGTGGGCGGCCATCGTCGCGGTCGGCCTGTTCCACTTCGTCTTTGCCTGGAACGATTACTTCAACCCGTTGATCTATCTGCTCGGCAAGCCGAATCTGCAAGTCATTTCGGTGGGCGTCCAAATCTTCAACTACCAATATGGGCCGCGACCGCAGTTGGTGCAGGCGACTTCGTTGATGGCGCTCGTCTTGCCGCTGGTCATCTTCTTCTTCGCCCAGAAGACATTCATGCGGGGCGTCGTGATCACGGGCGTCGAAAAATAAGCAGCACGCGCAGCCTGGCATCTGCTCTGATGCCAGGATGTTTTTATCCCGGGTGAACAAGGCCGGGTGATAAGGCGATGTCCACGTGAGCGATTTCGGCGTGGGTGAATTGCGCCCTGCGGTCGAACGTTAATGATCACGAAGACCTCCCGGTCAAGCGCGGCGCGCAGCAGTGCGTGCGATTCATGATCATCTATTGGGAGGACATGTTATGAGATGGATGTTTACTGCCGCTGTCTGTGCCGTGCTCCTACTGGGTGTTGTGGCCGGTGCGCAGGATGCGATGCCCGGCGACTTGTATGTCGATGTGGGGCAATCCCTGGGCGCTATCAGCCCATACGTGCGGGCGAGCAATTACGGCCAGTCGGCGGTTCCGGGCGGCCTGGTGGAGGAGGCGCAGAACCTTGACGTGGCCTATCTGCGCCTGGGCGGGGGCTTCAGTGACCAGAACGACCTTCATACGTACGACATCGACAACTTCATGCTCGGTGTCCGCATCACGAGCGCAGTACCGGGCATCACGGTGCGGCTGCACGGCGGATCGCCGGAATTATCCGCCGAGAATGTGCGCTACGCCAACATCGAAAAAGGCTACAACATCCGCTACTGGAGCATCGGCAACGAACCGAACTTATTCACCAACCAGTACGGCGACGATTATACGACCGAGCAGTTCGTTCGTGAGTGGCGCGCACATGCCGAAGCTATGCTGGCGGTCGACCCCAACATCATCTTCGTCGGCCCGGACATCAGCCAGTACCCCGGTGTGCCCGATCAGAATCCCAAGGATTCCCAGGGCAACGACTGGATGGAGGAATTCCTCAAAGCCAATGGCGATCTGGTCGATATTGTCTCGATCCACCGCTACCCGTTCCCGCGCGGGAACGCACCGATCACCATCGACGACCTGCGCGGCAATCCTCGCGAATGGGATGACAACATCATCCCCGACCTGCGCGCCGTCATTCAGGCGACGGTTGGGCATGACCTGCCGGTGGCCGTGACCGAGGTCAATTCGTCATGGGCGACGAACTCTGGTGGCGAAGCGACGATGGATTCGCACTATAACGCCATCTGGTATGCCGACGTGCTGGGGCGGTTGATCCGCCAGGGAGTGACTATCGCGGCGTATTGGAATTTCCAGAGCGTCGAGACCTCTTTCGGCATCCTCGTGCGCTATGAAGTGCGCCCGGTCTACTACACCTTCCTGATGTACAAGATGTTCGGCACGGAAGCCCTGATGTCGGATTCGAGCGATCCGGATGTGTCGGTGTTCGCTGCCCGCCGTGATGACGGCGCATTGACGGTGATGGTCGTCAATCGCGGTTTGGACGAGACGACGAAATCGATCACGCTCGACAACTTCACACCTGCCGGAGAGGCCGAGGTCTGGCTGTTCGATCCCGATCACAACGCCGAAGCGATGGGCACGCAGCCGTGGGAGTCCACGATTACAGTGCCAGGGCAGTCCGTCACGCTCTACGTCGTGCCGGCTGCTTAACACCGTGTCGGAATGTCATGTTTGACGCTGTCCCCTCCCTGATCGCGATGTGGAGGGGACATGGTGCAAGTTGATTAGCGAGCAAGGCTTCATAACCCGTCACGTATTCCATATTACTCGTTAGGGCTTTGACTTTCACTTAGAAGCGAGTCTATCGTGTCTTCCTCAGTCCGTACCATCGTGCTCATCTGGTTGTTGTGGTCTGTGACCATCATCGGCTTTCAGACCATCGTGCAGAATCGTTTCCAGCCCAATCGCCCGGATCGGGCGCTGGAATGGACGCCGAACGAGACGGCGCGTAACAGCCAGAATGACAAACCCTATCTCGTCGATCCCTTCATGAACAACCAGGTTTCCTGGGACTCAGAGTTCTACTTATCGATTGGGACAGTCGGCTACGATGACCCGAATGTCAGATTAGTCACGACGCCGGAAGGCGAGTTCTCGATGAACTACGCTTTCTTCCCCTTCTACCCGCTCATGATCCGGGTCGTGCGTGCGCCGCTCACGTTGTTTGGACTGTCGCCCATCGGTGCATCGACCCTTGCCGGCGTGATTATCTCGCTGGTCGGGACGCTCGCGGCGATGCTCGCGCTCTACGACATGACACGGGATGAGCTTGAGGAACGGGGTGGCGTGCGGGCTGCCTTCTATCTTTTGGTCTTTCCCTCATCATTCTTCCTGGCGCAGGTCTTCGCCGAGGGGCTGTTCCTCGGCCTGGCCTTTGGCAGCCTGGCGCTCTTGCGCCGGGATCGCTTTTTGCATGCGGCGCTTCTGGCGGGCTTGGCGACGTGGACGCGCACCATCGGTGCCGTGCTCGTCATCCCATTGGCGCTCTCATGGTTGGGATTAGTCGACTGGCGCAGCTTCAAGCCTCGTCGCCCGGTACAAACGCTCCTGCTGCGCGCGGCGCTGGTCTTCACGCCTGTGGTTGCCTACCTCATCTGGCAGGCAGCGCTGGGGCATCAGTTCCAATTGGTTGAAGAGAACTGGTTCGGGCGGACTGCCTTTGATTTCAAGCGCTTCTTGGATGGAACACAGTACGCGCTGGAGCAGTTCTTCAACGGCAGCAACATGCAGATGCGTGTTTACTTCGGCATCGAGTTCGCGGCTGTGATCTTTGCGCTGGTGTCTTGTGTGCTGGTCGTGCGCCGCTATCCGGCACTGGCGATCTTCGGCGTGCTCGCCGTCTTGATCCCGCTCACCAGCGGTGCGCCGCAAAGCCTGGTGCGCTACGTCCTGGCGGTACCCGCGATGTATATTACGCTCAGTCGCTGGGGGCAGCATGAAGTCTTTGACCGTGCATGGACGGTGTTCGGTGTGCTGCTGTTGAGTCTGCTGACGGCGCTTTTCACCTTCGACATGTGGGTGGCGTGAGATACATAGAAAACGAAAGTAGCCTTCAACCAACAAGTGAATTTGCGGTATGATGGCACACGATGTCCGAACACAACGGAGGTGGTGTGCTAAACGTCCGCACATTGGTGAAATTCGCCGTCCTGTGGATCACTCTGGCCGGACTCGCGCAGGCTCATGTCAGCCCGGCCGCTGCCCAGGGGCATCCTGGCTGCGCAAACATCACGTACGATACCCCGCAGACGCCAGAATGTGACGCGATCATGGCTGCACAGCCCTATCCCGACGTAGAGCGAATTCCGTTCGACCTCGGTGTGATCGCGGGGCAGGACTTCATCTACTTCGACGCCGACGTCGTCAAACTCTACAATCGGCCTGATGGCGACGAGATTGGCATCCTCACTGCTGGCCGCAGCAGCTACGTTAACGTGCTGCAGACGTCTGGCGATTGGGCGGAGATTCGCCCCAACCGTTGGGCATCGCTCGAAAATGCACACTTTGCCACACCTTCGACTTTGACCGGCGTGCTCATCAACCAGATGGAGATGCCCTTTGCCTGGGCGATTTACGACCACTGCACGTCACTCACGCCGGGTGGGCCGCGCAACTGCCGGCAATCAGGCTCGTTCCAGCGCTATGACCTGATGAACATCTATGCCACCGTCACCGTCGGCGAGTGGGACTGGCATCTCGTCGGGCCGGGGCAGTGGACAGTGCAAACCAACCTCAGCATTGTGCATCCCACATCTCCCGCCGTGTTCAGTTGGCGCTGGGTTGGGGTGAGCACCTACGAGCAGAACCTCGTCGCGTACGAGGGCGAGCGTCCTGTTATGGCGACGCTCGTCTCAACGGGAGATATGGACGAGGAACAATGGCGCACCGATCCCGGTACCTGGAACGTCGATCTGTTCTGGGATGTGGGGCCGATGGAAGGTGCCGCTGGAAGCGACGATTTCTACGCGCTCGATCAGGTTCCGTACCACATGTATTTCAACTGGCGCGAGGCGCTTCACGGCGTCTACTGGCACGATAACTTCGGTTACTACTGGTCACATGGCTGTGTCAACCTCAGCGTCAGCGATGCGAAGTGGCTATGGGACAATTGGGTTATCCTGGGCACCCGTGTGTATGTGTACGACGAGAAGCCGGGCTAAACACCGTGTCTGTCCCCCATGGCGACGACCATCGCCGTTGCGTATCTATCCGTGTGCGTCAGGCTGATGTCCCAGCTATGGAGTCCGATTTCAGCAGCCAGCGCCGAGGCCTTGCCGTGGAGATAGAGCGAGGGGCGTCCGCGCGCGTCACAGATGATCTCAATCTCGCGCCAGCTTACGTCGCCAATCCCTGTGCCGAATGCCTTGCCGACTGCCTCTTTACAGGCCAGCCGCGCAGCCAGGCGATGCGGCTGATCCTGACATTGAGTACGCTCTGAAGGTGTGAAGAAGCGATTGAGAAAACGCTCGCCCAGGCGCTCGATCCCGTGCTCGACGCGCTCGATCTCGATCATGTCAATTCCGCAGCGCAGCATCTTGCATACCTACCGATGTGTGGTCGCCAATAGAAACAAAAATCGGAGTCTGAGTGATTTTCAGACTCCGATAAAACCGCGCGCACTACACCCGTGGGTCAGTCTCCGCTTTGAACGGGTGAAGTCGCAAGCTCTTCCTCGCGCTCGGCCTTGCCCGCGAGTTCCAACACGCGCGATCCCTCGACGACTTCGTTATTGAGAAGTTCGTACGCCAGCGCCTGGAGTTTCTCCTGGTTTTCCTCAATCAGCGCTCGCGTTTCTTCGTAGGCCTTATCGACGATGTGGCGCACTTCGGAATCGATGCGGGCGGCGGTCGCTTCGCTGTACGTGCGCCCCTGTGAAAGCGAGTAGCCGAGGAATGGCTGGCGCTCATCTTCGCCGAAGTTGAGCGGGCCGATGGCATCACTCATGCCGAACGTCCCGACCATCCGCCGAGCCAGCGACGTGACGCGCTGTAAGTCGTTAGAAGCGCCGGTTGTGATCTCGCCGATGGCGACTTCTTCGGCAGCGCGCCCGCCGAGCAGGACGTGCATCTGCGCCAGCAGATACTCCTTCGAGTAATTGCGCCGGTCGTCTTCCGGCATGATCGCCGTCACGCCGAGCGCCTGGCCGCGCGGGACAATGGTGACTTTGAGCACCGGGTCTGCCCGTGGTGTCAGCGCGGCGACCAGCGCATGACCGGCTTCGTGGAAGGCTGTCACGCGGCGCTCGTGCTCGTTCGACAGCGGCGGACTCTGCGTGCCCAGGATGATACGATCGAAAGCATCGAAAAAGTCGCTCATGGTGATGCGCTTGCGCGAACGACGGGCGGCAGTCAGCGCGGCTTCGTTCGTCAGGTTGGCAATATCCGCGCCAGAGAAACCGATGGTCGCCTTCGCCAACTGCTCCAGGTTGACATCTTCGCCAAGCGGCTTGCCGCGCACATGGACCTTGAGGATGTCGAAGCGGCCTTTACGATCCGGCAGCGCGACCGTCACCTGGCGGTCGAAACGACCGGGACGCAGCAGTGCGGGGTCGAGCACGTCAGGGCGGTTGGTCGCTGCCATCACAATCACGGATTCGGTGCGGTCGAAGCCGTCCATCTCAGCCAGCATCTGGTTGAGCGTTTGTTCGCGCTCGTCGTTGCCGCCGCCCAGGCCAGCCCCTCGCTGACGCCCCACAGCGTCGATCTCATCGATGAAGACGATGGCTGGCGCAGCGGCCTTGGCGCGGTTGAAGAGATCACGCACACGGCTCGCGCCGACGCCGACGAACATCTCGACAAATTCCGAGGCGGCTATGCTGAAGAAGGCGACATTCGCCTCGCCCGCGACAGCGCGTGCCAGCAAGGTCTTGCCGGTGCCGGGCGGGCCGACGAGCAAAACGCCGCGCGGTATGCGCGCACCCAGCGCGATGTACTTGTCCGGCTCTTTCAGGAAGTCAACGATTTCTACCAGCTCGGATTTCGCCGCTTCCTGCCCCGCGACATCAGCAAACGTCACCTTGGGGCGTTCGGCGCTGTATTCGCGTGCCTGCGTGCGCCCAAAGCCGAAGACGCCTGTCATCTGGCGCTGCGCCCGGCGTGTCGACCAGATGAAGAAGCCAAGCAGCAGAATCAGCGGCCCCCAGTTGAACAGGAACAGCAGAATCGGGTTGATCTCGTTGGTGCGCGCGACCACGGTCACGCCCTTCTCGCGCAAGTCATCAACCAGCGATGAATCTGGCACTGGGAGCAGGGTGGTCGAGAACTCTCGCGAAGTTCGCTGGACTGCGCCCTGTGCCAGCAGCGGTGATCCATCTTCAGGAAAAGTGATGGCGCTGCGGAACGTGCCGCGGACTTGATCCTGTTGAAGAACAACTTCCTGAACATTGCCCGCGTCGACCTGAGTGCGGAACACCGAATAGGGAACATCGATCACCGGATTGGGCGCGACGCTGCTGACCATCTCAGGTACGCGCAAGGTAAACCACAGCAGCAGCACAAGCCCGACGACCAGCCAGGCCCAACGCGGGATCTGGAACTGTGGCGGTTTATCCCCATCGTCTGATGGGGTATTTTGATCTGGCTTTTTGTTAGGTGGAAATTGCATTTCGATAATGTCCCGATGTGAACGGACAACTACATGAGAATTGTAACCTCTCATTCCGGATAAGGGTAATCTTTAGACGTTAGATAGATATAAATATTACCCTCAGCAATCTTGAGAATGCCACGATTTAGTCAATTTGCGCGCGTGTTCCGCATGTATAATGCGAGTCTAAGAAAGGAACACAAGATTATGGTGGAACGCAAAACTTCCTCGCAGCCTGATTCTACAGTGTCCGCGCGCACAAATCTCGAACGCAGCAGCCAATCGTTACGGACAGATTCGCTTGATGTCCCCTGGATGGTTAGTCAGTTCTTACACGGCGATGGCGATTTGCATAACGAACTGGCACAAAGGTATCCCAATCAGCCGCTGATGTCGCTGTTTTCGAGTCGTGTCAGCGAAACGTCGCCTCAGCATGGCTTCGCTACCTTATCAACGCAGGATGGCTGGGCGAGTATCATCGTGGAAGTCGATGGTTCCACCTACAATACCACGTTCGCGTTTTCGATGGCATCGATGCTGACCTTGCGTTTCGATCTGGAGTCGCTCAGCGATCTCGACCGCTCTCAATGGCTGGAGCAGGTGGCTCGCGGCCAGCAGAAGGTCAATATTTTGTGGGGCAGATTGCGCTGGCGCAGCGATTACATGATCTGGAGCCAGCGACAGCATTACACCAACGTCTATGCTTTTTCTCAGCAGCATCACATCGAAGCGGCAGCCCGGCTCACGCCCGACGTTACCAAAGCGTTGATCGAGTGGTTGGGGGAGCGCTGGCAGCCCCAGCAATCTCAGGATGAGGGCGAACTCTCTGTGAGTTGGTAGCCCTCCAATCGATATTGGGTATTAGGCTCAGTATATAAGAAGAAGATTTATCTGCGGATATGTCGTGACACGACATGTATATCACGCATTTGTGTTGTGGCGTACACGACGATAGACTGTGGCCGGTTGTAGATTGGGATTGAGATCGGGAGATAGGAGCAAGGACAGGGGAGGAGGAGTCAAGGGCAGAGGCGGACGAGCGTGGTTGGCAGCGACGTACTC
>JAHDWN010000038.1 GCA_023382675.1 Anaerolineae bacterium
ATCAAGCCGATCCCTGCAAACGGCGAGACGACACTCGCAAGGCCAAGCGTCAGGCCGAACAACAGTGCCCAGATATAAGGCTGGTAGTCAGGCCGATATTCTCTCCGCCTGCGAAGACTTAAAGACATGACATACCTCGTTGAAACCTAGCTGCTCGCCGCATTGACATATCGACGTTCATCGGCCCGGCCCAGGACGTAATCGATCATCTGGCGCACGTTCTGACGCTGCTTTTCCAGCGAGAAACGCTCCAAGCCGCTCAGCGCATTCTTCGCCAGGGTCAGCCTTTTCTCTGGGTTCTCTGCCAGCTCGATGACGGCGTCGGCCAGAGCCTGCGGGCTACCGGCATCGAAGAAGCGCAGCATCGTGTCATCGAAATAATACTCCGCTGCTGTCGTACGGCTGATGACGATCGGTTTGCCCATCGCCATATATTCGAACATCTTGTAAGTATGCACCAGATCCGCTTCTGGATTGCGAACAATCGTGACCGCGCCGATGTGAGCACGTCGCAGCCGGCGCAGGAGTTCATCCTTGCTGACGAACCCACCAAATGTTACCGCGTTTTCGAGGCCAAGCGATTTGACCAACGCCTCAAGCTCCGGTCGAAACTCGCCTTTGCCCATGATTTCCAAATGCGCATGGGGAAGCTTTTCGAGCACGTAAGGCATGGCTTTGATCAGAATGTCGTGACCATAGCGCTTGATGATCGTCCCGTGTGTAATGATCCGAAACTCTGCGGAGGTGTCTTCACTCGGATCAGGGAGGATAGGCTCCAGATCAAACTGTCCGTAATTGAGCATGATGAAGACTTTTTCGGCCTTCGCCCCACGTTTGACTACGGCTTGTTTCATCTGTTCCGTGCAGGTCATCGTTGCGTCTGAAAAGCGAATCGCGGCTTGCTCGAACGCGATCATGACCTTCATGATCTTGCCATCCAACGCCAGATTGAACCGGTCGTTGAACATTTCCGGCGAACACTCGCGAATGTCGAAGATAACCTTCGCGCCGACGAGCTTAGGGAACAGGGCAGAGAACACGAGCGGATCTGGCAGATTCGTCACCATGACGAGTTGATACTGCCGGGTGAGTTGCAGGTAGATGAGAGCAAAGAAGGTGGGCAGCCAGAAGCTCAAGTACTCCAAGAAATAGCGGACTTTGCTCGCTCGTGCCCTGGGAATCGAGGGCAGACGGCGGTAAGTCACCCCGTCTTCTATGGAGAAGTTCGGCTTATTCGGCTGGCGTGTGCATAGCACATCGACTTCGTATCCCGCTTCTTTGAAGCCCTGGATCTGATTCTGGATACGCGCATCCCCTGGCATCTCGCGCTGGCTCACCACACATACACGCTGCTTCATGCCCGTGCCCCCTCCCTTTTAATTATGCGGTTGCTTCATGATCGAATAGCTGGGCCACATCGTCGCCTTATCAGCAGGCACGCGGTTCAAGACCACGCCCAGGACGTTAGCGCCCACCTGATCAAGCTCTTCTCGTGCCATATCGACGATTTTTTGTGATGTACGCTTGGGATCGACCACCAAGATGACGCCATCGACAAGCGCAGCCAGCGCCACAGAATCAGGCGCGGCCAGAATGGCAGGCCCATCGAAAATGACCACGTCGAAGTGTTCAAGCAAATGGTTGGTCAAGGCTGCCATCTTCTGTGACGCAAGCAGCTCAGTCGAATTGAAGGTCGAGACACCGGCCGGAACGAGCTTAAGATTCTGCATCCCGACGCCTTCCGTGGCTTCATCAATCGAGCTTTTTTCCAGCAGAACGTTGCTCAAGCTGTCGCCATCGTTCGAAATACCGAAGATAGTGTGCTGCGTGGGGCGGCGCATGTCGGCGTCCACCAGCACAACCGACTGCTGATTGCGAGCCAGCGACCGTGCCAGATTGGCGGCAATCGTCGATTTGCCATCGCCCGGGATGGCGCTCGCCAGCAGGATTAGCTTGCCTTGATGCGGGCCACTGTCTCCTGTGCTGCCGTTGAGATTTGCCAGGTTAATGAGATTGGTACGCAAGCGCCGGAAAGCCTCAGCCGCCCTGGCATCGCCGCCGAAGACATCTTTGCGATACTTTCTGCGGATCGGCGGAATGCGTCCGATGATGGTCGCGCGGGTCGTCGCTTCGATCTGCTGGGTGGTGTACAGACGCGGATTGATCGCTTCGGCGATGAAGGCCAGACCAACGCCGCCCAAGAAGCCAACAATGGTACCCAGAATGATCGTCGTCCGTGAGTTGGAACTGGACGGAAGCTGCGGTACGGTTGCCCGCTCCACCAGTGTCAGCGCGTTCGCCTGTGAAGACTGCGAAACTTCACGCTGCACAGAACTCAGGAGCAGCAAATTGTAGGTTTGCCGCAGGGTATCCAATTCCTGATTGATTTCGGCAATACGCACGACATCCTGCGGGATCTGATTTTCGAGGATTGTCCGCTCTTCAGTGAGAACATTGATCTGGTCGCTCAGTTCGTTGATCCGCGATTGCAGACTGCTGTCATTTTCACTGCTGCGTGTCGCAATAGCCTCGTTCTGCTCGATCAGAATCTGAGCCAACGTATTGGCGACATTGGCCGACATCTCAGGATACTCCGAGGTCACGTCGAGGCGCATCAACTCCGTCTGCGGAATGGTTTCAATGGTGTAGGGTGGCAACCATTCAAGCCCCAGACGTGTCTTTGCCTCGTCGGTAACGGTATTGCTCTGGACAAGTTCTGCGTAGGTGGCAACCAGGCGATCAAAATACAGATAAGCGCCATAATCCGGCGTATTCACGCCGAAGGGCACAACCCGCAGCTTCGCTGTGGCGGTATAGACTGGGACGGTACGCAGCGCAAAAAATGCGACTACTACCCCGGCTACGATTGTCGTAAGGAGCACTATCCACCGGCGGCCTAAAAGGATTTTGAGATAACGTGACGTTTCCACGCTGTACCTCGATTCATAACTCACGAGTAGTGGACGCTTGCCAAACATACTGGCTTGACCGACGTTGATGATCGCCGATCAAGCCAGGCTTTGCAATCGTCGAATTGAGCAGAAGACGGTCTTAGCCACCGCCCTCACAGCCCGTCAATGATACAGGCCTACGCAGTGATAACCTCAGCGTTGTTCGGCACAAAGCTCTTGATTGCATCCACTACTTCGCGAATCTCTGCTTCCGAAATCGCCGGGTACATCGGCAGCGAAAGGATTTCTTCGCTGTACGCTTCCGTAACCGGGAACTCGCCGCGCGCATAGCCAAGATCGGCATAGAACGGCTGCAAATGGATCGGTATCGGATAGTGTATCGCTGTGCCGATGCCGCGCTCGCTCAAATGCTTTTGCAGGTCAGCGCGATGCCTCGAACGGACGACGTATAGATGCCAGACCGGCACCGTCTCGGCAGGCACAATCGGCGTCACCACGTCGCTATTCGCCAACAGTTCGTCATACAGATTGGCGGCTTGACGACGCTGCTCACTCCATTGGTCAAGATGTGGCAGCTTGATCTTCAGGATAGCGGCCTGGATGGTGTCGAGCCGGTGATTGTAGGGTTCAAAGTCGTGCAGATACTTCTCTTTCGAGCCGACGTTGCGCAGCCAGCGGCAGCGATTGGCGATTTCTTCGTCATCGGTAACAATCGCGCCCGCATCCCCGGCAGCGCCCAGATTCTTGGTGGGATAGAAACTGAAACCAGCGGCATGACCGAATGAACCGGCGCGGCGGCCTTTGTAGTACGCACCATGTCCCTGGGCGGTATCTTCGATTACGACCAGGTTGTGCTTGCTGGCGATCTCCATCAGCGGGTCCATATCGACGGGAATGCCATAGAGATGCACCGGCATGATCGCACGCGTACGTTCGGTGATGGCAGCCTCGATTTTATCCACGTCGATGTTGTAGGTATCCGGCTTAATATCGACCAATACCGGACGTGCCCCGGCAAATGTGACAGCGGCGGCGGTGGCGACAAACGTATTGGCAGGCACAATAACTTCATGGCCCTCACCAATGTCGTAGGCGCGCAGCGCAATCTTCAGCGCGGCCAGGCCGTTATCGACGCCAATGGCGTACTTGCGACCGCAAAACTCGGCGAAATCCGCCTCGAACAACTTGACATCTTCCCCCAGGATAAAATTGGTCTGAAGGATGATTTTGCGCACTGCCTCCATGATCTCATTTTCGATCTCACGATGGTCAGGCTTCAGATCGACAAAAGGAACACCCATGGTTTGTTATGACTCCTCTGATATGTCATGTCCCGCCCTCATCATATAAGGGCGGGGGTGTGATGTTGCATTAAAGCTGAGCCGATTGAATTAGAGCGCGGGTTCCGCAAGCTTGATGTCGGCGAGATTCACGGCTTCTTGCGTGCCGCCATTTTGGAGAGAGCGTTCCGCTGCTTCCAGGATCTTGACGATCTTCCAGCCGACCACGCCATCGGTGTTGGGGCGTTTTCCATTCTTGACGCAGTCCACGAAGTGCTGGCATTCCATGCGCAGGGGTTCGGTGAACTTGATGTACGGCGTGATCACATCGCCGTAGCGATAGCTGAACTGGAAGTCTGCGAATGTGTCCGCATAGGGCGGCGCGTCAACACCTTTGTCGTAAATCTTGATCTTCTCCAACGGCTCGACATCGTCGTAGACGACCATCTTCTTGCTGCCGACGACCGTGATAGCGCGATCTTTGCGTGGGTGGAGCCAACTGACGTGGATATGCGCCATGATGTTGTTAGGGAACTGCATGTGCATATAGACAACGTCGTGAATGCTGGGCGTGATATTCTTGCCACCCTGCGCGCTGACCGATACAGGATCCATACTGAGAACGTGCAGGAGGATCGAGATGTCGTGCGGCGCAAGATCCCACATGACGTTCAGGTTGCGCTGATAGAGACCGAGATTGGTGCGGACGGCATCGATGTAATAAACATCGCCCAGCTCACCAGATGCGATCAGGTCACGCAGCTTATGCACTGCGACATTGTATTCAAAGGTATTGCCGACCATCAGCTTGAGGCCGCGCTGTTCGGCAAGTTCGACCAGCGCTTCTGCCTGCTTGCTGTCAGTCGTGATCGGCTTTTCGATCATGCAGCTCAAGCCATGTTCGAGGCAGTCTTTTGCAATCTGGAAGTGAGTAAACGGTGGCGTCGCGATGACAACCGCATCCAGCCCCATCGTCAACAAGTCATGATAGTCGGTCGTGATTTCAATCGACGGATACAGACGTTTCATATGGTCGAGACGTTCTTGCCGCATGTCTGCGACTACGACCAACTCGCTGTCTGGGAGGTCAACGAAATTGCGGATCAGATTGGGACCCCAGTATCCAGAACCAATAGCACCGACACGTAGCTTATTCATGATATCTCCCTTATGAGTACTGTGAAAGCGTCAGGCAGGATTACCGATACAGCGATGATTTTCGACAAGTGGCGAGAGACAATGGGCGCTCAATGAGACTAGGCAGCGCCCTTGGATTGGAGGACAGCGAAGGGCGTCTTGAACAGGATTTCCAGGTCGAGCCAGAGGTTAGCGTTGTGGATGTACCACACGTCCATCGCCACCATCTTGTCGAACTCCACCTGGCTGCGGCCTTCCACCTGCCACCAGCCCGTGAACCCCGGCTTGGCTGCCAGCCGTTCCAGGAACGCCACCGGCATCATGTCGATCTCGTAAGCGATCGCCGGGCGTGGGCCAACCAGGCTCATCTCGCCGCGCAGCACGTTGAACAACTGCGGCAGTTCATCCAGGCTCGTCTTGCGCAGCAGCTTGCCGACGCGGGTGATGCGGTCGTCGTTGACCATCTTGTACTTGTTCTTCTCGTCCAGCTTGCCGCCGTTGAGCTTCGCCAGCGTGTCCTCGTCGCCCTTGATGAGCGCCGCCATGAACTGCTTGTGGCTCTCGCTGCTGACGTTGTGCTTCATCGTGCGGAACTTGAAGATGGTGAAGCCGGTGACTTCCCAGCTCTTCTTGCCACCCTTGCCGCGCACACGCGCACCGACGCGCTCCTGGCGGAAGATGATCGGGCCGGGCGAGTCGAGCTTGATGGCGACGGCGATCAACAGCATGACGGGCAGTGTGAGGACGATCAGCGCCAGTGCGCCCAGGATGTCCATCCAGCGCTTGAGCACCAGATACGCGCGGAAGTTGAGCGTCGGCAGCGGCAGTGCCTGCGTCCAGATACGCTGAGTCGTGACTTCTGCCTTGCCGTTACCATCTTGATTCTTGCGTACTGCTTTCCAAACGTTGGGGTTAATCATCTTGGCCTCTCTTCCGTCATGCTGCCGCACATCGCCTGGCGCGGCGTATGCAAGTTAGGATACGAAGCCCGCCTTTCATCGTGCTAAAACCATAAATCCTTCACAATTTATTCAGATTTCGGGCAAACCACCTAAATTCGTAATAGAGAATGTGAAAGATGTAACGATCTGCCTGCATCATTGCAGGTGGATTAAGGTTCGTTTATGGAATAAAGCCCCTAAAATAGGCGTGATGAGAGTTACACCTTACACAACGCTCTTCAACGTGGATAGCCCCTAAAGAAAGAGGAAAAAACCAATGCCTGTCGCGCAAAGTGTCAAACTCGGAGAAGGCGTGCGCATCTTCCACCCCGATATGGTCAACATATATGGATGCAGTCTTGGGGACAAGACGACTGTCGGCCCCTTTGTTGAAATCCAGGGGGGTGTTGAGATCGGCAAGAATTGCAAGATCCAGTCGCACAGCTTTATCTGTGAGGGCGTTAGCATTGAGGATGAAGTCTTCGTCGGGCACGGGGTAATGTTCATCAACGATCTGTTTCCCCGTTCGACCAATCCTGACGGATCAATGCAATCGGTGGAGGACTGGACGCTGGTCAAGACGGTCATCAAGCGCCGTGCCTCCATCGGCAGCAATGCGACCATCGTCGGCGGCGTGACGGTGGGTGAGAATGCGTTGATCGGCGCAGGCGCAGTGGTGACGAAAGACGTGCCGGATTACGCCATCGCGGTCGGCGTGCCCGCACGTATCGTCGGCGACGTACGCAACCGTGACCCGCGCGAATCGACCTCTGGCTAGACGACTCGCATTTACCAGCCCGACGATTCATGAAACGAGCAGCACCTGATAGGCTCTGCTCGTTTTTTGCTACTCAAGACAGGCAAATGGCTAAACCGGTTCGCGCTTGAGGGCCTGTTCCCTTTCCCGGCGCTCCCGGTAAAAGGCGCGGATGCGATCTTCGTTCATATCCTTATAGAAACGGGTCGAATGCACCAGTTTCTTGCCCTGTGCAAGCAACGTTTCCGGCGATTCATACAGCCCGCGCCACCCAATCGACATCGGCTTGCCTTCAGAGCCGAAATCACCGATCTCCATGCCCACCGCCCGGCAGAGCAGGCTGAACAGATGATCTTCTTGAAGCTTCAGACGGTAGATCTCGTCCCGCAGCAGCCATCCCTGCTCATTCAGCTTCTGGATGAACAGCGGGCTGAGAATCGACGCGCCGCCGATAACGTGCTCACCCAGCTTGTAGCCCTTCGACTGCGCTGCATCGACCAACCGTTTGAGCATAGCGTGGCGGCCAGGTCTGGTGAGCCAACCGATGGGGCTGAGTTGGCGTTTGATCAACTGACGCGGCCAATCGTAGCCCTGCTCGCTGTGCGGGAAATCGCCCAACATGCCGACGTTAGGATGATCCGCCAGATAGGCGATTGCCTCGTCTTCCAAGCCGTGCCCAACCCACAAAGCATCAATATCCATGCGGATGAGCAGCTTGAAGTCGAAGAAGGACAGCACGCTCAGAAAAGCGATAGACTCGGCTTTGTAAAGGCCGCCAAACAGTCCGTAGTTTTGCGGGCTGCGGATGACGATGATCTCGTCTCCAAACTTATCGATCAGCTTCGCGCCAACGTTCAGCGGGCGTGAATTGTCCTGAATGATGATCTTGCGACTGGGTGTGGTGTAGTGGAGGATGCTCTCAATCGTGTCCTCCAACTGCTCCAACGTATAGCCCGACCCAATAGGACCTACTGGCAAGACGACAACGAGTTTGACTTGCTCTTTAGCCACTGCCTATTCTCCCCCTTCCGGTCTATCGCCGCAGCAGGTACGTAATCTGAACTTGCACGGTCACGGTAAAACGTCCGGTGCTATCCGCCATGTTATCGGGCATCGCGCCAAAGCCGCTGGTTACGCCGATTTCATTGATATACTGGACGGCACCCAGGCGCACACCGAGAGAGGTGACGAACTGCTGAGCGCGGTCGTTCGCATCCTGAATCGCGAGTGCGCGTGCTTCCAACTCAAGCGCCTTGAGGTCAACGACGCCAAGCGTGTAATTCGAGACATCGTTCGCGCCCGATTCCAGCGCGGCGCTGATGAGGGTATCGCTCGCCGTCAGATCACGTACCGTTACCCGTAAGGTGTGGCGCACACGATAGAGAAATTCACCCGTCGGCCCGATTCTGGCGTCGATGCGATCCTGGGGCGTGATCGATATGGCCTGGACACGAATGTCGCTTCGGGCGACGCCCAGCCGATTCAGCGTGGTGCGAATATCTTCGACAATCTGGTTGCCCGCCGAGAAAGCGTCGTTCAGTTCCGTGCTGACCCGTTCCACGCTCACGTCAAAGAATGCCGTGTCTGGGTCTGCAACCACCATGCCGACGCCACCGACGGTGATGGCATTCGTTGTCGGAATCTGCGCCTGCGCTGGCTGTGTGCCGACGCTGCCGACCAGCAAGACGCAAAGAATAATCAGAGACAAGACTGACAGTTTGCGGTTCATGTTTCTCATGCTCTCGCTTTTGTTTGCAAGTTTGAAACTCTAACGAGTCTTACACCCACAGCCTTAAAATCAGCTAAAGCCAGATTTTGTTATTCCGGCTAACTGCCGCCGCTGGTTCCCAGGCGGATATTTGGATTGGATGTCACTTCCTGAAGCCGCGCACGCTGTTCATCCGAAAGACGAACGAGATCACTTGAGATCCAGGCGAACTGGACGCCCGGCAGCGGCTCGCGCAGCCGCACCCACAATCCGTCGGCGGATTTGCCATCGACTGCAACGGCGCTGTCCGCCGGGAGCACGTCCACACGCCCAAATTGCTCACCGGGGCCGGTACGCAAATTGACAAACGTTCCGGGCGCGGCAGCGATGGTTGAATTGATGACGACCGGAGTCGGCGTAATCGACGGCACAACTGATGGGGTGACGGACTCGGCGGGTGTCACCGTCAGGGTAGGCGTGTCGCTAGGCACTTCCGTCGGCGTGGATGCCGCTGTCTCGGAAGCCTCAGCCGTCGCGCTTGCCTCAGATGTGCTCGTTGCCGAAGCGACGACATCGGTAGGTGCTACCGCTTGCGCCGTTTCATCCGCAGCGGTTACTTCAATCAGCCTGGTCGTATCGACATCGGGCACTGTCTCTCCCATGCCTACCAAAATGGAGATACCAATGCCCGCGATAGCCAGGAGCACCAGAACCGCGCCAACCCAGTAGCGGCGCGGCGTTCGTCGTCTCTGTTTGGGCGGCGGCACTGGCGTATACGACGATTCCAGCGAGAGGTTTTCTTCGTCAGCAACCTCGGCGATAGCGGTGTTGACGACGTTCTTCAAATCGTAGACGAACTGCGTGGCATCCTGGTAGCGCTTTTCCGGCTTCTTTTCAGTCGCCTTTGCCAGCACTGTATCAACTTCTAGAGGAAGCGTGCTGCGGAATGTGCGCGCAGACGGCAGCGGCTCATTGAAATGTTCCAACTGCATACGGCGAGTCATGCTTTTCTCGCCGCTGGCATCATCTTTTTCGCCGCGATAAGGCCGCTGACCGCAAAGCATCTCGAAGGCTGAAATGCCGAGCGAGTAGATGTCGGCGCGATAATCGCCCGGCAGATTCAGATTCTCCCACCGTTCCGGCGCGAGATACGCTGCCGCACCCGCCATATCCAGGCGGCGACCAGGTGTGAGGCGCGCTGTCGTCACCAGTTGCATGTCGATCAGGTAGGCATGACCGGATGGCGTGACAAGGACATTGGCCGGGCGGACATCTTGATGTGCCAAACCTTGCCCGTGCAAATAGCGCAGGCCGCTGGAGATCTGTTCAAGAAGATGCACCGCCTGAGGCAGAGGCATACCGCCGGGATGTTCCTCGACCAGGCTGCGCAACGACGCGCCTTCGACGTACTGCATCACAATGAAAGTGCGGTCAAGATAACGCTCGACGCCATAGTAGGCGGCGACATTGTCGTGATTCAAGTCAAGGAAGGGGCGAGTCGCCTGAACGACAAACTGGTGAAATTCGTCCGGATCTGAATAACCCGCATCCAGGAATTTCAGTGCTACATCCCGATGTTGCTCCCGATCAGAAGCCCGGTAGATGATGGATGAAGCGCCTTTAGCGATCTCTTCTCTAACGTGATAGCGTTTAAGGATTCTCTTGTCAATGAGATCAAGCATCCGCTGCATTGCCTTTTTACGATGGGATACACAACCTCATTATACCGGGCGACAAGACAAAAACGTTGTGGATATTTAATTGTATTCGCTGCTTCTGACCGCTGATTAGTCAACGGCAAGCATTCGCATCACGTCAATCCGGCTTCTGCGTGAGTAAATCGGCCAGTGTCACCCACGGCAGCGTAACACATTTGACTCGTGCCGGAAGCTGGCGCACGCCCTGAAACGCCTCGAAATCTTCCAGCGCCTCATCGAGCGTATCCGCCTCGCCGGAAATGTAGGTGCGAAAATGATCCGTAAGCTGCTGGACTTCGGATAACGACTTGCCTTTAATCGCCTCGGTCATCATCGATGCCGATGCCGTGCTCAAGGCACAACCTTGCCCCTCGAAACGCACGTCAACGATCCGGTCATGTTCTACCAGCAGATAGAGGTCAATCGTATCGCCGCACGAGATGTTTTCGCGATGACTGTGCGCGGTCGCCTGTTCCAGTGCGCCGAAGTTCTGTGGGCTGCGGGCGTGGTCGAGAATGAGTTCCTGATACAGATCACGGGCGGACATAACCAAACACCTTTTTCACTTCATGGAGAGCATCGACCAGTGCATCGATTTCTTCGGGGATATTGTAGAACGCGGTGCTGGCGCGGGCGCTCGCAGGCACACCAAGACGCCTGCCTAATGGCTGAGCACAATGATGCCCGGCGCGCACAGCCACACCATGCGTATCGAGCAAAGACGACAGATCATGCGGGTGGATGCCCTCGACCGTGAAGGCAAAGGCACTGCTGCGCTGCGGCGCGCTGCCCAGGACACGCACCCCCGGCACGCTGCCAAGCCGCTCCAATGCGTAGCTGGAGAGCATTTCATCATATTCGGCGATGCGTTCCATGCCGATGCCGGTCAAATAATCGATGGCAGCGCCGAGCGCGATAGCTTCTGCGATAGCGGGTGTCCCGGCCTCGAATTTGTTTGGCGGCGGCGCGTAGGTGGTTTTTTCCAGCGTGACCGACTCGATCATCTCGCCACCACCAAGGAACGGGTCCATCGCTTCGAGCAGATCCACACGACCCCAGAGCACGCCGATCCCGGTCGGGCCGCAGGTTTTGTGACCGCTGAAGGCATAGAAATCGCACTTGAGCGCCTGGACATCGACCGGGATGTGCAGCGTCGCCTGTGCGCCATCGATCAGAACGACCGCGCCGGCACGGTGGGCAGCATCAACAATCTGTGCTATCGGATTGATCGTGCCGACGACGTTCGAAATATGGGTCAGCCCCATGAGTTTGACGCCATCGAGCATCCGGTCGAGATTGCTCAAATCGAGCGTGCCATCCTCGCGCACCACAAGATAGCGGATTTGAAAGCCGATCTGCTGGCTCAAGAGTTGCCAGGGCACGATGTTGCTGTGATGTTCCATTTCAGTCAGCAAGACAACGTCACCGGCGGTCAGGAACTTGCGCCCCCAGGCCTGCGCCACCAGATTGATCGACTCAGTGGTATTGCGTGTAAAGATCACGCCCTGCGGCTGGGGCGCGTTGATGAAGGCCGCAACCTTGCGCCGTGCCGCCTCGTAGGCCGCAGTTGCGCGCTCGCTGAGCGCGTGCAGGCCACGATGAACATTGGCATTGTAAGTGCGGTAGTAGGTATCCAATGTCTCCAGAACGGGCAGCGGTTTCTGTGAAGTCGCTGCATTGTCCAGGTAGATCAGTGGCTTATCGTGTACCGTTGCCTGCAAAATCGGAAAGTCGCGGCGATATTCTCGCAAATCGCGCATCTTGCGCCCCTTACCTTTGGTTTCTTTATCTTGTCGATCATCAGGTTAGCACATCTTACCAACCAGTGAAGAATGCAATTCACTTCTGCGCAGTCTGTCACCGAAGTTTTATTTGTGACATTCTTCACAAATAAAGCCGAGCTTTAGCAGATTACGCTTGCAAGCAAAGAGCATATCGTAGAAAAGGTGTCTTGTATGCACCCCCAGATTGTCATGCATCGCTTTTCAGAAAAGGGGCATCATGCAGCCTATTTCTACCAAGCCTACGCCACCTTCAGACGACAAACGCTGGCGAATTGTAACGGCTACGATGCGTCGTCATGGTTTTCGTCCGGATGCACTGATCGAAACGCTGCACAGCGTGCAGGAAGCATTCGGCTATGTAGACGACGAAGCCATGCGTTTCGTCGCCCGCGGCTTGCAGCTACCGCCAAGCCGTGTCTATGGAGCAGCGACTTTCTACAACTACTTTATGCTCAAGCCACAGGGCGAACACACGTGTGTCGTTTGCCTGGGCACCGCTTGTTACATCAAGGGTGCTGCCGAAGTGCTGGAGCAATTGCAGTTGCTCACCGGCGTCAAGCCTGGCGAGACAACACCGGATAAGAAGGTTTCCCTGCTGTCAGCGCGGTGTATGGGCGCTTGCGGCCTGGCCCCGGTGGTCGTGCTCGATGGTGAGGTCAATGGCATGGCTTCGCCAGAAGCATTGACAGCCAAAGTCGAGGAGTGGACTCACCATGATTGAGGAAAGGCCGCTCTACATACCGGAACAGAATATCGTTCTGGAGCACAACCACGAGATTGACCCCGAACAGCTTGACGATTACTTCAAGATTGACGGCTTTGCTGCTCTCAATCACGTCCTGACGGAAATGACACCGCCGGAAGTGATCGACCAGCTCAGCCGCAGCGGGCTGCGGGGACGGGGCGGCGCGGGCTACCCGACCGGCCTGAAATGGCAGACGGTTGCCAAAGCGCAAGGGTCGCCCAAATATGTGATTTGCAATGGCGACGAGGGTGATCCGGGCGCATTCATGGATCGCAATGTCATGGAAGCCTACCCGTTCAAAGTCCTGGAAGGGATGACGATTGCCGCCTATGCCATCGGCGCGAGCCAGGGGTTCATTTACGTGCGCGCCGAATACCCGCTCGCCGTGCAGCGTCTCAAGAACGCCATTCGCCAGATGGAGAAGCACAATTATCTCGGCAAGAATATTGCCGGGACGCCGTTCTCGTTCGATATTGACGTGCGTCTAGGCGCGGGAGCATTCGTTTGCGGTGAGGAAACTGCGCTCATCGCCAGCATCGAAGGCCGCCGTGGCAATCCCCGCCCGCGTCCACCCTATCCGGCGGAGCATGGTTTGTTCGGCTGTCCAACGCTGATCAACAATGTCGAGACGTTCGCCAACGTCGCGCCCATTCTGCGCAACGGCGCGGAGTGGTTCGCCAGCATCGGCACCGAAAAGAGCAAAGGTACGAAGGTATTCGCGCTCAGCGGGCGCATTGCGCGGGCAGGCCTGATCGAAGTCCCGATGGGCACAACCCTACGTGAGATCGTTTTTGAGATCGGCGGCGGCATTCCCGACGGCAAGGCCTATAAAGCCGTACAAACCGGTGGACCTTCCGGCGGTTGCATCCCCAGTGATTATCTGGACGTGCCGGTCGATTACGAGTCGCTGCTCAACCTGGGGTCATTCATGGGGTCGGGCGGCATGATCGTCATGGATGAAACGTCGTGCATGGTCGATGTCGCGCGCTACTTCATGGAATTCTGCATGAGCGAATCGTGCGGCAAATGTGTGCCCTGTCGTGTCGGCACCGCACAGATGTATCAATTGCTGACCAAGATCGTCCATGGCGACGCAACGCTCAATGACCTGGCGCTGCTCGAAACGCTCTGTGACATGGTGCGCACCACCAGCCTCTGTGGTCTTGGCCAGGGCGCGCCCAATCCGGTCATGAGCACGCTCCGTTACTTCCGCGATGAGTACATCGCCCACATTGTCGAAAAACGCTGCCCAGCCGGTGTCTGCCCGGTGCATAAACATGTACAACAGGAGGTGAGCGCATGAGCGTCGTCACACTCAAAATCGACGATAGAGATGTCAGCGGGCGCGACGACGAAACGATCCTGGAGATCGCGCGTGAAAACGGCATCGTCATTCCAACGCTGTGCTACCTGGAGGGCTTGTCTATCGCCGGCGCGTGTCGCCTCTGCCTGGTGGAAGTCAAAGGCTCATCCAAACTGCTGCCCGCGTGTGCCACGCGCGTCAGCGAAGGCATGGAAGTTTCCACACAATCGGAACGCCTGACGCACTATCGCCGCATGATCATCGAAATGCTCTTCGCCGAGGGCAACCACATCTGCTCCGTCTGCGTCTCTAACGGGCACTGCCAGCTTCAGGATGCAGCAGTCGCTCTGGGTGTCGATCACATCGGCGTGCCTTATCTCTACCCCAATCGCACGGTCGATGCCTCGCACGAGTTGTTCGGCATCGATCATAACCGCTGCATTTTGTGCGCTCGCTGTGTCCGGGTCTGCGATGAGGTTGAAGGCGCGCATACGTGGGATGTTGGCGCGCGTGGCATCGAGGCGCGTGTCATCACCGATTTCAGAACGCCGTGGGGTGACTCGGATACCTGCACGAGCTGCGGCAAGTGCGTCCAGGTGTGCCCAACCGGTGCCCTGTTCGCCAAAGGCAAGAGCGCGGGTGAAATGATGAAACAGAGCGAGTTCGTCCAGTATCTGGTTGCAATGCGCGGGAGGCAGTCGTGAACAAAGTGCGTATGGCAACTGTGTGGCTGGATGGCTGCTCTGGCTGCCACATGTCGTTTCTGGACATTGACGAGCGGTTGTTGGCGCTGGCCGACAAGATCGACCTGGTGTACAGCCCACTGGTCGATCACAAGGAGTTTCCTCCTGATGTCGATCTGACACTGGTGGAAGGGGCCGTCAGCAGCGAAGAAGACATGGAGAAGATCCAGCGGATTCGCGAACGCACCAACCTGCTGATCGCGCTCGGCGACTGCGCCGTTAACGGCAACGTTCCTTCCATGCGCAATGCGATTGGCGCGCAGGCGGTGCTCGAACGCGCTTACCTGGAAGAAGGGCTGCTCAATCCGGGCATTCCTGATCAGGTTGTGCCGCCGCTGCTGCCCACCGTACTGCCGGTGCATGTCGTCGTTCCCGTCGATCTGTTCGTGCCGGGGTGCCCGCCGCCGGCGGACGCCATCTACTATGTCATCACCCAATTGCTTGCAGGGCAAGCTCCGGATCTGAGTTCATTGACACGCTTTGGAAAGTGATCAACCGGCGACCGACGTTCAGCAGCCAGTTTTCCCATGCAAGTCTGGCTGGCTGTCGTGCGCCAGAGGATAAACCATGACCAATACCATCACCATCGACCCTGTCACTCGCATCGAAGGACACTCGAAGATCACTATCCAGCTCGATGACGCCGGAAAAGTGACAGACGCACATTTCCACGTCACTCAGATGCGCGGCTTCGAGAAATTTGTCGAAGGCCGCCCCTTCCATGAAATGCCCTCGCTGACGGCGCGTACCTGCGGCATTTGTCCGGTCAGCCACCTGCTTGCATCAGCGAAAGCGTGTGATGGCTTGCTGGCAGTGCGCATTCCGCCAACAGCGACCAAGCTACGCAAAATCATGAATCTTGCGCAAATCGCGCAGTCTCACGCCCTCAGCTTCTTCTATCTGTCCGCGCCGGATCTCCTGCTGGGCATGGATGCCGACCCGGCACAGCGCAACATCTTCGGGCTAATGAACGTCAATCCCGAACTGGTACGCGGCGGCGTCAAACTGCGTCAGACCGGCCAGCAGATCATTGAGCTTCTGGGCGGCAAGCGCGTCCATCCATCCTGGATCGTGCCGGGCGGCGTCAGTGAGCCACTGACAGAGGAAAAGCGCGACCGGATTCTGGCGATGCTGCCGGAAGCCATCGGTCTCGCCTGGACGACCTACGAATGGTATGCCGAGGAGGTCGAGCGCTTCAAGGACGAAATCGAGAGCTTTGCGAACTTCCCGACGCTCTTCATGGGGCTGGTTAGCCCACGCAACACACTCGCGATGTACGGCGGCGATCTGCGCGTCGTCGCTTCAAATGGCGCGGTGCTTGAGGATCGTCGTCCCGCCGAAGAGTACGCGGAAATCATCGGCGAGAAGGTCGAGCCATTCAGCTACCTGAAATCGCCCTATTACAAGCCCATTGGCTACCCTAGCGGCATCTATCGTGTGGGGCCGTTGGCGCGCCTGAACATCGTCGGGCATCCCGGCACACGGCTGGCGGATGCAGCCTTCGAGGGCTTCAAGAAGCTCGACCGGCAAAGTTCGTTCCACTATCACTATGCCCGTCTGATCGAGATCCTCTACTGCCTGGAGCGGACGGAGCAGCTTCTGCACGAACCTGACATTCTGAGCAAGCACGTGCGCGCCGAGGCCAAACCCAATGCCGAGGAAGGTGTCGGCGTCAGCGAAGCGCCGCGCGGCACTCTAATCCATCATTACCGCATCAACGAGGATGGCCTGATCACCTACGCCAACCTGATCATTGCGACCGGGCACAACAGCCTGGCGATGGATCGCGGCGTCTTGCAGGTTGCCAAGCGCTTTGTCAACGGCGCGCACCTGCAAGAGAGTATGCTTAACCGTGTCGAGGCGGTCATCCGCGCCTATGACCCGTGCCTGAGCTGTTCGACCCACGCCGTCGGGCAAATGCCGCTGGAAATCAATCTGGTCGCGCCGGATGGCGAAGTCATCGACACGGTGAGAAGATAGGTCTGGTTACGCACAATTATGGGCACGCTCATCATCGGCATTGGCAACACGCTTCGCGGCGACGACGGCGCAGGGCAAGAGGCCGCGCTGTTGTTAGCGGACGCGCTGGCGGGCGACACCGTAGAGGTCATCGCCTGCCACCAGTTGACGCTCGAAATGAGCGAGCCGCTCGCCCGCGCCACCACCGCCGTTTTCATCGATGCAGAATATGGTGGCGCGGCGGGCGAAATCCGTCTGCGCTCGCTCGTGCCAACGGGCGCAGACCTGTTCACCCACGATCTGATACCGGAGACGCTCCTCTCCGCCGCGCTCGCGCTGTATGGACACGCGCCGGAAGCCTGGCTCTACACCATCTGCGGTGAGGATTTTGGCTACAAGGATGCCTTAACAGCCAGCGTGGATGCGGCAGTCCACCAGGTCGTTGCTCGACTGGTTGCTGCCTGCTCCCGCGCCATCGATTCGCCCATTGGCTAACGCTTTTAAGGGCGGGATCGATACCAGCGCGCGCCGCTTGTCCTCCTATCGACAGCCGCACATCCAGGCCTGTCGAAAAGAATCATTTGCACATCTGCGCTCACAGCATTGATTCGTTCTTTTCCATTTGAGGCTGGATTCGACCCGTCCATAATGAGCAACAACAATATCGTCTGCTGATATAAGTTCTTGTCAAATGACATTGTCTGTTGGCATTGCGGGAATAGGTACTTACTTCCCCTCCAGAGTCCAAACCGCGGCGGAGCTAGCGTCGCTGTCTGGCATTCCTGAGGCGATCCTGCGCGAAAAGATGGGCATCGTCCAGCGCCACGTCGCCGGGGATGCCGAGACAGTCACGTTCATGGCCGCCGAAGCCTCCACAAAGGCGATCGCGCAGGCGGGCATCTCCCCCGAACAAATCGGCCTCGTCATCTCTCACGGCAGCGAACACAAAGATCATCTCGTTTGGAACGCCGCATCGAAGATCATGTATGAGATTGGCGCGACCAACGCCTATGCCTTCGAGATGTACGCCCTGTGTGCGGGTGCGCCGATTGCGATGAACACGGCGCGCGCGATGATGCTGGCCGATCCGCGCCTGGAATACGTGCTGTTGGCAGCGGGCAGCCGCGAAAACGACCTGATCAACTTTCGCAACGAGCGCTCGCGTTTCATGTTCAACTTCGGCGCGGGCGGCGGGGCAATGCTGCTCCAGCGCGGCGCAATGAAGAACACGATCCTGGGCGCGTCGGCCATCACCGACGGCAGCCTGTCCGAGACGGTGCTGCTGACCGAGGCGGCGATTGGCGACGGCGAACCGGTTGTCGGTGAGCTGCGCGGGCGGCTCGACGTGACCGATGGCGACTACATGGCCGAGCGGCTGGGCGAAGTCTCGCTGCCCAATTTCATCCGCGTCATCCGCGAGGCGGTCGAGCAGGGCGGCGCGACGCTGGAGGACGTGCGCTTCCTCGGCATCACCCACATGAAGCGCTCGTTCTACCTGCAAATCCTGGAAGCTGTCGGCCTGACAGCGGAGCAATCGGTCTACCTGGAAAACTACGGCCACGTCCAGAGCGTCGATCAGGTGCTTGCGATTGAGCTGGGGTTGGCGCAGGGCAAGATCAAGCCGGGCGACCTGATCGTCCTGGCGGGCGCGGGCACTGGCTACACCTGGAGCGCCGTCGCCGTGAGGTGGGGGTAAGCAGCCATGATTCTCGCTTCTGATTGGATCGCTTTCCACGCCGACCGCACGCCGGAAAAGCTGGCGATGATCGACCAGGGCACGGGACGGCGCTTCACTTACGGCAAATTCAACGACCGGGCAGCGCGGCTGGCCGGTTATCTGCGTGATGAATGGGGCGTCAAGGCGGGAGACAGGCTGGCGATCCTCGCCAAGAATTCGACCGACTATTTCGAGTTCGAGTTCGCCTGCATCAAGCTCGGCGCATTCATGCTGCCACTCAACTGGCGGCTGGCCGAGCCGGAACTGCTCTTTATCCTCAACGATTCCGAACCGGTCGGCCTCGTCTACGATGCTGAGTTCGCCGACCGCATTCCCGGCTTGACACATTCGCCGCTGCGGCACTTCCTGCGCCTGGATCTGGGCCAGCCGCCCGCTGACTCATACCCTGCCTACGAGGATGCCATCACCTCGACTGATGCGCGCGTCGTCATGAACCCGCAGACGACGCACGACACGCCGCTGACGATCATGTACACCGCCGGGACGACCGGGCATCCCAAAGGCGTGCTCATCACCCACGGCATGACTCTCTGGAACGCGATCAACATCTCGACGCCAGCCGGGTTGAATCACGACAGCGTTTTCTACTGTGTGCTGCCGACCTTCCACACCGGTGGGCTGAACTTATACGCCAACCCGATCTTGCACCTGGGTGGCACGAATATCATCGCGCGCCAGTATGAGCCGGCACTTGCCCTGCAAACCCTGAGCGACCCGGCGCTGGGCGCGACGCACTTTTTCGGCGTGCCCGCCAGCTATCAGTTCATGGCCCAGAACCCCGCTTTCGACAGCACCAACCTCGATCACATCCATTCGTGGGGCTGCGGCGGCGCGCCGATGCCGGTCGCCACATTGGAGCAGTATGCTCGCCGCGGCATCATCATCCAGCTGGGCTTCGGCATGACCGAAACCAGCCCGACCGTGTTCTTGATCGACAAGCGGCGCGCGCTGAAAAAACCGACCTCAGTCGGTAAGCCGCTGCTGCATACCCGCGTGCGCGTAGTCGATGACGAACTGCGCGATGTCGCGCCAGGGCAGATCGGCGAGGTCGTCATCAGCGGCCCCAACATCACGCCCGGCTACTGGCAGAGGCCTGACGCCAACGAGAGCAGTTTCAGCTTCGACGAGCACGGCAACCGCTGGCTGCACTCCGGCGATGCGGGCACCGTGGACGAGGAAGGCTGCATCTACATTGTTGACCGCTACAAAGACATGTACATCAGCGGCGGCGAAAACGTCTACCCGGCGGAGGTCGAGCAGGTCATCTACCAACTGCCGGAAGTGGCAGAAGCAGCCGTGATCGGCGTGCCCGATGAGCGTTGGGGCGAAAGCGGCATGGCGATTGTCGTTATCAAACCGGGCTGCGAGTTAGCCCCTGAAACCATCATCGATCACTGCAAAGCGAATCTGGCGAAATTCAAAGTGCCCAAAGCAGTGAAATTCATCGACATCCTGCCGCGCAATGCGGCGGGCAAAGTGCTCAAGCGCGAACTGCGCACCACGTTTGTCCAGAAGTAGTGGTTTCTTACAGGAGTTTTTCAACATGAGTATCCCGACAATGCCCGGCATCAGCGCCAAGATGATCACCAGCCCGCGCATCACCACGCGCGTGCTGTTCAGTGGCCCCGAAGATGGCATTCCGGTGCTGTTTGTGCATGGCAACGCCTCCTCGGCCACCTACTGGGAAGAGATCATGCTCGGCTTGCCCATGGGGTATCGCGGCATCGCGCCGGATCAGCGCGGCTATGGCGACGCCGAGCGCAGCAAGAAGATCGACGCCACGCGCGGCATGGGCGATTTGAGCGACGATGCTTTCGCCTTGCTCGACACTCTGGGCCTCCAGAAAGCGCATCTCGTCGGCCATTCGATGGGCGGCTCGGTCATCTGGCAGATGATGATCGATCATCCCGAACGTATCCTGACTGTGACGCAGGTGTGCCCCGGTTCGCCCTATGGCTTTGGCGGCACCAAGGGCATTCACGGTGAGCTGTGTAACCCGGACGGCGCAGGTTCCGGCGGCGGCATCGTCAACCCACTGTTCACCAAGGCCATCGCCGAGGGCGACCGGAGCGCCGATAACCCGCAAGCCTCGCCGCGCATCGTCATGAACAGCTTCTACTGGAAGCCGCCCTTCAAACCAGCGCGCGAAGAAGAGCTGCTGTCGTCGCTGCTTTCGGAGCACATCGGCGCGCAGGAGTACCCCGGCGATGCAGTGCCGTCGCCGCATTGGCCGAACCTCGCCCCAGGCAAATTCGGCCCGGCGAACGCGCTTTCACCGATCTATACCGGTGACGTAACGCGGCTGTATCGCATCAACCCCAAGCCAGCGGTGCTCTGGGTGCGCGGCAGCCACGACCAGATCGTCAGCGATCAGTCGCTGTTCGACATGGGGACGCTGGGCGCGCTGGGCGCAGTGCCCGGCTGGCCTGGTGCAGAGGCCTATCCGTCGCAGCCGATGGTTGGTCAGACACGCGCGGTACTGGAAGAGTACAAAGCCAACGGCGGCGACTACAAAGAGGTCGTCATGGAAGATACAGGTCATTCGCCGTACATCGAAAAGCCGGACGTATTCAACAGTATTTTCCATGCGCACCTAACGGCGGGATAATCCACCCGGAATGTCCGGCGGGTGGGAAACGGTGTTATGGCGAAATCGGTATTCAAGGGCGCATTTGATCAACTGGATCGCGCCATTCTAGAGGAATTGCAGGTGAACGGACGGATCAGTGTGGCAGACCTGGGGCGCAAGATTCATCTCTCGTCGCCAGCGGTGTACCAGCGCATCAAGCGGCTGGAACGCGCCGGGATGATCGAACGTTACGTCGCCCTGATCAACCGTGAGGAGGCTGGCTACGATGTACTCTGTTTCATCCGCGTCAGCATTCAGCCACATACGCGCGAGCAGTTGGAACAATTCCGCGCATCGGTCTGTGAACTGCCGGAGGTGTTGGAGTGCTATCACACTGCTGGCAGCTTCGACCTGATGTTGAAAGTCGTCGCGCCGGATAACAAAGCGCTTGACCAACTGATTCGCGATCACCTGATGACGATGCCAGGCATCGAACGGGTTGAAACGAACCTGGTGTTGAACGAGATGAAAGCTACAACCGCGATCCGATTAGAATGAGAACTTGCAGACCATGTACGTAGGCGATTACTTGGGACGACGCGCACTCTACACCCCGGACAGCCTAGCTGTGGTGGATGCAGGGCGGATTCCGCACCGGACGTTCACCTATGCCGAGTTGAACAACCGCGCGAACCGGCTGGCGAACTGGCTGCGCGATGGCGCAGGCATCGAAAAGGGCGACCGTGTCGCCGTTCTGGCGCATAACGGCGTCGAATTTCTCGACACCTTCTTCGCCTGCGGCAAACTCGGCGCGATTCTGGCCGGGCTGAACTGGCGGCTGCACTGGCGCGAACTGGCGCAGCTCATCGAAACAACGTCGCCGAAAGTCCTGATCTATTCGGATGAATTCAAAGACACGGTCGGGCAGATCGTCGCCGAAACGAACTGTGTCGAACACTTGCTGCACATCGAAGGCACAGGCACTGCCGGCAGCCGCTATTTCGAAAAGACGCTGACCGACTCGGTGCTGCGCCCGGTGACGACCGAGAGCCTGACCGACGAAGATATCGCCTGTCTGATCTTCACCGGGGGTACGACCGGCCTGCCCAAGGCCGCGCAGATCAGCCACCGCATGATCGGCTGGAATACGCTCAACACCATCATCCACGATCTGCAACATGGTGACGTGACGGTCAATACCTTCCCGCTGTTTCACACGGGCGGCCTGCTGGTGTACACCACGCCGCTGCTGATTCTGGGCGGCACGGTCGTGCTGACGCGCAAATTCGACGCCGAGCAGGTGCTGACACTGCTGGAAGAATATGCAGCGACGGTCTATGCTGGTGTGCCGACGACCTACCAGATGATGACGAGCGCGCCCAATTGGCACGATACCGATCTGAGCAATCTGCGCTTTTGCACCAGCGGTGGCTCGCCGCTGCCGGTGTCGTTGGTCGAGCAGTTCCAGCGCGAGAAAGGCGTCGTCTTCAAGCAGGGCTTCGGCATGTCGGAGTTCGGGCCAGGCGTGTTCGCGCTCGCGCCGGAGGATGCGATTCGCAAGGCAGGCAGCATTGGCCGCCCGAATTTCTTCGTCGATGCGCGCATCGTGGACGAGCACAACCAGCCGCTGCCGCCCGGCCAGGTCGGCGAACTGGTGCTGCGCGGTCCGTCGATGTGTTCCGGTTATTTCAACGACCCGGTGGCCAGCGCGGAAGGCGTCGATGCAGAAGGCTGGTTTCACACCGGCGATCTGGCATCAATGGATGAGCAGCAGTACTTCACCATCGTTGACCGCAAGAAAGATATGTTCATCAGCGGCGGTGAGAACATCTACCCTGCCGAGATCGAGCAGGCGATCTATCGCCACCCCGCTGTCGAGCTGTGCGCGGTTGTCGGCGTGCCCGACGCGCGCTGGGGCGAAGTCGGCAAAGCCTTCGTCGTCGTGCGCAAAGGCGCAGCGCTGACCGAAGATGAGCTGCGCGCGCACATGCAGCATCATCTTGCCGGTTACAAAGTGCCCCGCTACATCGAATTTCGCGAGAGTTTGCCCATCTCCGCCGCCGGAAAAATCCTGAAGCGGGTGATGCTGGCTGAACCCGTAGAGACAACGGACGAAAACGCATGACCCTCACCATCGGCGCGACCGCCAGTCGCACCAAGACGATCACGGATGCCGACGTGCGCGCGTTCGCACAGGCGTCCGGCGACACCAACTCAATCCATCTAGACGAGGCCTATGCCGCGCAAACGCCGTTCAAGCGTCGGATTGCGCACGGCATGTTGACGGTGAGCCTGATCTCTGCCGTGCTCGGCAATGACTTTCCCGGCATGGGCACGATCTATCTCGCGCAAGAAGTGAAGTTTAGAGCGCCGGTCTTCATCGACGATACCGTCACCGCGACGGTCGAACTGGTCAAATACCGGGAAGACAAGTGCATCGCCACCTTTCGCACCACGGTGACGAATCAGGATGGCGTTCTGGTTGTGGAAGGTGAAGCCGTTGTCATCGCCCCCGAAGGCGCGTGACCGCTTTCGCTTTTATGAGAAGGTAAGAGTTTTCTCTGGAGGTCCTATGATTCGGAAGATGCTTTTTGTCCTTTTGCTGGCTTTCCTGCTCACGAGCGCGATGGTGGTCGCGGCACAGGAAGGGGAACCGCTCAAGATCGGTCTGCTGGTCGATCAATCTGGCCCGCTGACGATCTACGGCATCGAATTGGAGAACGGCTTTAAGCTCGGTTTGCTGTACGCCGCCGGTGTTGACCCGACGGAGTACGACAGCCTTGACGCTGCGCTGGCCGCTGTTGAAGTTGCCGGGAGACCGGTCGAAGTCATCGTGCGCGATAACGGCAGCAACGCCGATACGGCGTCGAGCCAAGCGCGCGAACTGATCGAGCAGGAAGGCGTGGAGCTTCTGGTCGGCGCACCTAGCTCCGGCGTCATGACCGGCGTCCAGCAGGTCGCGCTCGATTCGGACGTGGTGCTGTTCGTCGCCCCGGCGGCATCCCCCGCCATCACCGGCCCGAGCTTCAACGTCAACACGTTCCGCATTTGCCGTAACACGTTCCAGGACTTCCTGGCCTTCGCGCCTTATGCGACTCAGGAATTGGGTACGAACTTCGTCATCCTTGCAGTCGATAACGACTTCGGTCGTGCGTCGGCGGGCGCGGCGGGCGTGCTGGCGAGCGCGGGCATCACCTTCGTCAGCGACCCGATCTACGCGCCGCTGGAAACGACCGACTTCACGCCCTACCTGCAGCAGGTGCTCGACAGCGGCGCGGATGCTGTCCTCCCGATCTGGGCCGGTGATGGCTCGGTGACCCTATTCCAGCAGATCGCGGAGCTGGGTGTTCAGGACAGAATGGCAGTCGTGGCGGCGTTCAATTCGAATGACATCGTCGCCGTCAGCGACCCCAGCACAATCGGCAACATTTCCTGGATCGTCTACCACTACTCGTTCCCACAGAATGAGATCAACGACTGGATGGTCGAGAAACACCAGGCCGTCTATGACGACGTGCCGGATCTGTTCACCGAATGCAGTTTCGCGACAGCCCAGGCGCTCGTCCAGGCGGTTGAAGCGACCAGTGGCGACACGCTGCCGTCGGCCATGATCCCGGTTCTGGAAGGCATGATGTTCGAAGGGCCAAAGGGCACCTATGCCATTCGTCCATCCGATCATCAGGCACTGGTGCCGATGTACATTGCGCGCCTTGCCAACCTGGATGACCCGGATCAGAAGTTCTACGATCTGCTGGCGGAAGTACCCGCTAACCAGATCATCCCGCCGGTGCTGCTGGCGGAAGATGTTGCGGCGGAGCGTCTGCCGATGGACGAAGCGTTCATGGCCGAACTCAGCGCAATGGAGTAATCTGTCTGATTTTGAGGGGTGGTGCTCTGCATCGCCCCTCTGCCACTACACTGTTGAATAGACTGTTCTGATGACTATGAATGATGCGATCTTAGAAGCAAGCAATTTACGCAAAGTGTTCGGTGGACTAGTCGCCGTCGATGACGTGAGCATTCGCATCGAGCGCGGCAGCACGCATTCGATCATCGGCCCGAACGGTGCGGGCAAAACGACGCTCTTTAACCTGCTCACAGGGCGCTACAAGCCAACACGCGGGCAGGTCGTCTACAAAGGGCATGACATCACGACGCTGCCCGTGTACCGCCGTGCCCACCTGGGCATCGGGCGCTCGTTTCAGATCACGAACCTATTTCCGAACCTGACCGTCTTAGAGAACGCCCGTCTGGCGGCGCAGGCTTTGGGACGCGATAGCTTCCGTTTCCTACGCCGGGCAGACTCGTTCGAAGATTACGCCACACGCGCCCACGAAGCACTCGAACTCACCGGCTTGCGTGACGACGCGCATTTGCCCGCCAATGCACTCCCGCACGGCGGCAAACGTAAGCTCGAACTCGCCATGATCCTCGTCTCCAACCCGGAACTGCTGCTGCTGGATGAACCGACGGCAGGCATGGCCTCGGAGCAAGTGCCCGAACTGATCGCCGTCATCGACCGCATTCAGAAGCAGGGCAACAAGACCGTCGTCCTGGTCGAGCATAACATGAACGTCGTCATGAATATCTCCGACCGTATCACCGTCATGCATCACGGGCTGGTGCTCTCTGAAGGCGAGCCAAAACAGATTGCAGCCGATGAGACTGTCCAGGATGTCTACCTGGGAGAGCTTTACGACCTGCCGAAAGGCGACGACACATGACCGATAGCATCCTGGAAGTCCGCGACATCCACACCTTCATCGGCCAGTTTCACATCCTTGAAGGGGTCAGTGTCAGCGTGCCAGTCGGCAGTATCACGGTGCTGCTGGGGCGCAACGGGGCGGGTAAAACGACGACCCTGCGCAGCATCATGGGGCTGACGCCGCCTGCGCGCGGCCAGATCCTGTTCGATGGCAAGAATATCGCTGGCAAGCATCCCCATGCGATTGCTCAACTTGGCATTGGCTATGTGCCGGAACACCGCGCGATCTTTCGTGAGCTGACGGTGCATGAGAACCTGCGTATTGCAGAGCGTAAACGCGGCGACCTGGCGCGCAAGGCCGATTTCATCTTCGAGCTGTTTCCGGATCTCAAACGGCTGATCGACCTGCCGGGCGGCAATCTCTCCGGCGGCCAGCAGCAGATGCTGGCGGTCGCGCGGGCGCTCGTACCGGATAACCGCCTGCTTTTGATTGACGAGCCAAGCGAGGGCTTGGCCCCGGTGATCATCGAGCAGTTGATGGCGGCGATCAGCCGGTTGGCGGAATCGAGTTCCGTGCTGCTGGTGGAGCAGAACTTCCGCGTCGCTAGCCGCCTGGCACAGCAGTATGTCATCATCGAAGAAGGGCAAAGCCCCGCTGCGGGCAAAATAGACGCGCTGGTTCAGGATGCGGCCCTCGTTCAGCGTTATCTGGGAGTTGCATAACGATGGCGCGCACGAACCGCAGTTCACTGATCGCGATCCTGGTCATCATCGGCGGGTTGATCGCGGTCGCCTTTGTCAACTCGAACAGCCTTGGCAACTTCGGCATCACGCTGCTATCCGGCCTGTTTCAAGGGATGCTGCTGTTCCTGGTCGCCTCTGGCCTGTCGATTGTCTTCGGCCTGATGGATGTCCTGAATTTCGCCCAGGGCGCATATTTCATGGTCGGCGCATACGTCGCTTACGATGCGCAGCACGCCGGTGGCCTGATCGATCTGACGCAGGCGATCCCCGACCCGAACCTGCGCTTCCCGGTCGCCGTCATCCTCGCAGTCATCGTCGGCGCGCTGTTAGGCGTGATCCTGGAGCGCGGCTTGCTGCGCCCGCTGTATGCGCGCCCGGTATTCCAGCTTGTGCTGACGTTCGGCGTCGCGCTGGTGATGGCCGAAATCATCAAGTTCATCTGGACGACAACGCCGTATAGCTGGACGGAAGTCTTCGGCGTGCGTGAAAGCTTCTTTGAGCTGTTCGGCCAGCGCTTCAGCACCTACCGATTGTTTGTCGTTGGCATGGGCATCGTCCTCATCATCCTGATCGCGCTGCTGCTGCGCCGTTCGCGCATCGGCATCATCATCCGCGCTGGCGTCGAAGATCGCGAGATGGTGCAGTCGCTCGGCATCAACGTACAGACGGTGTTCACACTGGTGTTCACGTTGGGCTGCGCGATTGCGGCGCTTGGCGGTGCAGTTGCCGCGCCCTTCCTGGGTGCATCGACAACCATTGGCGACATCTTCTTGCTCCAGGCAATCGCCGTGGTCGTGCTCGGCGGAATGGGCAGCTACGAAGGCACGGCCATCGGCAGCGTCATGGTCGGCCTTGCGGTCGCTGTTGCCCAGGATGCCGCGATTGGCACCAGCTTTGCCGCGCTGCCCAGCATCACGCCGATGCTGCTGCTGATCCTGGTTTTGTTGCTGCGCCCCAGCGGCCTGTTTGGCAACGCGAGGTAAACCATGGCTGTTACTCCACGAAAGACCGGTTGGCTGCAAGGCAATGGCTGGCTGCTGGTGCTGCTGGCACTGTTGATCCTGTTCCCGTTCATCGTCGGCGCGCTGACCGACTCCAGCCCTTACGGCGTCGCGCGCGGCGACCGCATGATCATGCGCGGCGAATCGGTGCGCTGGCAGTCTGTGCTGATCGAGGTCTACATCCTGGCGATCCTGACGATGAGCTACAACCTGCTCTTCGGCTTCACCGGCGTGATCTCATTCGGCCATGCGCTCTTTTTCGGCACGGCGAGTTATCTCTTCGGCCTGGCGCTCGAATTCACGGAGATGGATACCGGCCTCGCCATCGTCGTCGGCGCGGTCGCCGCGATTGTCGTCTGCGGCTTGCTCGGCTTGCTCATCGGCCTGGTGACGCTGCGCCTGAAGGGGGTCTACTTCGCCATCTTCACGCTGGCGGTGGCGGAGATGTTCTTCATCTTCCTTGGACGCTGGCAATTGACCCGCGCCGAGGATGGGTTCGCCATCACCGACCTGCCGGCGTGGCTCGACCCGACGCAGAGCCGCCTCAGTTTCTACTACCTGGCGCTCGTGCTGGCCGTATTGACGTTTCTGTTTATCCGCCGCCTGGTCAATTCGCCCACCGGCGCGGTCTTCCAGGCGATCCGCGAAAACGAAGACCGTGCCCAGTCGTTGGGCTACAACACCCTCAACTACAAGCTGTTTTCGATTGTGATCGCGGGGATGCTGGCGGGGGTGGCCGGGCTGCTGCAAGTCATGCTCAACAAGAAGGTCGGCCCGGAGCTTTTGAGCGTCGGCTACACGGTCGATCCGCTGCTGATGACGATCATTGGCGGCGTCGGCACGCTGGGCGGCCCGATCATCGGGGCGGCGGGGCTGCATCTGCTGGACGTTTTCTTCCGCGACCGCGAGCTGGTGCTCGGCAGCATGACGATTGACATCGCCAATATCTGGGCGCTGCTGCTCGGCGTGATCTTCATCCTGGCCGTGATCGTCTTCCCCTACGGCGTGATCGGCACCTGGCGGCGCTGGCAGGCGCGCGCCCTGCGGAAACGCTAGGTCGACAGGGAACTATTTCACTCTCTCTTTCGTCGCTCCAATGCTTCTCTGCTGCGCTTCTTACACGCGCGCGCTAGACTGTTAGCTGCAGATCGTTCACCAGCCGTCGGCAATCGCCCTCGGCTTTAATCCTTTATCAAAGGCACACCTATGGCCTTCGATTTCGATAAATACACCAACAAAGCTCAGGAAGCGATCCTCAAGGCGCAGACTCTGGCTGCTGAGCGCGGACACACCGCCATCGAACCGCTGCACCTGCTGGTCGCGCTGATTCAGCAAAAAGACGGCGTCGTGCCGGAAACCATCGCCAAGATCGGCGCGCGCGTGCCGCAGGTGATCGCCGAATTCGAGCAGATGCTCAACGAGCGCCCGCGCAGCTACGGCAGCAATATGAAGCCGAATTTGGGGCGCGCCGGTGTCGAAGCGCTCAACCGCGCGGAAGCGGAAGCCGGCACCATGAAAGATGATTATGTCAGCACGGAGCATATCCTGCTCGGCCTGACGGATGATGCGAGCCTGCGTTCTACACTGGAGAAGCACGGCATCACCCGCGACGCTATCCTCCAGGCTCTGACCGCGATCCGCGGCGGCCAGCGCATCACGTCGCAAGACCCGGAAGGCACCTTCAAGGCACTGGAAAAATACGGGCGCGATCTGACCTCGCTGGCGCGCAAAGGCAAGCTCGACCCGGTCATCGGGCGCGAGGATGAAATCCGCCGCGTGGTGCAGGTCATCAGCCGCCGCACCAAGAACAACCCGGTGCTGATCGGCGAAGCGGGCGTCGGCAAGACGGCCATCGTCGAAGGGCTGGCGCAGCGCATCGTCAACGGCGACGTGCCGGAAGGTCTGCGCGACCGCCAGATCGTGGCGCTCGACATGGGGTCGATGCTGGCTGGCGCGAAGTTCCGCGGCGAATTCGAGGAACGTCTGAAGGCTGTCCTCAAGGAAGTCACTGACAGCGATGGCCGCATCATCATGTTCCTGGATGAGCTGCACACGATTGTCGGCGCGGGCGCTGCCGAGGGCGCAATCGACGCCAGCAACATGCTCAAGCCGATGCTGGCGCGCGGCGAACTCCGTGCGATTGGCGCGACGACGCTGGATGAATACCGCAAGTACATCGAGAAAGATCCGGCGCTGGAGCGGCGCTTCCAGCCGGTCTTCGTCGGCGAGCCCAGCGTCGAAGATACGATCAGCATTCTGCGCGGCCTCAAGGAACGCTACGAGGTGCATCATGGCGTGCGCATCCAGGACAGCGCTGTCATCGCCGCCGCCACACTCAGCCACCGCTACATCACTGACCGGCAACTGCCGGACAAAGCCATCGACCTGATCGACGAAGCCGCCGCTCGCTTAAAGATGGAGATCGACAGCAAGCCGCAGGCGCTGGATCGCATCGAGCGGCAGATCATGCAGCTTGAGATCGAGCGTGAGGCGCTCAAGCGTGAGCGCGATGCCGCCTCTCTGGAGCGGCTGGATAACCTGGAGGGTGAACTCGCCAACCTGCGCGAAGACCTGAACGCCATGTCTGCGCGCTACCAGGCAGAGAAGGCGCTGATCGATGGTATCCGCGATGCGAAAGCCCAGATCGACGAGGCGCGCATCCAGTTGGAGCAAGCCGAGCGCCGCGCCAACCTGGAAGAAGCCGCGCGCCTGCGTTATGGCATCCTGCCCGAACTCGAAAAGCAGCTGGCCGACGCTGAAGCCCAGGTCAACCAGAAGCGCGCCGAGGGTGGCATGATGCTGCGCGAGGAAGTCGATGCGGACAGTATTGCCGAGGTCGTCAGCAAGTGGACGGGCATCCCGGTGTCACGCCTGCTCGAAGGCGAGGTCGAAAAGCTGCTCAAGATGGAAGCGCGCTTGCACGACCGTGTCATCGGCCAGGATGACGCCGTGCGCGCCGTCGCCTCCGCCGTCCGCCGCAGCCGTGCAGGCCTGCAAGACCCGCACCGACCAATCGGCGTGTTCCTGTTCCTCGGCCCGACCGGCGTTGGCAAGACCGAGTTGGCGCGCTCACTGGCCGAGTTCCTGTTTGACGATGAAGACGCCATGGTGCGCATCGACATGAGCGAGTTCAGCGAACGGCACACCGTCGCCCGCTTAATCGGCGCGCCGCCCGGCTACGTCGGCTATGAAGAAGGCGGCCAACTGACGGAGGCCGTCCGCCGCCGCCCGTATGCGGTCATCCTGCTGGACGAGATCGAGAAAGCACACCCGGACATCTTCAACATCTTCTTGCAGGTGTTTGACGACGGCCGTTTGACCGACGGGCAGGGGCGCACCGTCGATTTCACCAACACGGTCATCATCATGACCAGCAACGCGGGCAGCCTGCTCATCAAGAACATGGGGCCGGACGCTGACCGCAAGGTCTTGCGTGAGGCCGTCATGGATGAACTCGACGCCCACTTCCGGCCTGAGTTCTTGAACCGCCTGGACGACATCATTCTGTTCACGCAGCTCACGCAGGATGACCTGCTGAGGATCGTGGACATCCAGATCAAGCGCTTCAAGCAGATGCTGGCCGAGCGCCGTCTGACGCTCGAACTGACCGCCGATGCCCGCCTGTACCTGGCTGAGCATGGCTACGATCCGGTCTACGGTGCGCGTCCGCTCAAGCGCGTGCTCCAGCGCGAACTGCAAGACCCGCTCGCCCTGCACATCCTGGAAGGCCGGGTCACGGATGGCGACCACATCATCGCCGATGTCAACGCCGCCGGCGATGGACTGGCCTTTACGACCGTCGAAACGGAAAGTGCCTAGCTGCTGAAAAGCCACAGACAAAAGAGCGAAGTCCCACGTGGATTTCGCTCTTTTTTGTTGCCCATCTTTCGACAAACCGCTTGAGCTATGTGGGCAACAGAATGCGATTGATCTACAATCTGTGAATGGGTTGGCACAGTGCATTCCTCCCGTAAACCATCTGCATTTTGAGCACCTTGATCCGCTCCGCAATCACTGACGCTCAGTGAGATGAGGATCAAGGCATTGCGCGCTGGTCGAATGACCAGAAGGTTCCGCTATCTCGCTTCAACGTATTCGCTTGTGAAAGGAATCTCGTGATGTCCGATAGTTCGCCCGCGCATTTGACCGCCGTCTATGAACCTCTGCCGAACATCCCCTGGGAAGACCGCCCGGCGGGCAGCGATGCCGTCATCTGGCGTTACAGCGCCAACCCAGTCATTCCCCGGAACGCCACGCCGCGCTCCAACAGCATTTTCAACAGCGCCGCCGTGCCCTTCAATGGCAAGTTCGCCGGGGTTTTCCGCGTCGATGACACACGCAGGCTCATGAATCTGCACGTCGGTCACAGCGAGGACGGTCTCAACTGGCACATCGGCGCAGATCCGATTGAGTGGCAGTTCGACGATCCTGAACTGGCGACGATGGTACACCGCTATGACCCGCGCGTCTGCTGGCTGGAAGATCGCTACTACGTCACCTGGTGCAACGGCTATCATGGCCCGACGATTGGCATCGGTTACACCTATGATTTCGAGCAGTTCCGTTTCCTGGAGAATGCGTATCTGCCCTATAACCGCAACGGCGTGCTCTTCCCGCGTAAGATCAACGGCAAGTACGCCATGCTCAGCCGCCCGAGCGACACCGGCCACACACCTTTTGGCGACATCTTCTACAGCGAAAGCCCGGACATGATCCATTGGGGCAAGCATCGCTTTGTCATGGGGCCGAAAAGCTGGCGCTGGGAGAGCACCAAGATTGGGGCCGGCCCGACGCCCATCGAAACGTCCGAAGGCTGGCTGCTAATCTATCATGGCGTGCTTACGTCGTGCAACGGCTACGTCTACAGCATGGGGGCGGCCTTGCTCGATCGCGACCAACCGTGGAAAGTCATCTACCGCGCCGCGCCCTACTTGATGTCCCCGCAAACGCTCTACGAATGCGTCGGTGACGTGCCGAACGTCGTCTTCCCGTGCGCCGCCTTGCTTGATGGCCCGACAGGCCGCCTCGCCATTTACTACGGCGCAGCCGACACCGTCACCGGCATCGCCTTCGCCTATCTAGATGAATTGGTCGCCTTCGTCAAGGAAAATTCGGAAGTCTAGCGGCCTCTCTGCCCCGGTTGCTCGTGATGGTGACCGGGGCAATCTCGTTCACGCGAACAACCTCTGTTGCGTGACATTCACGCCGTGCTCCGCCAGATATTTCACTGCCCCTTCTGTACCCATCACCTGAAACGCGATGTGTTGAACGCCTTCACACGCCTGCCCAAACCTATTCCGCCGGTGAAACTAGCGAACCGACCACTTGCCGTGATCAGTTGTGCTCATATCCACCAGATGACCTATTCCAAACTCCACTCTGCGGCTCTTGGGCACTGCCAAACGCACATGTATATTTCTGCCAATTACCCACTCTATTAAACAATAGGGGATGGCGCAGCTTCATGAGCGCAATCACACTTCCGAACCCCCGGCGCACCACAGACGAGTGCGACTCATGGGTTGCGCAATTACAATCCCCGACAGGCGAGGAACAGACGCAGGATCTGGCGGCGAGACGCGCTGCTATGACAGCAGAGCGGCAGCCAGCCCCCAAGCATGATTATGATAACGACGTGCTTTACCCGACATTCCCCGCGCTTGCTCAGCTATAATCGTCACTTCTCAACTGCATAGGACATGACCCCCGTATGAATCGCAACTTGACTATCCATTACGACAATCTCGCCCAGTTCGACACACCCATCGCCCTCGTTCGCAGCGTGGAAGGTGAGCCAAAGCGCATCACGCCTGCGGGCGAGGATGCGTATGGCAGCATCTTTCATGTCGATGTGACAGACAATCCGATCTTGCTCAAATTCACGGACGAGAACAATCCAGACAACGGCGAACCCGATTCGCTCTGGAGGCAGGTGACGTTCAGCCGCAAGAAATCGCTCGAAATCTGGTGTCGCGGTTGGCATCCGTTCGTACTAACCAGCGCCCCTCAAGCGGTCGAAGCGCAGGGCGCAGCCGAGGTGGCTGCCAACACCCATTTCACCTGGGGACAATACATCTCCGAGACAGGTGGTCGCTATGCACTGGGAGCGAATCCGCTGCGCGATGGCGGTGTGCTGTTCGGCTTCTTACATCCCCATGCGGCACGTGTTTACGTCACCGGCACGTTCAATGACTGGCAGCATCCCGGCGCGCCGAACGCAGATGCCAACAAGTTTATCGAAATGAAGCTGCACCGGGGCTACTTCGACGTGCCGAATGTCTGGTTGGCCGAGGTCGGCCATGCCAACGTCGGCGACGAGTACAAGTTCTACGTCGTTTACGACGCACAGGCGGGCAAAGGAAAGCTGGAGAACCAGCTCGTTACCGACCCATATGCGCGTGTCTTTGGCCCGGATTATGAGCAAAACAATGCGGTCGTTATCGATTCGACTCGCTTCCAGTGGGATGACGGCGACTATCACACGCCTGCTATTCACGAGCTAATCATCTACGAACTGCACGTACATGGCTTCACGCATGGTCATGCTGACATCCCGCCCGAACACCAGGGTACCTATCAGGGCGTGATCGACCGCATTCACAGCGGCTATTTCGAGAAATTGGGCGTTACCGCCCTCTATCTCATGCCGCTGGCCGAAGCGCCCACGCCACAGGGGCCGAACGCTCTTGGCTACAACACGGCGGTCTTCACCACCGTCGAACGCGACTTTGGCAGCCCGGATGATCTGCGGCGGCTGGTCAACGAGGCGCACAAGGCGGGTCTGGCAGTGATCGTCGATGAAGTCTTCAATCACACGGCGAACGAGTTCAACCCGCTCTGGAAACTGATCCTCGACCACCCGGATGAATGGGAGCGCGGCGAGGAAGGTGGCCTGTATTTCAGCGGCGCATCGCCCTGGGGCAACCGCACGGCGACCGAGCGTGTCGAGATGCAGAACATGCTCATCGACGCCTGCAAACTCATGCTGGTTGAATATCACGTCGATGGCTTCCGCTTCGACTACACGCACAGCTCGACCATGCACCATGGTTTTCTCAACCGGCTGGCGGATGAATTGCAGGCCCTCAAATCCGATGTGATCCTGATTGCCGAGAATATGCCCAACGAAGCTGATCTCAACCGTCAGGGCTATGACGGCTTCGGCCAATGGCACGACCGCTTCCATGATGGTATCAAGGCGCTGCTGCGCGAGGGCAAATTCGAAGCGATGGATGATAGGCCGGAAGTGGTGGGCGAGATGTTCTACTTCTCCAAAGGCAGTTTCGCCGCGCATACCAACAACGTGGTCAATTACTGCGAAAGCCACGACGAACACAGCATTCCATTCGAGATTGGTACGACGGGCAATCCCAACCTGGCGACACCACCGGCCAAGGAGCGCAAGGCGCGCCTTGGGCTTGGCGCGTCGCTGCTGGCGTTGGGACAGCCAATGCTCTACATGGGCCAGGAATTCGGTGTCGAGCGTGAGCGCAATTATGTCTACTACGACCGACCGGAAAAGCCGGAGGAACACGGCTTCTTCCAGTGGGCGACGGGGATGATCCATCTGCGCCGTCGTTATCCGGGGCTGAAGCTACACGGCTACGATCCGATTGCCGATCAGCAGTTCGAATGGATTCTCGGCCCATGGCTGGATGATCGTCACGGGGCAGGCAAACAGATCATCGGCTGGCGTTCGATGCCGACCGAAGATGAATTTGACCGCCTGATCGTGGTCTTCAACTTCGAGAATTATCCGGTCGAGATCGATCTTGAATTGGGCTATCCGGGAATCTGGGTGAGGCTAGCGACCATCGATCTCGTGACAGACATACCACCACAAGGGCCTGCGTCCGTGGATGATGACGATGCCCTTCACGTCAGCGACGAACCCCGCCTGCCCGGATTTGTCCTGCCAGACTCCAGCCTGTTTGTCTACAAGTGGCAAGCGCCCGCTTGAGCCAGCTGTGGCCGCGCCACTCCGTCATGAGCAGCGCGGCCTCTCACTCGTCTTCAGAATTCACATCAATGGTATCTGTCACCGGCGCGACTCTGGGTTACACTCTGGCATGTGCCGACATGACGGAGTGAAACCATGAAGAAACTACGTGTTGCGCTCATTGGTTACGGGGCCATCGGGCGCGTCCACGCCCTGGGCTATAAAGCTATTCCTTATCATTACGGGCTGCCGCATGATGTCGTGCGTGTGGTCGCCGTCGCTACGTCTCGTCCGGAAACAGCAGAAGCGGCGGCGCGTGAAATCGGCTGCGAGGTCTGGTCAGGCGATTACCAGGACGTGATCGTGCGCAACGACGTGGACATCATCGACTGCTGCACGCCGAACGGCTCTCATGCCGAGATCATGATCGCCGGCGCGCGGGCGGGGAAGCATCTCTACTGCGATAAGCCGATGGCGCTCGGCGTCGAAGATGGCGCACGCATGGTCGCGGCGGCACAAGCGGCGGGCGTTAATACCCAGATGACCTTCAATATGCGCTTCTTCCCGGCGGTCATGCGCGCCCGTCAACTGATGGACGAGGGTTTCGTTGGGCGCATCTTCTCGTTCCGGGCGCGTTTCTATCGCAGCAGCTATATCGACCCGAACAAACCGCTCTCGTGGAAGCTGCGCAGGGAGGAATCGGGCGGCGGCGCGCTGGTCGATATTGGCTCGCACGCGCTCGACCTGGTTTATTCGCTGCTGGGGGATTTCGACAGTGTCCAGGCGATGTTAGAAACGGTCATCAAAGATCGGCCGGTTGCGGCGGGCAGCAGCGAACGTGCGCCGGTCGATGTGGACGACATCGCGTTTATGCACCTGCGCACGGCGAGCGGCGCGGTCGGCCTGGTGGAGGTTTCGCGCCTGGGCACAGGTATCGCGAATGAACTGGTCGTCGAAATCTATGGCGAAAAGGGATCGCTGCGCTTCGATGCTGCGCGTCCCGGCTGGCTGGAAGTCTATGACGCCAGAGAGCCAGCGACACCGCTGGGTGGAATGCGCGGCGTACGCCTTGTCGAAACCGGCAATCGCTACGAAGGCCAGAAAGCGCCGGATTGGTCGATGGCACCTGATTTCATCCGCTCGCACACCGAATGCCAGTATCAGTTTCTGAAAGCGATCTCCGAAGATCGCCCGGCAGCCCCTAGCTTCGCCGATGGCTTCCACATTCAGGCGACGATGGCGGCGGCACAACGATCCGCTGACGAGGGACGCTGGGTACAGATGAACGAAGTGCTTGGTTAGTGGGTGTAGTCCATGAGTTCGAGTGAATTTTTGTTCTATCCTATGTATGCCTAAAGGATTGATTATGGTGGATGTTGCCTACAAACTTTCCCACGCCGATGCTATGCGCGTGCTGGCTGCCGTCCAGGCGGCCATGGAGCGCGATCAGGTGGGCGCTGCCGTCGCCGTCACCGATGCGCATGGCGAACTGATGGCGTTCATGCGTACCGATGGCTGCCCGCTGGCGTCGATCCAGAACGCCATCCACAAGGCGTTCACGTCCGCCCGCGAGCGGACGGAATCTGGCAATGTCGGCGCGCGCGCACGCGAAGAGGGCTGGCCGCTGACCAATTTTGGCGATCCGCGCTACACCGGCTGGGGCGGTGCTGTGCCGCTGATGCATGAGGGCAAGGTTGTCGGCGCGGTCGGCGTGAGCGGCCTCTCCGAGGCGGAAGATGTCGCGCTGGCTCGCGTTGGTGCTGCGGCGCTGCGCATCGGCAAGACCGAGCTGCTTCAGCGGATCGAGCACGGCTGGCACGAACTACTGGGTTTTCTTTCAACCCTGGATGATGCCCAGCGAACGCAGAAGACGGATGCCGTTGGCTGGACGGTCATAGATCACGTCGTCCACATCGCGATGTGGGAAGACTCGATCAATGCGCTCCTGGCACACGAACCACGTTCGGCGCGGATGGGTATTGACGAAGCCACGTGGACGAGCGGCGATTTCGAGAAGATCAATGCCGTGCTCCAGCAGCGCTCGCAGGCCATGAGCTGGGACGAAGTCATGCGTATGCTGCACAACGTTCACAGGGAGTGCCTGGCGAAGCTGGGCGCGTGCTCGGACGACGACCTTTACGCAAGCTATAAAGCGTTCCAGGCGGATGCAACAAGCGATCTGCCGATCATTCGCTGGATCATCGGCAACAGCTATGAACACTATGCCGAACACATCCCTTGGATGCAGGCTATCGCCGGTTAGTGTCCAGACCCAGATATGAAAACAGGGGCAGTCTATGCCCCCGTTTTGAGTTTTGCCTTTGTTGTCTGTGGCTACGCCAGCGGCTTATACTGAGGATCGTACATCTGCTGGGCGATGAATTCCTTGAGGTTCGCCGGGCGCGGTTCGCGGGCGTGCCCCTCCGCGTAGGCGACCTCGGCGACCGCCGTGGCGATTTCGAGCGATACCTCGCGGATGCGCGTCAACGCCGGGAAGATTCGCCCCTGCGCCAAATCGTCCTCCGTAGCGAGGCGCGCCAGCGCTTCGGCAGCAGCAGCGAACATCTCGTCAGTGACGTGCTTGGTGCGTACCGCCGTCACACCCAGGCCGACGCCAGGGAAGATGTAGGAATTGTTCGCCTGGCCGGGCACAAACGTCTGCCCGCCGTATGTCACCGGGTCGAACGGGCTGCCGCTGGCGAAAACACCGCGTCCCTGCGTATGGACATAGGCCTGTTCAGCCGTGCATTCGGATTTCGAGGTCGGGTTAGAGAGCGCAAAGATAATCGGGCGCTCGTTCATACCCGCCATCATGTGCAGGATTTCCGGCGTGAACGTCTGCGGCTGGCCGGACACACCGATGATCGCGGTTGGCTTCAGGCGAGCAACGGCCTCCTGAAGAGTCGCGCATGGCTCTGCGTCGTGGGCATAGGGGAGTTTGTGTTCCGCCAGATCCGTGCGGCTCTTGACGACCAGACCCTTCGAATCGACGAACCAGCACAGCTTGCGCGCTTCCGCGGCATCCATGCCCTGTTTGACCAGCGCCGACACGATCAGATCGCCAATGCCGATCCCGGCCTCACCCGCGCCCAAAAACAGGAGCTTTTGATCGCGCAGCGCCCCACCGGTAATACGCAGTGCGCCGAATAACCCGGCGACCGTCACCGCCGCCGTGCCCTGAATATCATCGTTGAAGGCACAAATCTTATCCCGATAGTTGCGCAGAAGACGGAAGGCGTTGGTATTGCCGAAATCTTCAAATTGCAGCAGGGCATTCGGGAACCGATCTTGCACAGCCCAGACGAATTCATCGACCAACGCGTCGTAGGGTTCACCGCGCTCTCGAGCACGCTGCAAACCGATGTACAGAGGATCTTCACGCATAGCCGTGTTATTTGTGCCGACATCCAGCGCAATCGGCAGCACCTTGTCGGGATGAATGCCAGCGCAGGCGACATACAGCGACAGTTTGCCAACCGGAATACCCATCCCCTGCGCACCCAGATCGCCCAGACCGAGAATGCGCTCGCCATCGGTCACGACGATGACGCGCACATCATCATGTTTCCAGTTATTGAGAATATCGCGTACCCGGCCCCGATCTTCAATGGTGATATAGAGACCACGCGGGCGACGGAAAATATGTCCGTATTCCACGCACGCCTGACCGACCGTTGGCGTATAGACCAGCGGCATCATCTCTTCCAGATGGTCGATGAGCACGCGAAAGAACAACGTTTCGTTACGGTCGTGCAGACTGGTTAGAAAGATGTACTTCTCCAGCGCATTGGGTTTGCGACGCAGGTTTTCAAGCACGCGCTCGACCTGTTCATTCAACGAAAAAATGCGGGGCGGCAGCAACCCGCGCAGTCCCAGGGCATCGCGCTCTTCTTCGGTGTAGGCGGTGCCTTTGTTCGTGAGCGGGTCATAGAGCAAATGCTCTTGCTGATCCTGTTGTTGCTGTTGTGTCACCATATCTGTCATTGCCCTCCACAAGAAAACAGCCGGTCGACATGATTATCGCCGTTTTAGCTGTGATGAAAATCCGTTTGCAGTTCGTCCGGCGAAAGCGCAAAACTCGCCCTCCATCATCTCCCAGATCGCGCTGGAGACGTGAGTTACGGATGTCATTCAGGTGACGGCGTATTGTCACGCTTCCACACGCAATCAGTGAGACCGCCTCATCGTATGACATTTGACACGGGGATTGTGTGATATTGCGCATTCTGTCACAAGGCCAAGAAGGGATAAGATCATAGATAGGTTTTTGTGTGCTCCTGAGATAGTCGCTCGCTATCTCCCTCCTTCTCGAGCAGGTGGGCTTGCCGCAGCCCACCTGCTGTATTTATAGCTCTGGTCACTTCTTCTGCCCAATTTTCCCCACAATTAAGCTCGGCTTTCCATGATCCGATCCACGAGTGTCTGCGGGAGATACTCCAGCGCGGCAGCAATGCGCGACATATAGCCGACCTGGTAGCGACGCCTGGGCTTCGCCGCACACAACGCCGTGCAGATCACGCCGGCGATCACTTCAGGCTCGGTGCGCTTGGTGTCGAATTCAGATAGCTCTGCTCGTTCTTTGCGCAGTGCGTCCGCATAAAGTTCAGAACGCTCACGTGGCCATTTCTGTAACGCAGCTTCCAGCTCACGGGCGCTTTTGGCTGGCGCGGCTGTTTTCACGTCGCCACTGCGGATCAGCACACTTGGAATGCGCCACTGCTTCAGCTCGATCTGCAATGTGCGAGCCAGGCAGTTGACTGCAAAATCACATGAATGGATATTCGCCACGTATGGGATTGGGATGATGGAGGGCGTCGCGATCCAGAGAATGCGGCCATGCGCCGCGCGGATGAGCGGCAAGAGCGCCTGCAGCAGCACCAGCGGCCCCAGGATGCGCGCTTCGATTTCGATGCGAAAATTGTCCAGATCCATGAGTTCGATGGGAGCGACACCGCCACCGCCCGCGTTGTTGACGATGGCATACAAGCCCATTCCTGGACGCTGCGCCAACTCTTGCCGGATGAAGGCGATAGCATTGTCGATGTCGTCCGCCTTCGTCAGATCGAGCGAGCACACCGGAATGAGCGTTGGCGCGTTGAGTGCGTGCAGCCGCTGAGCATCCGCTTCCTTGCGCACCGTCGCGAAGACCGTAAAACCCCGCTGCGCCAGGGTGAGCGCCGTCGCGTAGCCGATCCCCGACGAGCAGCCGGTAACCAACACTGCCTTGTCTTTTGTCGTGACCGATGTGATTGCCATGATCATGCCTTCAGAAATGAGCGCCATGACTCACTACGCCGAAGGCATCGGCATGGTTGCAGCGTCAGTGCTTCTCATTCATGCCGAAGCATCGAACACCTTGATGTAGTGCTTTACGTGGGCGCGCTGCAAGCTGCGATGAGCAATCCTCGGCAGATGCGGCATAGCTTCGACTTCACCCACCATCCGCCCATAGTGCACAGCGTATTTACGCCCGCGCCAGATGAGCGTGAAACCACTGGCAGCCTGGATATTGCGATGCCAATCGACGTGATCCCCGTAGGGCAGCGGGATATAGAAGCCGTCAGCGACGCGCCCGACCAGCACAGGCGTACGGTAATGTTTTCCAGAGCGCCGCCCAACGTGTTCGATCACGGCGTAGACAGGGATAATACGCACAAAACGCAGCATGACCGGGTTAAAAATGTACTTGTTGAATTGCCGAACAAATTCGAGCAACCGCGATGACTGCTGGCGCTGAGTGTTGGCTGTCATAGCAGTCCACCTCCTTGCGGATCTACTTGCGCCTATTGTGAAATGTATCACATTACCGGTGTCGCAAGCCCCCCAGGAGGTGAGGGGATGTTTCCGCGTCGGGCGATCACATCCAACGGATGACTGCTTCGCGCTCCGGCCCCGTCGTGCCCATGATCGGCGTCACGCCAAGCGCCTGGGTGATAAACGCGATGTAACGCAGCGCCTCGCCTGGCAGATCCTCCAGCCGCCGCGCGCCTTGCAGCCCCGCGCCATCCCACGAAGGCAGCTCGATGTAATGCGGCGTCACCGCGTCGAGATAGGCCTGATTAGGACGATAGGGCACGATGTCGCCGCTGGCATCGGTGTATTGTGTACACACGCGGATCGGCGTGTCCGCGTAAGCGATGTCAAGATGGGTCAGCACCAGGTACTGCATCCGGCTCACGTCGGCGAAAAAGCGCAGGCAGGGCAGATCAATGTGGACGATGTCACGCGGTCGCCGCGTCGTCGCGCCGTACTCGTGCGCATCTTCGCGGATGCGATGTGCCAGCGTGTCGTCCATCTGTGTTGGCAGCCGTCGCGAGCCGACGCTGCTCGAATAGGTCGCCTTGATCGCACCCGCGCGCGCCCCGATGCGCCAGGGTTGAACACTGCCCTCGGTCGAATAAGCGATGCCGTCGAAGGTCGGGTCGCTGGCGGTCACGTCCGGGTAGACGCCCCAGCGCGGATCTAGGCCGATGGCCTGCGCGCCCTCGAACACGAATGGGATCGACTCGTCCGCCCAGGCGCTGTCAATCAGGCGGAAGGTGTCAGCGTCGATGTAATCGCGCAGCGCCTCTGCCTGCTGGCTGATGCGGCGCAGAAAATCGGTATAGCTGCCGACGATGCCTGTCCCCTCCGCTAGAGAGGGCACTTCGGCAATCGAGAAATCTGCATCAAGCCCCCGCATCAACGCCGAGTAAAGATCATAGTGCGCGCCGAGTCGTCCTTCCCAATCCGCTGCCAAAAGATCGCCTACGCGCACAGGGTGGCGAAAGAGCACGTCTGCGTAGGCTGGCGCGATGCCGCGTCCGGTGCTCCCAAGGCCACCGGTGGCCCAATCGCGCAGTGCTGCCTCGAATGCGCGGTGGGTATCCAGGGATAGCACGGCCTGCGCATCGATGTGCAGATCCAGTCGTTTGCCCTGCGCCATCAGTGGCTGCAGATGCGCGATCTCGGTGAGCAGGTCGCCCGGATGTACGACCATACCTTTGCCAAGCACGACGGTCGCATTCTCGTGCAGCGACCCCGACGGCAGTTGGTGAAGCGCAACGCGCTTGCCGCCAACAATCACTGTATGCCCGGCGTTCGCTCCACCGTTCCAGCGGTAGATGACCATGCGGCTGGCCGTCCGGGCAAACTGCGTACACAGCTCGTCGACGATCCGCCCTTTGCCTTCGTCGCCAAAAGCGCCACCGGCGATGGCGATGCTGTTAGCACGAGTCCCTGGCGTGTGCAGCGGATCGCTCGCCAGCGGACGATCAACGTCAAACAATTGGCCCTGTGTGTAGACAGCATCGTAGATTCGGGCAATAGATGCGGGCATCTGCATCGGGTGATCTCCCATAACAGTTGTAGGGGTTGGGCGACATGCCGATACACGCCGCCGAACCCCTACGAAGACTCGGTTTTTTACCCACAGATTGTAACTTGCTGTTGCCAGTCTGCCCACAGTTTTTCGGTACTTGCGCGAGGCAATGCCTGCGGTACGAAGCGACCGCCCCAAACGCTTAGCCAGCAAAGGCCGTGATGTCGCGCAGGGGCATGTGGTCGGTCACGTCACGGCCATAATGCGCCTGCTGGATGATGCCATGCTCGTCGATCAGGAAGTCGGCAGGTACGAGGCGTAGCTCGCCCAGGGTTGCGCCGCCGCTGAATGCACCCTTAGCTACGCCTTGCACCCACCCAAGCGGATGCAGCACGTGCCCACTGATGAACTTCGCGGTCGAAAGCTCTCCCTGGTACAGGTTGAACAACGCCATCTCCGGGTCAGCGATGATCGTAAACGGGATACGACGCGGCACGTTGTGGCGGCGTAACGTCTCAGCAGGCGATTGGAAGACCGTCACGACCTGGAGCTTATCGCGAAACAGCCCGGTCTTCGCCGAAAGCTCGTGGACGCGAAGATTGCAATAGGGGCAGGCGGCAAAGCGAAAAAACGAGATCATCCATTTCTGACCGTAAAACTGCGCTGCCGACACCGGCACGCCGTCAATATCATGGGCATGGAAATCAGGCGCAGGTTGATCAATCTGCAATGTCATGAGCATCTCTCATCGGCATCTATTGGATATGCTCGATCTTAACCCGGAGCGCGACGTTCAGGCTTTAGATGTGAGTGAGAGAAAGCAGGGGATCGAAACGTTCCGATCCCCTGGGTGAGGTGAGTCTAGCCCTGACCGCCGTCAAGCAGCGCGAGCGCATCGCTCGCCGGGGTAAAGTTGGGGTTGAAGAAGATCGCCTGCTGGAAGTTGGAGCGCGCCCGTTCGGTCTCGCCCATCGCTGCACGCGCCAGGCCGCCATAATAGAACGTTTCCTCGACGAACTGGCCGCCGCCATCGCTGAGCAGCGCCTGCGCCAGCGTGATCATGTCCTGGTAACGGCCGACATTGAAATACGCCTCGAATGGGCCGAACTGGTACCACAACATGCGGAACGGCAACCCGCCGCCGACGTTGCGCGCCTGATCGTAGGCCACCGCCGCCGAAGCATAATCGCCAAGGCCGACGAAGTTGGTGCCCAGGTTGAACCAGGCGAACGGATCTTGCTCGTTGGCCGTTGCTTCTGCGCGGGCGGTGTCGAGCGCGTGCTGCCAATTCAACTGCTCATCCGCATTGTCACCGAGCAGCGCAAGCAGCTCCTGCTCGCGTGCGAACGGGTAGTAGACGATGTAGAGACGGTTGAAGTGCCGCCAGAACGAGTCGAAATAGGCATACTCGTAGGTATAGTGTGGGCCATTGAAGCTGTCGTTCGCAACGAAGACGCCGCGCCCATCGTCGTAGGCATAGAGCGTCAGGTAATGTCCCATCCAGCCCTGGGTGTCCTGCGGCGGATCGTAACCCGCTTCGACCATGACCGGGAAATTCTGGCTCAGCAGGAGCTTGAGCAGTTCCGTGTCGCCACCCCGACGCACCAACGCCCGCGTCGTCCCCGGCACTACCGTGTTGACATAGGCTTCTATCTGCCACGGGCTGACGTTCTTATCCTCGGAGTTTGGTTTTAACCAGCTTGCCGCAACGGATTGATCTTCGTTATAGCCAAAATAGGACAACGCCATTGTCACCGAGGCAGGGCCACAGTTGTTCCACGTCTGGTAAACATGCTCAATCCCGTTGAGTTGATAGCTTGGCGGGATCACCGGCGTGGTGTTAGCAACTTCGATTGTATCCTGCGCGAACACGCTACCCGCCATCAGCAACATCAGCACCAGACAGGCGCTCAATGTACGATACATAACCGTTCCTCGTCATCTCCACCTTCGCGTTGTTATTATAAAGGATGATGTCGTGGGCTGCCTGCCCCAAAGCCGACGGTTACGCAACGGCCTTGTCAAAGCTTAATGTTGCCCCGCACGCTATTCCGCCGTAGACTACCCATGTATTCTTGGATTGTAGTTTATGCAAGTAGATCGCCTCATCGGTCGTCAAATAGACGATTACGTTATCGAAGAACGCATCGGACGCGGCGGCATGGCAACAGTGTATCGTGCCTTCCAAAGATCGATGCGCCGCCACGTTGCCCTCAAGGTGATCACCCTCGAACCCAACCGTGAGGAACGCGAGGAATTCAAGCGCCGCTTCGCTCGCGAAGTCGAGATGGCCGCCAAACTCGAACATTTACACATTCTGCCCGTCTATGGCTACGGATTCGTCGAAGATGAACTGGCCTACCTATCTATGCGCCTGCTTCGGGGGGGCACGCTGGCGCAAAAGATGGCAGGTCAGCCGCTGCGGCCGCTGGAAGCTGCGCGCATCTTTATGCAAATCGCCAGCGGGCTGGAATATGCCCATCAGCAAGGCATCATCCACCGCGACCTGAAGCCGGGCAACATCCTCTTTGATGAACAGAACAATGCCTACCTCAGCGATTTCGGCCTGGCAAAGCTCGTCTCCGGTTCGGACGATTTAACGCAATCCGGCAGCGTTGTCGGCACGCCGTTATATATGTCGCCGGAACAGCTCCGCGGCGACCCGGTTGACCGGCGCTCGGATGTCTATGGCGCAGGGGTGCTGCTCTATCACATGTTGGCCGGACAACCGCCTTTCCAGGCTGCGGACGGCAATCTGGTTGCGATTATCTATCAGCACCTGGAAAAGACACCGCCGCCCATCTTAGAGCCTTCCCTCCCAGATGTCGTCAGCAGTGTGGTCATGACAGCTCTGGCAAAAAAGCCCGAAGATCGATTTCCGAGTGTCGCTGCGATGTCGTTGGCTTTGCAGAGCGCAGTCGAGCGCAGCGCCGATGCTCTGAAGGGCGTTATCACGACACCCGACATTTCGGTGTCTCCGCTGATGGAGACGGAAACACTGTCGCCCATGCCTGCGCGCATGATGACAGAGACGCCGACCGCGCCCGTTCCCCGCCCCTTCTTCAAGCAGCCCGCCGCACTCGTGGGAATCGCAGTATTGATGGTGCTCGCCGTCGTTGCGGTGCTGCTGTTGAGTCCGATAAACCAAGATCCTTCGGCGCGCATCGCTACCATTCTGACGGGCGAAAGCACAACGGCTGACAATGTCGTGCCGAACCAGGAGGAAGTTTCGCTGGCACAGGCGCGTTTAGGCGCGACCGGCTTCATTGCCTACATCACCTGTAACACAACCAGTGAATATCACGCCCGCCAGACGCGCGAGATGGGGGATATGGCCGCAGGCTTCGACCTTGCCTACCGCGCTTATGACAGCGATAGCAATAAAGCGCGACAAATCCCCCTGATTGAACGTGCGCGCGTTGAGGGCGCTTCAGCACTGATCGTTTGCCCGCTCGACCCGGTACTCCTCCAAGAGACGCTGCAAGACGTGGATGAGGCCGGCATCCCCTTGGTGCTGCTCAATAGCGATATGACGTCTTATGGCGGCGTCTTGATCGCCGGTGATGATTATCTGATGGGGTTGGAGGCAGGCCGTGCCGCCGGGCGTATCATCCGTGACGAGCGTGACGGCCAGGCGCGCGTCGTCATCCTCGATTATCCGGATCTGCCGCAGCTTGTCGAACGGGCCAATGGCCTGGAAGACGGCCTGCACGAATTTGCGCCCGACGCCGAAGTTATCGGGCGCTACGTGGGTGGAACGTCGGATAATGGCAACCGCTCGATCACGCGGCTGCTGCAAGAGGGTACTACGTTCGACGCGATCTTGAGCATCAACGACGCCGGGGCGTTCGGCGCAATCGACGCGATGACGCTGGCAGGCATTCGCTCCAGCGCAGTGATCATCACCAGTGTCGATGCCGAGGCGCTGGCGCGCTCCTACATCCGCAACGGCTATTTCATGCGTGCATCGGTCGATGTGGGTCGTGAGCGTTTCTCGCGCGCGACCATTGACGTGATGGTCAAGCTGCTGGCGGGCGCAACGGTGGCAGAGCGCATCCTCGTCCCGCCCGGCGGCGTTGTCACACGGGAAGCGCTCGAACTCGGCTCGTAGTCAATCACCGGCGACGGGCTGACCTGCCGGTTGCGCAGCCGTTTCGCTCGCTGCTGGCAGCGGCGCATCTTCCTCGCGCAGAATTTGCTCGGAAACCAGCACGCGCTTGAAGGCCGTGATCGCGACTTCGATCATCGTCAGGTCGGGGTCGCGTGTCGTCAGGTGCTGGAGGGCCAGATTCGGAACAACGATCATGCGCACGAGCGGGTTGTGCATGTTGCGCGCCGTGAAGCGGATGATTTCATAGGCGATGCCCGCAATCACCGGGATAAGCAGCACACGCGAGAGGATCAGCAGCAGCACGGGCGGGCGACCAAGCAGCGAGAAGACGAGCACGCTGACGACCGCGACGGTCAGCAAGAAAGCTGTGCCACAGCGCGGGTGCTCGATGGGATACTGGGCGACGATCTCTGGCGTCAGTTCTGCTCCCGCTTCATAAGCGTTGATCGTCTTATGTTCCGCGCCATGATAGCCGAACAGCCGCTTGACATCCGGGATGCGCCCGATCAGCCAGATGTAGCCGACCAGCAGCGCGAGCCGGATCACGCCTTCGATCACGTTGATGAGGAAATGCCCCCACTGGGTCGCTGCTGCACCCGTCGCGGCATCCGCGGGGGTCAGGTTCAGCCAGTTGCCGACGGCGCTCGCACCCAACGTTGGCGCGACGAAGAAGAGGCCAATGCCGAAGATGAGCGAAACCGCCAGCGTGGCGAAGCCAATCGGGCCGTTGAAGCTGATCTCTTCTTCTTCCTCGCTTACGGCGACATCCGCCGACCACATCAGCGCGCGCGTGCCCAGGCCGAGCGCGTCCCATAGACCCACCAACCCACGCACAAACGGCGTCTTGGGGATGCGACCACGATAAAGACGCGCATTTAAGGGCTGTTCATGGACGACGATCTCGCCCTTGGGGTTGCGTACGGCAATCGCCGCCTTGTGCGCCCCGCGCATCATCACACCTTCGATGACTGCCTGCCCGCCGTAGAAGAATTCCTTCGCCATAATCCTCGTCCTCATGCGTTACGCCACGATTTCAGCATTCGCCTTCACTTAATCAAACTGTAAATCGACGACGCCACTCGGCGTCAATTCCTGCACATTCACTTCGCCCGCAGACTGCACCAGAATGACCGGCGCACCGCCGACCGGGCAGCCGTCGGTTTCATTGCAGAGCGCGCCCGGCAGCGCGACCGAATAACTGCCGTCGAGCGGGCGGACGCGCATCATCATACCATACTGATCGCCAATCTGCCCTTCCGCGTCCGTCGCGCCAATACGAATCTGCACGGGCAGCCCGCTGCGCGCCCAGGCGACGACGATTTGCTGTGCGCCGGCATCCAGGCGAACAACATCAACCGTCTCCGTTTGGACAACCTTGCCGCCGGTCACGCCAGAAAACTGCTCGGCGATCATCTGCCAGGCCGTGAAGGCTGGGCGGCGCGTTTCATCCACGCGGATCAGACCGAATGACTCCGCGCCGGGCGTTAGATTCCAGTCGTAGAACTTGTAGACGCCGATGTGATCCGCGCCCGCCGCCAGGCCAAGCGCTGTCGCCTGCACCAGAAAGGCTGACTGCTGATCGAGCGTGATCTGCCAGTTGGGGCGCTCAACCGGCCACAGCGGATCAAGATTAGGCGAAGCGTTGGTCTCGCCGATCCAGATGTGCTTATCGTGCAAGCCGTACGAGTCGAGCACAGCCTGCATCTCGCGCACGATCTGCCAGACCGTATCGGTGCGATAGTAGATGTGGAGAGTGATGGCGTCGAAGTAGGTGTCGTTAGCCGCTGCGTCCGGATCTGCCGTCAGGACTTCGAGCAGGCGGTCGAGATAGAGCCGTCGCCCGGCGTTGACATCGTGCCAGTAGGTCGTGCCCGCAAGATGAACAATCGCGTCCGGGTTGCCTTCTTTGGTGGCGAGATACGCGACTTTGACCAACTGCGCGTAATCTTCGACCGTGCCCTCGAACTCGAAGCCGTAGGTATCGCGCGTGATGTCCGGCTCGTTCCAGATGATCCAGCGGCGCACGCCGAGCGGCGCATAGTAAGCGGCAGCGCGGCGCATGAAGTTCGCCCACAGATTGCCGGGATCATCGATCGGCAGGTACAGCCCGCGCGACACACCGGCGTTGACCAGGCCGTCGGTCGCCCACTGCGGCGTATGCTTGACGATGCCGACGACTTCGCGGTTGCACTCACGGGCGGCTTCCAGCGAGCGCGCATCGACGTTGAGCGTATTCCAGTCCTCCGGGCCGTCCGGCTGGTGCTCTGCCCAATCGAAGATGATGCGTTCCCAGCCCGCTCCGATCTCACAAGCGGCATCCGGCAGCCAGAAGCCCTCGACGATGCCGAACGGGTTTGTAGTGTCGGCGTCCGGCTGGGCGTGAACGGGAATAGCGAAACAGAGGCAAATGATCGCCAGTAAGAAAATGATGTGTGATGCGTGATAAGGGAAATGGTGCTCAGTGCTCAGTACTCGGTGCTCAGAATGCGGGACTGATTCCGCTTGCGCAGCCCGGTTCACTGGGTGCAATCTTAGCCAGGGCATTGATGTCTCGTCACCATCGGAATTCGTTCTGTCATTGCATCATAGAGACAATGATGCCTCATCACTCGGCTCCGCGTACATCCTGCAAACTGAGTTGGGCTGTGCGCGAGCCATTCCACTCGTTGACGGTCAGCTCGTAGGCCACGTCGACCATCGCCATCTCCGGCAGATCGGGCAGCCGATCACCCAGGCCAAAGCCGATAGCGTCGATTGAGGGCTGCCCCGGCTGCGATAGGCGCAGGCGCAGATGCTGATTCTCTTTGCCAACGGCGCGCCGGTCGATCACACGCAGGCCACGGGTCATGAAGATCGGCGGGCGGTTGTGATGCCCGGTCGGCTCCAGACGGGTGAGTTCCTCAGCCAATGGCAGATCGAGTAGTGCATATGGCAGTTCCATATCGACCTCGAGCGCGGGGCTCAGTTCTTGCCCGCTCAACTGCGCGATGGCAATCTCGGTCAGGCGGGTGCGCAGCGCTGTGATATTTTCGTTGCGCACGGTCAGGCCTGCCGCCTGTGCATGACCGCCGTGGCGCACAAGCAGATCGGCGCACTGGTCAAGCGCCTGCGTGATGTCGAACTGAGGGATGCTCCGGCACGAAGCCCGGCTCTCCTCCTCGCCCAATTCCATCACCACCGCCGGGCGATAATATTCCTCGGCCAGTCGCCCGGCGACCAAACCGACGATACCCGGCTGGAAACTGGCGTCCTGGGCAAAGATCAACGGCGCTTCGGTGACATCACTGCCATCCAGCCGCTCGCGGATCATGTCCTGCGCCTGGCGCGTGAGTTCCTGCCGCCGCATATTCAGCGTCTGGAGTTCAGTCGCCAACCGCGCCGCCTGAGTCATCTCCTTCGCCATCAACAGGTGATAGGCCGTCATTGCGCTGTCGAGCCGCCCCGCCGCATTGATGCGCGGGCCGAGCGCGTAACCAATGCGACCGGCGTCGATCTGGCCCTGCCGGCCCGCTGCCACGTCGATCAGCGCGCGGATGCCAGGTCGTGTGCCGTTGTTGATCACATCCAGCCCGCGCTGGACGAGCACGCGGTTCTCCAACCGATCAAGCGGCGCGAGGTCAGCCACCGTGCCAATCGCGACCAGATCGAGCAGAGATTCCAGCGATACATCCGGCTGCCGGCTGCGGCGATCCTGCGCGGTCGCCCGGAACAACGCATCCGCCAGCTTGTAGGCAATGCCGACACCCGCCAGCATATCTTCCGGGTATTTGCAATCCGGCTGTTTGGGATTGATAACAGCATCCGCCGGGGGGATGTCGACGCCGACGCTATGGTGATCGGTCACGATCATGTCCAGGCCATAGCGCTTGCCATCGGCCACTTCCTGCACGGAACGGATGCCGCAGTCAACCGTGATTACCAGCTTGACCTTCGCGTGCGCCAGCTTGTAGAGCGCCTCGCTATTCAGCCCATAGCCTTCATCGATGCGGTGCGGGATGTACGGCTTGACGCTCGCGCCCAGCGCTTGCAGCGCCGTCACCAACAGCGCAGTTGCTGTCACGCCGTCAGCATCGAAATCGCCGTAGACGATGATGGGTTCGTTCTTGCGGATGGCATTGCGGATGCGGGCAACGGCAGTGTTCATCCCCTTCATCTCGAACGGGTTGAACGGCGCTTGATTGGCCAGTAAAAATTGAAACGCGTCGTTGGCACTCTCAAACCCGCGGTTGTAGAGCACCTGCGCCAAAACCGCACTCATGTCGGGGTAACGTTTGAGATGTTCGGGTGGCGCGGGCGGGGCAATCAACCAGCGTTTGCTTGAGGTGAGGGTTTTCACAAGTGGATAGTAACGTCATTTTCTGGCACAGAGTGCTTATTTTAACAGATTTCCTAACATTTGCAGCGGCCCGCATTCTTTATGTCAATTGATTAACCACCTTCTGAGGGCTTGAGATTACGGAAACTGCGGTATAGCGCAAGATCGTAGATGATCTTGAGGCTGCCGGCGGTGAGGAACGGAAGATACAACAGCCCGGTTCCCAGCATCATCCCGCTAAACACAGGCGCAAATGCAGCGCCAATCGTGCGAGAAATCCCTGTTACGCCCGCTGCTGCGGAGCGCTCTGCTGGGTCAACCACTGCCATCACGTAGGACTGACGGGTAGGCACATCCATTTGCGAGATGCTAAAGCGCGCCAGCAGAACAAAAATGGCGAGCGGCAGGGATGGCATCACAGGAACCAGCATCAGCAGGATGTTGGATGGGATATGTGTGAAGACCATTGTATTGATCAACCCGATCCGCGCCGCAATCCGCGCTGCTGCCAGTGACGATATGCCGGAAAGAATGTTCGCGCCAAAGAAGATTGCGCCAATAACGGCAGTATCAACACCGAAGCGGACGAAAAACCAGTAAGCGACGAGACTTTGGACGACCAATGCACCACCAAAGGAGTCCAGGGCGAATAGAGCAGACAACCTGAGTACAATGCCGCGCGACCGGCTCAAGCCTAGACGATGGACGGCTGGCGGAGATTCGGCCACCTCGGCAGCAGACGAGATGCGACTGAATAGTACGATCAAGACAACGCCGAGGAGAGCATATCCGAATAGGATGGCGCGGTAACTTGCCAGCGGTGTAACACCCATGCGCTGCAACAACTGGACTGCTCCACCTCCGATCAGTGCCCCCGTCGCCGTTGCCAACGATCCGGCCAGATTGTACCAGGCGAAAACCTGCGTGCGCTGATTGGCGGGCGTCATCTGGGAAAGGCCCGCCTGTTCGATGGCGAGGAATGGCCCAACTTCGTTGCCGCTGGGGCTTATCGTGCCTATGATGGCTGCCAGAGTCAGAAGGATAAAGTTCTCCGTTGCGCCAAATATGAGTCCCGCCAGGATCATCAATCCTGCACCAACCAGCAGCATCCGCCGCCGTCCTATGCGGTCAGCGTGCGTGGTAATCCATAACGAAACAGCGGCATCACCCGCCAGTGTCAACGACAGAAGCAGTCCGATTTGCCGCTCATCGAATCCGATTTGTGCCAGATACAACGTCAGCACTACCGCTATCAAACCATAAGCGAACAAGCGGACGATGCGCGTTGCAAAGAGAAGTTTTCCGTCTTGCGTCAAAACGCCGAGCGACCGAATTTCGGGTAGATCCAACACGGGAATCATCAACTCCTCGCCTAATGGCAGTCGAATGCATCAGCCCGTAGGACTATCCCTGTTTATTCACTCGATCCTGGCACACGGCATAAAGGCAGTTGTAGACCTCGAAGCCGATTTCCAGCCGTTTCTCCAATGACCAGTCCAGCAAATGCCAACCGTTGGCAATTTGCCTCACCCCCTCGCCCTCGGGCGCAACATCACGATCCTGCGTGTCGGCGGCGCGAACGATCTTTGCCATTTCCAGCAGTGCCGGGTCAGTCAGGTCGTACTTGTGAATGAATGCCTCGAACGATGAACCGCCGTCGTGGTGTCCAAGTTCAACGTCCGGCACGTCATATGGAATTGCGCCTTCGCGCTCAGCCGTTGCTATGACTTCAGTTGCCGGTACAAAGAACAGCTCCGCATCCGAGTCAATGAACTTCTTGATGAGCCAGGGACAGGCAACCCGATCCACTTTTGGTTTTTCACGGGTTACAAATTTCGCAGCCATGATACATGCTCCTTCTTCAGGCTTGGTTTTCAGCGGCGAGTTGGGCATAAAGCGCGTCGAATAGCATTCGCCCGCGCTCCAAAGCCATATCGTCATCCGTGCTAATGCGGCGGACGCCCTGACACAGGCAATCCAACCCTGCTGCGACCGGCTCGACCATCACATCCTGAACGACATCTGCCTCATCAATGATGCTGGCGATACGGTGCAATATGGGATCGTCCAACCTGTATTCGCGCACCATCGTGTGGAAAGTGCAATGCCCACGCTGGTGTGTCAGTCGCGCGCCGGGAATATCGAACAGTTCATATTCTTCTGGCAAAGGGGTACCCCCAACGGGAACAAACATGAACTCAGCATTCGGGTCAATGAAGCGCAAAATCAGCCAGGCACAGCCCATGCGATCTACCCCAATGTTTTCCCAGGTTGCCCATTTCATGAGTAATCTGATCCTCTTCGCTCTATCAGTGCCTGCCGCACACGATCACCCAGGCCAGACTGGAAGTAATCCTGGCGCTTTAACTGCTGATAGCGCTTCGCCAGGTCAGCCAGATCAGCGTCCTTACGTTCCAACTCATCCAAGATTTGGCGATAGCCGACATCCACTTGTTCGATGAACTGCTGGGCGAGATTCATATCCTGTCCAGTGAAGACCTGTCGCGCTTCCCACAGAGTCGCTTCTCCGCCGTCCATATCTCTGACCTCAGCCGTGAGCCATTGTAGTTTCTCGCGCGTATGGGGCGTGTCTGGCAGCACCCAGGCCGTATCGTGAACCAGAATCGCCCCCAATCCTTTCAGTTTGCGCCAGACGTAAACTCGGCGCGCCGAAGGTTCATTCGGCACTTTGTAGGTAAACAGGAGCCAGGTCGTCATATCAGACTTCGCATCGCACCCAGGCCTTCTATGTAACCATAGTTACATGTAACCATGGTTACACTCTATAATGAAACAGACGTTGTGTCAATCAGCTAAGTACGGCAAGCAGTGCACAAAAAGGTGAGGCTTCAGTAGATTAGATCGCCGGAAATGAAGGCGGCGGTGCGCGGGTCGCGCGGCGATTCGAAAAAGGCCGCGGACGGCGCGATTTCCACCAGTTCACCATCCAGCAGCAGCGCGACACGAGTGGCTAACCGTTTCGCCTGAAAGACGTTGTGCGTGACCAGCACCAGTGTTGTGTGATAGCGCTCGTGCTGTTCGCGCAGCAGCGTTTCGATCAGGTGCACATTATGCGGGTCGAGATTGGCGGTTGGCTCATCCAGCAGCAGCAGACGCGGCTCCAGGATCAGCGCCCGCGCCAGTGCCACCCGCTGAAGTTCGCCGCCGGAAAGTGTCTGCGCGCGGGCGTCTGCCAGATCTCGCATTGCGATCCGCTCCAACATTGCGTCTACCTGAGCATTGGCGTCTCGCTGCCCGCGCAGACGCAGCCCATAGGCCACGTTCGCCCGCACGCTGCGAGAGAGCAGAATTGGCCGTTGAAAGACCATGCCGAGCTGACGGCGCTCGTGAATCCGGGCATCGGCTTTTGTGATCGGGCGCTCGCCGAGATGCAGATGCAGTGTTCCCCGAACCGGCGCTTCCAGCAGCGCCAACAAGCGCAGCAGCGTGCTCTTGCCTGCGCCGCTGGGGCCGACCAGCGCCAGGATTTCACCTGTATAGATGTCTAGCGCGGGAATGCGGAGGACGGTGCGCTGCGCATAGCTGTGTTCGACATCTTTGAGCGCGTAGAGCACTTTGCTCATGATGGCGCTCCCGTCCGGTGTTGCAGTATAACCAGCGCGGAATTGCTGACAAAAGACAGGGCGAGCAGGATAATCCCCAGCGCCAACGCCACGTCAAAATGCCCCTGGCGCGTTTCCAGAACAATGGCGGTCGTCAGCACGCGTGTCCGGCCTTCGATGTTGCCGCCGACCAGCATCACCGCACCGACTTCTGAGATGATCGACCCGAACCCGGCCACCAGCCCGACGATGACCCCCAACCGTGCTTCCCAGAGCACCGCCAGGGTCGTCTGCCAATGCGTTGCGCCGAGGCTCTGCAACTGCAAGCGTAGCTCATGCGGGATCGCCAGCACACTGCTCATGGTGACGCCGAGGATCAATGGCGTGGCGATAATCGTCTGCGCCACGACCATGGCCTGAAATGAGAACAGCCAACCCAGGCTGCCGAAAGGCCCGCTGCGCGAGAGAAACAGATAGACAATCAGCCCCACCAGCACCGGCGGCAGCCCCATACCGGTGTAGATCAGCGCCGTCAGAATGCGTCTGCCTCTGAAGGGCGTTAAGGCCAGCCATGCCCCCAGCGGGATGCCTAGGGCCGCGCTGGCGAGCAACGCGGTCAACGTAACTTCGAGCGAAAGGCGGGCAATCTCGACGACTGCCGGGTCAAACGTCGTGACCAGCCGGATCGCTTGCTGGACAGCTTCAAGCAGAGTGTCGATTTGTTTTCTCCTTACGCAGCGAAAGCTTTATGATCCCTGCGCTGCCCGCCACGCCTCGGAATCCGGGAAGAACAACTGCCGCCCGTTAATCTCGAAGCTAGCGATCAACGCCTGCGTCTCCACCGAGGTGAGCCAGTCAACGAACGTCTGGGCAAGCGCTGCATTGACGTTCGGGTGTACCTCAGGATTGACGGGGATAACGCCGTAAGGATTGAACAGACTCTGATCGCCTTCGACCAGGATTTCCAGCGTCAGCCCGGCCTCCTGGCGCGCCAGGTACGTCGCACGGTCACTCAGCGTATAGCCTGGCTGCTCCTCGGCCATCGTCAGCACTTCGCCCATGCCCTGCCCGGCGGAGACGTACCAGTCGCCTTCCGGCGTGACGCCTGCCGCGTCCCAGATCTGACGTTCTTTAGTGTGCGTGCCGCTGTCGTCGCCGCGCGAGATGAAGGTCGCTTCCGCCCTGGCGATGGTCTGGAAGGCTTCCGCCGCGCTCGTCATGCCTGAAATCCCGGCGGGGTCTTCAGCCGGGCCGACGATGACGAAATCGTTGTACATCACGTCATAACGCTGCGTGCCGTTGCCATCCGCGACGAACGCATCTTCGCGAGCGCGGGCGTGGACGAGCACGACATCCGCATCGCCGTTGGCACCCAGTTCCAGCGCCTGGCCGGTGCCGACGGCGATCACATCCACGGTCGCGTTGTAAGTCGATTCGAAGTTGGGCAGGATGGAGTCCAGCAAGCCAGAGTCCTCCGTGCTGGTCGTTGTCGCCAGAATCAGGCGGTTACTTGCCTCCGCGGGTTCGGCGGTCGCTTCTTCGGTCGGGCTTGCGGTTGGAATGGGGGTAGGTGTTGGAGCTGCGGGTTGGCAGGCCGCCATAACAACGATGAGGCTCACGAAGATAGCCAGCGCCAGGCCTTTCTTCAGCGTCATAACCTTCTTCCTTCAAGAATGAGACTAAACCAAGCTCTCTCCCCGCCGGGCACTATCATACCGCAGGGATTGCGATCTTCACGCGGTTTCGCGGATAACAAAAGGGACGTGCTTGTGCAACGTCCCTTTGCTCAGATTCCCCGGTCACGGTCTGTGGCCGGGGGATGAGATAGTTCGACGTTTAGAAGTCGAAGTCGTTGATGTTGTCGATTGTGTAGACGAAGGGCGGCCCAAGCAGCACTTCACTACCGTTAACGACCTGCAACTCACCCAGGCGGCCTGCCATCACTGAGGTGTCGCCAGGGCTGAATTCGCCATCGACAACCGCGCGCATGACGTAGACGGCGGCGTAACCCAGATCAATCGGGTTCCACAGCACGACCGACTTGACGCAGCCATCATTGACGTAGGGTTTCATCGCGTTCGGGGTCGCCAGACCGACAACCGCCACTGCTTCTTCCGCGCTCGGCGCAGCAGCGCTCGCGGAGTCGAGCGAGCACAGACCGGCCTGAGTGACGGCATCTGCCGCCGCCGGGGTCGCCACACTGGTCATCGCGAACAAACCATCGACGTCGGCACCATATTTGTTGAGCAGCGTGCTCGCCTGGGTGAACGACAGCACGTTGTCTTCCTGTGCCTCAACCGTCTCGAGCCAGGTCATGTTGGGATAGCATTTTTCCTGGTACGCCTGCATTTCGGCGATCCAGCGGGCCTGGTTCGGGGTCGTGAACGTGCTGGTGACGATGGCGAAGCTGCCCGCGTCACCGATTTCGGCGACCATGCTATCGACCATCGACTTGGCGATGCCGTTGAATTCCGCCTGGTTGACGAACCACTCACGTGCATCCGGCTCGCTGTTGGCATCGTAACCGACGACGTGAATACCCGCCTCAAGCGCGCGCCGCAGCACGGGGGCAATCGCGACCGGGTCGTTGGCCGCGAACAGGATGCCGTTGACACCCTGGGTAATGTAGTTGTCGATAACCGCGATCTGGTCGTCGATGTTCGCCTCGGTCGGCGCATCGGTCGTGACCGTCACGTTGCCGAGTTCTTCAGCGGCCTGCTGCTCGCCGAGCGTGGTTGCCGCGAAGTAGCCGATACCGACGAGTTTCGGCACGTCGACCAGGACGATGTCCTGCCCGGCAAGATCCGGGGCATTTACGGGCTGGCCGCCATCATATTCCGGCATATCCATGGCCATGGGTTCGTCGGTCGCCGCCATCTCGCCTTCCATCATCGGGCATTCGAGCGGATTCACGGGCAGATCATCCGCGCCATCCCAGCGATCCTGGGCAGCAGCCGGCATAGCAAGGGCAAAGCCCAACACCAGAACGGTGGTCAACAGCAACCCGACGAGTAGTGTCTTACGCATTTCGCATTACTCCTGATGCAGTCCTACAAAACGAAAGCGAACAATCTCTTCGATAACGTCAGTTTGTTATGGCATCACCTCCTTTGCAATTCTGTGAGCTTACGCAGCGTTGGTGCGCCGCTGAATGAAGTTGTTGATCAGGATGGCGAGGATCAGCACGGAGCCGATCACGACGATGGTGCCATCGGTCGTCACGCCCGCCAGCGAGAGCCCGTTCTTGAGCAACTGGATCAGCACAAAGCCGATGACGGTGCCGACGATGCTGCCGCTGCCGCCGAAGATGCTCGTGCCGCCGAGGACGACCGCCGCAATCGCGTCCAATTCCAGGCCGCTACCCATGTCCGAGCGTGTCGTCGTCACACGCGAGACGAAGATCCAGGCGGCCAACCCGGACATGAAGCCGGAAAAAGCGTAGATGATGATCTTGTACAACCCGGTCGGGATGCCCGAAAAGCGCGCACCCAACTCATTATTGCCGATGGCATAAAGGGAGCGCCCGAAGACGGTGCGGCTCAAGACGATGGCCGTTACGATGACGAAAAAGACGAGCAACCAGAGCTGGGCGGGGACCCCCAATACTTCCCCCTGGCCGAGCTGGAAGAACCATTCCGGATAGCCGCGCACCGAACGCGCCTGGCTGATGCCCTCGGCGAGCCCGCGCTCCTGCCTACTCAAAGCGAGCAGCAGATGGCCATCGTCGTTCACGGCGTTCCCTCCGCCCGCCTCGCCCTCTCCCTGCAGCGCCACGTCAGTGCCCTGCCCCAGGTCAGCGACGTCTCCGCCCGCGAATTCGTCGGCGGCATGCTTCGCTTGGACGCCCGCGTCCACGGCGCCATCTCCCTCGACCAGCTCGGTCAGTGGCAGAACGGCCACCGCCTCCACCTCCTCACCGACC
>JAHDWN010000039.1 GCA_023382675.1 Anaerolineae bacterium
ATCCCCTCCCCATCGCGATGGGGAGGGGACGAACCGCAGGTTCAGGGGCGGGGATGAAGAAGGCAACTCAAGCTATTTGCTCCGAAACTGCAATAGGTCGTGGAAGCTCAGCATTCGCAATCATCCCGCGTTTGTGGTTCAATTGCAATTATCGTGCGCCATAGGTTGAGGATGATAATATGCACTTTCCCGGCTTTTACGATCCTCAGCGCGCCGGTCAGCTTTACCCGCCCGATGTCGCCGGGGCGATTGCGCAGGGCGCGCTGGCGGGCGTGCCACCTGCGGCGACCGACCGGCGCAGGCAGCTCCTGCTGCTGGTCGATTGCCAGGTCGATTTCATCCACCCGCAGGGATCGCTCAGCGTGCCCGGCGCGGTTGAAGACACCGCGCGCACTATTGAATGGTTGTTCCGCAACCTGCGCCAGGTGACGACGATTGCCGCGTCGCTTGACAGCCACGTGCCCAATCAAATCTTCTATCCCACGTGGTGGGTGGATGAGGCCGGACGCCAACCTGCGCCGTACACCGTCATCACCGGGAACGAGGTCGCGGCTGGGCGCTGGCGGCCTGTCTACGAGCCGGAATGGTCGCGCGAGTACGTCTACCGCCTGGAACTCCAGGCGAAAAAGCAGCTCATGATCTGGCCGTATCACACCATGATCGGCACGCCCGGCCACAATCTGATGCCCGCGCTCTACGAGGCGATGGCCTACCACGCCGCCGCGCGCCAGGCACAGCCGATCTTCTTGAGCAAAGGCACGATCCCGAAGACCGAGCACTACTCGATCCTCGAACCGGAAGTCAAAGTGCCGGACGACCCGCACGGGCGGCTCAACACCGACTTTCTCGACCTGCTGGCGAGCTATGATCGCGTCTACATCGCCGGGCAGGCGAAAAGCCACTGCGTCCTCGAGACCGCTGCCTCGATTGTGAACTACTTCCACGATCAGCCGGACGCGTTAGGTCGCTTCCATGTGCTCATGGACTGCACCTCATCGGTCGCGCATCCGCAGATCGATTTCGAGGCATTGGCGAACGCGGCATACCAGGAATTCGTGGCGCAGGGGCTGCAGCTCACGACTTCGACCGCTTCAATCGACGCCTGAAAGACTAGCGATGACCCCTGAAGAAACGCGCACCGCCGAAGGCATCCTCTTCACCGATTTCTACCAGCTGACCATGGCGCAGTTGTATTTCCGCCAGGGGATGCACGAACGCGATGCTCAGTTCGATCATGTCTTCCGCAGCTACCCGGATTACGGCACGCATCAGGCCGGTTACTGCATCAACGCCGGGCTGGAATGGCTGATCGAATGGATGCGAACCGCGCGCTTCGGCGAGGACGAGATCGCCTTCCTGCGCAGCCAGACGAGCGCCAGCGGGCGGCCTCTGTTCGCGGACGATTTCCTGGCCTGGCTCAAGCGCCACGGCACGTTCGACAGCCTCAACCTCGCCGCCATCCCGGAAGGCCGCGTCGTCCACCCGAATATCCCGCTGGTCACGGTGCGCGGGCCGATGGCGATGGCGCAAATTCTGGAGACGGCGCTGCTCAACCGCCTCAACTACCAGACGTTGATCGCGACCAAGGCGGCGCGCATCCATCAGGCCGGACGCGGGCGCTCGGTGCTCGAATTCGGTCTGCGCCGCGCTCAGGACAAAGCGGCCAATGCCGGGGCGCGCGCGGCGCTCATCGGCGGCGCGGATTTCACGTCGAATGTCGGCCTGTCGAAGCTGATGGGCCTGCCGCCGAAAGGCACGCACGCGCACAGCATGGTGCAGGTGTTCATGGCGCTTGGCCAGGGCGAGCTGGAAGCCTTCCGCGCCTATGCCGATCTCTATCCCGACGAGTGCCTGCTGCTGGTCGACACCATCGACACGCTCAACAGCGGCGTGCCGAACGCGATCCGCGTCTTCGAGGAGCTGCGCCGCAAAGGTCACGAACCCGTCGGCATCCGCCTCGATTCGGGCGACCTGGCGCACCTGAGCATCCGCGCGGCGCGCATGTTGAACGACGCGGGCTTCCCGAACACGCGCATCGTCCTCTCGAACCAGATCGACGAGTTGGTGCTCTTGCAGGTGCTGTCGCAGATCGAGGAGGAAGCTCCCGCCTACGCTGTCGATGCCGATCAACTGATCGGGCGGCTCGTCTACGGCGTCGGCACGCGCCTGATCACGTCGGCGGGCGATGCGGCGCTCGACGGCGTTTACAAGCTGGTCGCCGTCTGCCAGGATGACACGTGGGTGCCCGCGATCAAGCTCTCGGAGTCGCTGGTCAAAGTGCCGAACCCCGGCCACAAGCGCGCCTGGCGTCTCTATGACCGCCGTGGCCGCGCCACCGCCGATCTGCTCGGCCTTTACGATGAAGACCCGGCGGCGATGGACCCGGTCATCCTACGCCACCCGACGGAGGCCGATACTTCGCGCACCATCCCGCGCGAGAACCTGACGGCCATCGAGCCGCTGCACGTCGAGATTCTGCGCGAGGGCAAGCTGGTCTACGACTTCCCGCCGCTGGGGGCACTCCGCGCGCAGCGCCGGGCCGATCTCGAACGGCTCGACCCCGGCGTGCAGCGCCTCGTCAACCCGCACATCTATCACGTCTCGCTGACCGAGCAGTTGTGGAACCTCAAGCGCGACCTGATCCGCGAGTATCGCTAAGTGCAGTTAAAGAAGTGATGAGGCATGAGTGATGGGTAATGAGTTTTGAATTCAACTCAACCCCCACGCCATTGCGATGGGCAGAGGAAGAATTGCAGGTTCGTGGGTGGGGATGTAAGACGACTCAATCCACTGGCTCCGAGGCTGCACTAGCGCACGGCTGCATGTAAAATCTGCCGGGGCAATGAGAGGCTTCCCGAAAGCCCTGCCATTACACGAGGAGTCACGATCCCCTTGAAAAACGCCTGGTCATTCATCAGACGCGCGCTCGATCTTGTCTATCGCGACACGGCGATGCGGCTGGCAGCGTGGCTGTTACCGGCGCGCGCCATGCGCCTGCCGAAGTATTTCCCGCTCTGGGAACGGCGCGGCTATCACGTCACGCCGGTGCATTACTACCAGCCGATTCCCGACTGCGCCGCGCTGCCGGAAACGCTCTGGACAGCCGAGTCCGCCCTGCGCGGGATCGATTGGAATGAAGCCGGGCAGTTACGCCTGCTCCAGCAGCTTGGCAGTCAGTACGCCGCCGAACTCGATCAGTTCCCAGCGAACCCTGAAGGCGACGCGCCCGGTTACTACTGGAACAACGACTTTTTCACCGGCGCGGATGCTGCGCTCGGCTACAGCGTCGTGCGCCATTTCAAACCGCGCACGATCCTCGAGGTCGGTTCCGGCTTCTCGACGCTGCTGGCGGCGCAGGCCTTGCAGCGCAATCGCGCGGAGGGGCACGCGGGACAGATCACCGCGATTGAGCCGTATCCGAACGCGACGCTGCGCACCGGGTTTGTCGGGCTGGAAAAACTGATCGCTGAGCCGGTGCAGAACGTGCCGCTGGAACGCTTCGAGGCGCTGGACGCCAACGACATCCTGTTCATCGACTCCAGCCATATTGTGCGTACTGGCAGCGATGTCAATTACCTGTTTTTGGAGCTGCCACGGCTGAAACCCGGCGTCGTCGTTCACGTCCACGACATCTTTCTGCCCTACGAGTATCCGCGCGACTGGGTGTTCACCCGGCGCTGGTTCTTTAGCGAACAGTACTTACTCCAGGCGTTCCTGAGCTTCAATTCCGCGTTCCGAGTGCTGCTGGCCGGTCACTACCTGTCGCGCCAGCATTATGCTGCGTTGCAGTCCGCGTTCGGCGCGCGCGTCAGTGGCCAAATCCACATCAACGGTGCGCCACAGTCCCTGCCCGCCGCCAGCATCTGGATGCAGCGCACTCCAGCGTAGGCGCGCGCAGCTATTCCGCGCCGAAGCTCAGGCCGAGCGCGCGCAGCCACTGGCGATAGGCGATGGCCGTCTTATCCGAGCGCAGGTGGAGTTCCGCCTGGAGATCGAGGGGCAGCAGTTCCGGGCGTTGGGATTCGACAATCGGGATGTCCTGCCCGGCGACCGTATCCTGAAACGCGCGCAGCTTGTCTTCCGGCTCGTCGTAGGCGTAGTTCATGTTCATCCACATCCAGCCGAGGCTCTCGACCTGCGCGACCGGCGTCACGGCGAAGTAGATCGAGAAGGTCATCGCGTGTACCTTGACGAAGTAGGCGGTCAGTGGGCGCGGCACGCGATAGGTATAGGTCACGTCTTTGCCGATGCCAGTGCCATCCGGGTCGGGCTGCCAGACGCGGATGTTGCTGGCAGTGATGCCATCGCTGCCGGTCGTCACGTCATAGTCGTCGATCTGGGCGTGGCGGCGGTCGCCCAGGAAGCCCTCGTGGACGAAGGGGAAGTGCGCCACGTCGAGGAAGTTTTCGATCACGCGCGGCGCGCCCGCCTTGAACGCGTACGGGCCGCAGTGGATTTTGCGGAAGCTGGCGTCGTCCCACTCGGCGAATGGCGCGATCTCGGCCTTCGGTTCGGCCAGCGCGACCCAGAGCCAGCCGTAGCGTTCGCAGGCGTGGTAGGTCTTGGCGCGGGCTTTCGCGGGCGGCGTTTGATCGGGATGCGCGGGAATGAAGGCACAGCGGCCATCGACGCCGTACTCCCAGCCGTGATACGCGCACTGCAAGCGGCCATCCTCGACCTTGCCGAGCGAGAGCTTCGCGCCGCGATGCAGGCACAGATCCTGCCAGGCCAGCACCTGGCCGCCATGCCGCCAGAGCACCAGGTCTTCTTCGAGCAGGCGGGCGCGCATGACCCCGTTTTCCGGCAGATCCTGACTGCGGCCAACGACGTGCCACTCGTGCGCAAGGACGGGGTCATGAAGCATGGTCATCACCTTCGTAGGCTCGGAGAGGATGAGCATAGCGCCCGCGCCCGGCATCTGCAATTGAAAGCTCGCGTGTCTCGGCGTCGAAAGTCAAGCGCTTTATCCCCCAATTTTTGGGAAACTCACCGTCTGCGCGCATTTATATGATAAAGCGAACAGTTGTTGTCAGCGAGCAAGGTCAAAACGAGGGGATTCGTTCGCGTGTGGCGCGTGTGAGATGAGGGGATGAGGCCATGTCTCAGTGGCGGCGGAATTACGTCCCGTTTTTTGATGAGGAATATGGTTACGGTGACGACACGCCGTTATTCCAGGCGGGTTGTCGCAGTCTGCTGATGCTCTTCAGTGGGGCCGCCCTGGTCATCTGGCTGGGGCTGCCCTTCTGGACCAGCTTCCAGCTTGGGCGGGGTACGTTAGGCCGCTACGGTTGCCTGGTGAAAGGCTTTAGCCTGCTGTCGAGCCTGGTCGGGATCGTCGCCGCGACGTTAATCGCGCTCTTGAGCGGGACGCACATACTGCAAGTCTTGCTCCGGCGCGATGGCATACATCTATCTACCGCTATGACTCTGGCACTGATGTTCAGCGGTTCCTACCTGGGCGGTCTGGTCACGTCCTACTTCATCGGTTATTTGAAACGCCCGCGCCCTGTGTTTCGCCATGAACCTAGCCATGAACCTTACCCCCAACCGGCTCTCAGCCCCACAGGCTTGCCTTCAGTCGCGCGCGGAGATGGGGGGCGAAGCGTGGCGAGTCACGAGTGAGGTGCCCGCGGCTGACGGGTCATGCCGTACGAAAGCAAACCGCCTGGCTACTATCCAAGCCGCGCATCCTCCCATTCATAACTGGATGATCCACGAGGTTACGGATAGATACTAGGGCATATGCCACTTCGCGCCAGAATCTAAAGCCTCATGGCTGTCTGTCTGCGCTTACGCTCAAGGTACTTGCTCAGCCAGCAGTGGGGAGGCTTTATGCGCTGGATACTGGTGCTCTTATCAGCGGTTCTGGGCGGAATTCTCGTCGGGTTGGCGATGTACTTTCTGGATAAGGTGGGTTTTTACCTGATCATTCTGATGCCGATCCTGGCAGGCGGCATCGTCGGCGTGGCAACCTATCTACCGGTCGTGCGCCAGAGTGTGCCGACTTTGCCGCTGATCGTGTTTGCGGTCATCGGCGGGCTGATCGCCATCGGCATTTACTGGTATGGGCAGTACAACGATTACAACGAGCAGTTGATCGGCCTCGTGCAGGAGCAGGATTCAACGGCAACGCGCGAGGACGCCCTGGCGCTGATCGAAACGTTCCAGCGCACGGAATACGGCTCGACCGGCTTCCAGGCGTTCCTGGCCGATTACGCGGAGACAGGTTTCAGCATCAATCGTGTGGCGCGCTCCAGCGGCCTGGAAATTCAGGGCGGCATGGCTTACGCCTTCTGGGGGTTTGAGGCGCTGGTGCTGATCGGTATGGCGATTGTCGGCGTCGTCCGGCGCGGACAGAGCAGCATCACCAAACGTCTGGGCACACAGGCTGCCTGACCTCCGGCGATGGCACAGTGTGCAGGCAGTGAGGCGTGGGACATGCCACGCCTCATTTGATGTGTGTCGCCGTTACTTCATCGGGAACAGATGATACGGGTCGTATTTGGCTTTGATCGCCATGATTCGATCGTAGTTGCTCCCATAGGCCTGCCGGAGCGCAGCTTCACCCTCCTCGAAAAAGCCGGGGAAATTGAGGTATTGGCCACCAGTGCTGAACGGCTCCAATTCCTGCGTCACGCGGCGCGCCCAGCCGATGTTGGCCTCGTCGTCCGCTGTGTCCGCCCAGTTCGCCTCGATACCGATGTTCATCGCAGCGTCACGATGGGCGAAGGCGGTAGCATCCGGCGCGACACGGCTGAATGCGCCGCCCATCGCCCAGAGGTCGAGCGTCGTCAGCGCTGATGGCGCTTCGGCGATCAAAGCTATCAGGCGGTCAATGGCCTCATCGCTGAAGGTTTTGAGGTAGGTCGAGCGCCAATAGTAACGCAGTTCACCGCGCGGGTATTCCTCATCCCAAAGCGTCTGCATTTCGACGAACGGCATGACACTGCTGAGATCGACCAGTGGCGCAGCGATGTCGCGCAGCGGCTGCAGCAGGCGCTCGCCTTCTGCCGGATCGCCCAGGTAGCACGCCTGGAACAGCAGCGTTGGCTTGCCGTGATGCTCCGCCGGGAAGTGCTCGGACGCCGGGATCTTGGCGAGCACGGCGAACGAACTGATTTCGTCCGGCGCAGAGGCGATGAATTCGCGGTAGAAGCGCAGCAGCTCGCGCGCGCGGCTGCCATCGTGAAAGCAGAAGAGCGTGAACACGTCTGGCCCGACCGGGTGGAGCCGGTACTCGAACGACGTGACGATGCCGAACGCGCCGCCGCCGCCACGCAGCGCCCAGAACAGATCTGCGTTTTCATTCTCGTTGGTTTTGAGCAGGCGACCGTCAGCCGTCACGATCTCGGCGGAGATCAGGTTGTCGCTGCTCAGACCGTACTTATTGCGCAGCCAGCCAAAGCCGCCGCCGAGCGTCAGCCCGGCGATGCCCGTATCCGAAACGACACCGCCGGGGGTCGCCAGGCCATACGCCTGGGTCGCGCGGTCGAGTTCGCCCCAGTTGACACCCGGCTGTGCGCGTGCGGTGCGTGCCTGGGCATCGACCTGGATCTGCTTCATCTCGCTCAGGTCGATAACCAGCCCACCATCATTGACAGCGCTGCCTGCGACGTGATGGCCGCTGCCGCGCACCGACAGGCGCAGGGTATGCGCGCTGGCGAAGCGGACGGCGCGCTGCACATCCTGTGGCGAGTGGCAGCGGACGATCAACGCCGGACGGCGATCAATCATGCCATTCCAAACGGCGCGCGCCGAGTCGTACTGCGCATCGCCCTCGCGAACCAGGTACCCATCCAACTCAGCGGCCAGCGTTTCGATCTCGCGTTCGTCGACTGGCCGCGACTGCATGCGTGTCGTGGTAATTTCCAGCATTGCATGTCTCCTTGTTCTTACGCTCTCTGTTGAGCACCAACTGATGTCCTACAGCGTAGGGATAATCCGGCGCATGGTCATCCAACCGAAGATATAACTGTGCAAGATTGGGCAGGACTATGACTTTGGTTTATCGGTGAGGCTAGCCGGTCGCCGCGCCCTGGTGTGCCTAAAGCAGCCCCAGGCTTTTGGCGCGGGCGATGGCGCGAACACGGTTGCCGACGCCGAGCTTGCTGAAAATATTGTGGTTGTGTGCCTTGACGGTGCCGATGGCGAGCACGAGTTTTTCGGCGATTTCCTGGTTCGTGCAGCCGTCGGCGAGCAGGCGCAGGACTTCCAGCTCACGATCCGACAGCGGCTCAATCAGATCGAATTGGTCGCCGCCCACGATGATGAAAGACGGGATGCTGGGAGATACCACGGGCAGAACATCGTGGACGAGCGTATCTGCGGCTTGTAGATCTTCCGGCGCAGCCGCACGGGCAGCGGCGAACTCGGCAGCGGATAACATCGCTTTGGCCTCGGCCAGGAAGGCCGCCGCGCGGTCATGAGTCTCTTGCAGACGCGTAGGCTGTTCCAGGACGAAGGAGAGGAGTGCAGTTCCGGCCTGGGGCTTTTTCGTCTGCACGAGGAAGCCGCCAATCTCGGCCAGGATACCCATGGCGTTGGGGATCAGGTTGTTCTCACACGCAAGCTTGAGCGCCTCACGGAAACTTGCGCATGCCGTTGCAAGATCTCCCAGGGTATGCGCAGCGATGCCCAGGCCGTTGAGCGTCGTCACCAGTCCGCCATAATCGTAAGTCTCGCGATAGATGGCGGCGCTTTGTTCAAACGTTTCCCGCGCAGCCTGCGGCTGACCCCGCAAAAGCTGAACTTTGCCCAGCCCAACCAGGGCCAACGCGCTCCCCTGCGGATCATTCAGTCCCGCTCGAATCTGGTAGCTGTCCTCGAAGTGTCGCCGCGCTGCTGCCAGATCGCCCAGGGCGACCATCACGTTGCCCAACTCGATCAGGCAGTAGGCCGTGAACCAATCGTTGCCAAGCTGTTTACTGATGGTGGCAGCCTGAAGGACATTCTTCAACGCGTCCTCATAATCTCCCTTGGCCATGAAAGCACCACACATCAGATAGTGCGCGACCGCTTTGTTGATCGGATCGTCGTCAGTTTGTGCGTGCTGGAGCACGCTCTGGCCGCGTTCCAATGCTTCGGCATAGTCTCCGGCGACCAGCGCCACGATGCCCAGACCGGCTTCAGGATCGCTGCCGAGGCCTTTAACGATCGAGAAGCCATGCTTCTGGTAGAGAGCATGCGCCTGTTCGAAGGCTGTGCGGGCTTCATCCGTTCGCGCCAGCCGGATGTAGGCCCAGCCCAGGACAACCTGAACCGCCGCGAGGGCAGCCTGACCCTCCCGATCAAGCTCGCCCTGGGCCCTCAGTGTTTGATAGGCGCTTTCGCCTAACTGGATCGCCTCGAGGAAGCGACTGCGCATATCGTAGAAGTTCTGATAGGTCATGATGGCGCGGGCGATGGAAACAGAATCGACCGTCTTCAAGACCTGCGCCCAGGCACGACGGATATTCTCCTGTTCGGCCGCCAGTTCCAGGATGGCGTCGTGCTGGCGGTTGCTCAACAGATCTTGCTCGCGCTCGACCAGAAAATCGATGTAGTAGGCCGTGTGCGCGGCGCGAGTCTGTGCTTGCTCGTCCGGTGAGGCAGCAAGCTGCTGTTCGGCATACTGGCGCAAAAGCTCGTGGAGATGGTAGCGCCCGGCGGCTTCGCGTTGGATGAACGATTTTTCGACCAGCGAGGCCAGTGCTGCGAGCGACCCGCCGGCAATCCGCTCGGCAGCATCGCGCAGGAAGCCGCCTTGAAAGACGGAGAGGCGCTTGAATACCGCCCGCTCCTCGTCACTCAGCCGCCCCCACGATTGATCGAAGACCGCGCGTACACTCCGGTGGCGGGTAGGAAAGTCGCGCAGGTTCGTGGCGAGAAAGTCGAGATTGCGCTCGATCTCATCCGCAACGTCACCACAGCCGAGCGTTTTCATCCACGAGGCCGCGAGTTCGATGGCGAGCGGCATCCCCTGGACGGCGCGGCAGATGCGGACGACCGGTTCTGCTTCGTGGGCGATGGAAAAATCCGGGCGCACACGTTGGGCATGGCGCGCAAACAAGGTCATGGCGCTGTAGGCGGAAAAATCGCCACGCGGCACGTCGGCGTGCGTTGGATAGCGCAGGCCTTCGAGCGGATAGATCCATTCGTCGCGCAGATTGAGCACTTCGCGCGAGGTGATGAGCAGGCGCACCTGGCGGGTGCGAGCCAGCAGGCCGGTGATGAAGTCAACACGCGGCAGCAGGTGCTCGTAATTATCGAGAATGAGCAGCAGGTGTTTGTCTTTGACGTGACGCACCACCTGCACTTCCGGGATCTCACGCGCGCCCGCCGGTAAGCCAAGGGTATCGACAAGGGCTTGCGGGAACAAGTCTGCATTGCTGACCGATTGCAGGTAAACGATGTGGACGCCATCTAGGAATTTGTCGTCGAGGCGCGCCGCAAGTTCCTGTGCCAATCTTGTTTTGCCGGTACCGCCGGGACCAAGGATGGTCAACAGGCGCGCTTCTGTCGTCAGCAGGATTTGATGGAGTTCTTCTAGCTCACGCTCGCGCCCAACCAACGGCGTCATGACCGGACCGAACGCTTCGAGCATCGGTTCGTCTCCGCCATAGGCTCACTTCTGCTTGCCCCATTATAGACGGTTCCGTTGGTTGCTGCGAACGCTTACTTGACGGCTGCTGCAGCACGCTCTGCGAGCTGCTGGAGCGGAACGACCGGCGCAATCTTGAGATGTTCGCGTAAATAGCGCTCGAAGTTGCGGTAAATGGTGAGCGCGTCGCCGTGCCGGTCAAGCGCGTGCGCCAGTTCGAAGACGCGCTCCATGGCATCATCACGCGGCGGCTGGAGATTGGCCGCGCGCGAATAGAGATTGAGCGCCTCTTTGATGTTGTCCTGGGCTTCGAGCAGCCGCGCCTGGGCGACCAGTGCGTCACCGAAGGCCTGCGCCGTTTGCTCGCGGCGCAGCCTGGCCCATGGGCTGTCCAGGCCGCTGACAAACGCGCCCCGGTACAGACCGAGCGCCTTGCGCAGCATCATCATCGCTGCGTCGGGTTCAGCCACTCCACTACCTTGAACAAGATTGTTGAACAGGCGCACGTCATAATAAAGCTCTAAGTTCGGGGCGAGATGATAGAACCCGGACGAGAACAAGGTGAGGTCGATGCCAAGCACTTCGCTGATCTTACGCTTGGTCACGTGGAAGACGTTGGTGGCCTCGCGCACCTGCATATTCGGCCAGAAAGCATCAAAGATTTCAGAACGTGTCGTCATGCCACGATCAACAAAATAAAAGAATAAGGCGCGCGGCAGGACGCCATCCCAATTTGAAATTGGGCGGCCATCGATGAGGACACGTCCCCTGCCAAAGCCCCAGACTTCGAGCAGGTGAACGCCCGCAGCGCGTGCCTGCGTGTAATCCGCCAGCATCGCATCCGGATCAACCGGCACGAAGGCCATCTGCGCGCGCAGTTCCGGATCATCGAGCAGACCAACCGGCACGTCGCGCCCCAGGAGAATGACGCGGCCTTTCTTGATCTGCGGCAGCACCGCAGCGCGCAGATACGGGCCGATGGCATCCTGGGCGGCGCGATCACATTCGTCCAGAATCAGCGTCATGCCTGATTTGAGTTTGATACCCGCTGCTTTGATCTGCCCCTCAAGATCGTCCGGCGTCAGCGCTCGCCCGGTCAGGCGCAGATACGAAGCATGGCCGCTGCGGAGAGCATATTTGAGCGCCACGTGCTGCTGGGAAAAGTTCGGATGGATGACAATGATACGAACGCTTGAGTCCAAAGAATCGAACTGTTCTTGAAAATGCGTGTTCAAGTACGACATTCATTCTACCTTTTGACATGGGCGCGCAATGTTACGACGCGCATATCATACAACTTAAGATGTCAAGATGCCACGTTATTATGAAGCTTGCACACCTGAGAGGATGCGCAGGTTCAAAAGGCGTTGCGGCGGCGCGCTTCGACCACGCTGCGCAGCCGCTCGATGCGCGTCAGGATGCGGGCAAGCTGATCCATCGTCGTAATTTGCAGCGTGAGCTGGATGCTGGCGATGTCCTGGCGCGTTTCGACATGGACAGCGGAGATATTGATCTTCTCGTCCGAGATGACGGTGGTCACGTCTTTGAGCAGGCCGTTGCGGTCGTAGGCGATGACCTCGATAGGGACGGGGTACATCTGCTCTTTCTGCAAGCTGCCCCAACTGACATCCAGATAGCGCTCACCCTCCACGCTCAAATTGACGTTCGGGCAGTCGCGGCGGTGGACGCTGACGCCGCGCCCGCGCGTCACGTAGCCGATGATCGGGTCGCCTGGCACCGGATGGCAGCAGCGGGCGAGATTGACCAGCAGGCCGCCCATGCCCTGGATGCTGACGCCATTCGACGCATCGACGACGAGCGGAGTCGCCGCCGGTTTGATCTTGATGGCATCGACTTCCTGAGTCGAAAGCTCCGGGCGCTCCATCTCCAGCACTTTGCGCGCGATCTGCGGGCCGGTCACGTCGCCGGAGCCGATGTTGGCGAGGAAGTCTTCCAGTTTGTCGAAGTTGAAGTAGCCGGCGACCTGTTCCAGCGACATGCTGCTGAGCAGGCCGAGCTTCTTCAGCTCGCGTTCGAGCACGTCGCGCCCGGAGGCGATGTTGCGGTCGCGGTGCTGTTTGCGGAACCAGTATTTGACCTTCTGGCGGGCGCGCGCCGTATTGACGTAACCCAGGTCGGGGTTGAGCCAGTCAAGGCTGGGGCCACCGTGCTTGGTCGTGATGATCTCGACCTGATCGCCGGTCTTGAGCACATGATTGAGGCTGATGAGCTGGCCGTTGACGCGCGCACCCCGGCAGCGATGGCCTAGCTCGGTGTGGATGTGGTAGGCGAAGTCAATCGGCGTCGCGCCGGAGGGCAGGTCGATCACGTCGCCCTTGGGGGTGACGGCATAAACGCGATCTTTGAAGACATCGGTCTTCATGTTGTCGATGAACTCGGCGGAGTCATCGGCGTCGCGCCCGGTTTCCATCAACCGGCGCAGCCAGGCGATGCGCTTCTCATAGGCTTCGTCGTGCGCGCCGTTGCGGCCTTCTTTGTAGCGCCAGTGCGCGGCGATACCGTACTCGGCGTGTTCGTGCATGTCGCGGGTGCGGATCTGGACTTCGAGCGTCTTGCCCTGCTGATCGCGCACGGCGGTATGCAGGCTCTGGTAGAAGTTCTCTTTGGGGTCGGCGATGTAATCGTCAAATTCGCCGGGGATCGGCCGCCAGAGCGTATGGACAATGCCGAGCGCCTGGTAGCACTGCGGCACGGTATCGACCATCACACGCAGCGCGCGCACGTCGTAGACCTGCTCGAACGGGACGCTCTTACGCTGCATCTTCTTGTGGATGCTGTAGATGTGTTTGGGACGCCCGCTGATCTGCGCGTTGTGGATGCCGTTCTTCGCCAGTTCGTCACGCAGCACCTTGCTCACGCCCTTGAGATACTGCTCGCGGTCGTGGCGGCGCTCGTCGATTTCATGCGCCAGCGCCCGGTAAGCATCCGGCTCCAGATAGCGGAAGGCCAGGTCTTCCAGCTCCCACTTGATCTGCCAGATACCGAGGCGGTTCGCCAGCGGTGCAAAGATGTCGAGCGTCTCGCGGGCGATCTTGATCTGTTTGTCCGGCGGCATGAAGCCGAGCGTACGCATGTTGTGCAGGCGGTCAGCCAGCTTGACGAGCACAACGCGCACGTCGTCGCCCATCGCCAGCAGCATCTTACGGATGTATTCGGTTTCGCGATCGGCGCTGCGTTTGCGCCGGTCGGTCTCGGTATTGACGGGCAGGCGGTCGAGCTTGGTCACGCCATCGACAATCGTCGCGATGGTGCTGCCGAACTCGGTGCTGAGTTCGTTCAGCTTGATCGGCGTGTCTTCGAGCACGTCGTGGAGGAGCGCGGCGGCAATCGTCTCGGCGTCGAGGCGCATCTCGGCCAGGATGTGAGCGACTTCGACGCAGTGGGTGAAGTACGGCTCGCCGGATTTGCGAAACTGACCTTCGTGCGCCTGCTGCGCCTTGTAATAGGCGCGCTCGATCAGCGAAACCTCGGTTGGGGTCATATCTGGCAGCGCCAGCAGGAGGGATTCGAGATTGTGGGTAGCGACAACCGTTTCCAACATCGTTCGGCCTCTTGCGAACGGGTGTTTAACGGGGCTTTAAGCCCGTTAGGGGTATTGTACACCGATTTGATGCGAGATCGAACAGCAGCGCTGGCTGAAACACCCCCCAGCTTTGGCGTGTTTCGTACGCGCGGCGATGCCACCGCTGTCAGCGGGCGGCGCGGTTAGTATAATGAACGCTCAATTCTTCATACAGCGAGCGACAGCGATGAGCGGAAACGATAAACAGTGGATTGAAGTCTCGATGAGCGTTGATGGCGAGGCTGCAGAAGCCGTAGCCGAAGTCCTGAGCCGCTATGGCTACCAGGGTGTCGCCATCGAGCAGGAAGGGATCATGCCGGAGATGTACGACGACGGCTCGCCGCCCCCAGCGGAGCGGCTGACGCTGCGCGCCTACATCCCGATGAACGACCAGGCGGAAGACACGAAAGCGCGGCTTGAGTCGGCGCTCGGCCACATGAGTCTGATGTATCCGATGCCGGTGCCGACGTACAAGCTGGTGGCGGAGTCGGATTGGGCGGAGGCGTGGAAGGCGCATTATCAGCCGGTGCGCATTGGGCGGCGGCTGTTCATCCGCCCGCGCTGGGTCGAAGTCGAGATGCGGCCGGACGACATCGAACTGGCGCTCGACCCCGGCATGGCCTTCGGCACGGGCACGCACCCGACGACACAGCTCTGCCTGGAAGCACTGGAAGATCTGACGCCGCCGGGCGCGCAGGTGCTCGACCTGGGCACGGGCAGCGGCATCCTGGCGATTGCGGCGGCCAAGCTCGGCGCGGCGCACATCGTGGCGCTCGATAACGACGAGGTGGCGGTCGAGGTCGCGCAGGAAAACGTCGATCTGAGCGGCGTGGCGGACAAGATCACGGTCGGGCATGGCAGCCTCGAGAGCCTGATCACGTCGGCGCGGCGCTTCGATCTGATCGTGGTCAACATCATCGCGCGCATTATCACGATGATGTGCGAGGGCGGGCTGGGGCAGACGGTGCGCCCTGGCGGGCTGGCGATCTTCAGTGGTATCACCAGCGAGCAGGTGGACGACGTGGAAGCCGCGCTGATCAAGACCGGCTTGACGCCGTACAAGCGCCGCCAGCAGGGCGATTGGGTCTGCATCGAGGCGCGGCGGGCGGGATAGATCGCTGGCGATTTATGTGCATATTCTAATATTTGCGGTGCGAATACGTATCCGTTAAGATTGTCACACCCACGGCTCATGTGACCGTATGGCAGCATATCTAGTGAACAATCTTTATTAGGATGCACCATGTCTACAGAAACTCCCCCTGCTGGTTCATCGGAGAATACGTCGTCCAAGTCTGCATCAAGCGGTTATGTCATTGCCTTGATCATCGCGGTTGGGCTTGCAGTCGCCATAGTCCTGGCCGCGATGGGGGTCATCCAGAGACACTTCTGGAGGCTGGAAACACGTGTCAACGCCGTGAGCACGAATGTGCCGGAAATCGATGCGCGCGAGCTGCTGGCCGAGGTCAAGTTCTTGAAAGAACAACTCGATTCCGGCATCAATAACTTCAACAGCCTCATCGATTGGACCCAATTTGTCGGTATAGCTGTGGCGGTTGTCGCAGGGGTGGCCGCCGTCGTCGGCTTAAGGGACAGCCGCAAGGATCGTGAGGAACTGCAAGAGCGCCTGAAAGAAGCTCGCAAAGATCGCGCAGAACTGCAAGAGCACCTGAAAGAGGCCGACAAAAAGCTTGAGATCATCAACGAGACCATCTATGAAGTTGCGCGACTACGCAAAGCAAGTTCAGCCGCTCAAATTGGACAGCGCCAATTAGCCCTGGACAACCTCCGTGAAGCGGTCCGGCTGTTTGATGTCGCACTTAATTACAGCCCTGACGATGAGACACTTATCTATCTGTGGGCAGATGCATGGCTCCGGCTGAAGGGCAAAGAAGGCGCTTACGAGGCTTTCAAGCGGCTAAAGAACCTGCATACTGAAGATGTCGAGCATCCATCTGCGTCTGCGCTCTTTGCTTACTCGGCCCGCCTCCAAGGTGATCAGGCAGAAGACGACGATGCAGGCGACAAAGCGGCCACATTCTACAAGATTGCTGAAGACGCATACCGTTCCGTAAAACGCACGAACAGGTATTTGCTGGATAGCTTCGGTGAATCCGTCTTTGGCGGACTGGCTGGTTTGTATCGGCGGCAAGCGAAATCCGATCCCAAGAAGCGCAAGATGGCCCTCGATATGTACGAGGAGTGCCGAAAGATCACGCCCAGCAGTTCCTACATCCTGAACAATCTGGCGCTGCTCCAGTATTGCGAAGACCCGAAGGCTGCCAGAGAAACCTTCGTGAGATGTCATGCGCTGGCAGAGAAAAAACGTGGCGACATCCAGAACGACTATTGGGCAATCTTCGACTCCGTGACTGCACGGATTGCCCTCAATTATGAGGCTGCGACTCTCATGGAGGATCTCAAAGATGCGATTGCGCTCGTGCGCAGCCGGGCACAGGACGATGAGCCGATCAAGAAGTTCCTATCTGGTCTGGAAGAGCTTCAGTGCGAACCTGTGCTGCCAGCTTTGAAGGATGTCATTGAGTTTGTGCGCAAACAACTCGATGCAATGCCCTAACCGTAACCTGCTGCGGTGTAGATGTGTGCCATAATAGAGGCGACGGTGAGTGAGGAGTACGACTCATGATCGCGCAGGACAAGACGCGGATGACGGCGGCTGAATTCTTTGATCTGCCAGAGACGAACACGCCTACCGAACTGATCGATGGAATCCTCATCATCAGTCCAGCGCACATCCCCACCCATCAGCGTGCAGGTGGACAGCTGCTAATCCTACTTAAAAATAGTATGCCAAATGGCGAGTTGTTTATTGGCCCCATCGATCTCTATCTCGACAACGACAACGTGCCGCAGCCAGACATCGTCTGGGTGGCGGAGGGTGGGCGCTGCCGCGTGACCGAGAAGCGGCTGGAAGGCCCTCCGGCGCTGATCGTCGAGATCCTGTCGCCAGGATCGGCGCGGCGCGACCGCGATGCGAAATTTGCCCTCTACGAGCGCCACGGCGTGAGCGAATACTGGATCGTGGATGCCGAGGCGGAATTTGTCGAAGTCTACCGCCACGAGCATGGCCGCTACGTGCGCCAGGGCATCTATGGCGCGGGTGAGCCATTCGAGTCGGCAGCGCTCGGCGGCAAACCGGTCGATATGGCGCGTGTGTTCGAAACCTCCGCCGGGGCGTCGCCGCAGGCGGAGTAGTTCCACGACTTGACCAGCCGAAAACTGAGCCATGAGCAACGCAACCGACGATAGGCACTGTGACCCGCATCACACGCGTTATGCGGCATAGACGAGGCTTCAGCGAATGAACACCTATGTGATCCTTGTGCGCGGTATCAATGTCGGCGGCAAGAACAAAGTAACGATGGCGGAACTGAGACAACGCCTGGAAGAACTTGGCTTTTCCGATGTCATCACCTACATTGCCAGTGGTAACGTCATCCTGAAATCCGACAAAGACGCGGATGAGATAAGAGCGCTGATCGAAGAGACCCTGCCTCAGATCTTCAAACTCGATGATGAGACGGTCAAAGTGTTGGCGCTAACTCGCGATCAGTTCCAGACGGTCGTCGATAACAAGCCTGAAGGCTTCGGCGAGCAGCCAGACACCTATCACAGCGACGCCATCTTTCTGATGGGCATTGAGTCGGCTGAGGCCATGCCGGTGTTCAGTCCGCGAGAGGGAGTCGATACAGTCTGGCCGGGCGAGGGCGTGATCTACTCACAGCGGCTCAGCGCTCAACGTACCAAAAGCCGACTCAATAAGATCATGGCAACACCGGCCTACAAATCCATGACCATCCGTAACTGGAATACCACGATAAAATTGCTGGAATTGCTGAGAGCAATTGACGCAGGGAGTGTAGATTAGTCAGCGGCGAAATCGGAACCCCTAACCGAGCGCAACTCGCGGCTATTTGAAGCCGCTGTTGATGAAGCTCTGGATGAACTGGCGCTGAAAGATCAGGAAGACGATGAACAGCGGCGCGACAATGATCATGGTAGCCGCCATGATCAGACTCCACTGCGCGCCGATGTCGGTGAGCTGGGTGAAGCGCAGCAAGCCCATCGTCAGCGGGCGCGATTTATCGCTGGTGACGACCAGCGGCCAGAGCAGCGAATTCCAGTGAAAACTGACGCTGACCATGCCGAACGCGACCAGGGTCGCGCGCGTCGGTGGCAGGTAGATGTGCCGGAGCAGATGATGCCAGCGCGCGCCGTCGATCTCCGCCGATTCGACCAGCTCGCGCGGCACTTCCAGGAATGCCTGGCGCATCAGGAACGTCCCAAAGGCCGAGCCGAAATACGGGATGGCGATGGCGAGCGTCGTATCGTACAGCCCAAGCTGGCTGATGGTCATGAAGTTGGGCACGAGCAGGATCGCCGTCGGGATCATCAACTGGGTCAGGATCAGGTAGAAGAGCAGCCGCTTGCCGGGGAACTGGTACTGGACGAAGGCGAACGCCGCCAGCGTCACGGTGACGATCTGCACGGCTAGCGTCATCAGCACGTATTCGAGCGTGTTGCCGTAATACGACCGGCTGAGGCCGCCATCTTCGATGTGAGGGAAGAACGGCGCCAGATCGACAGCCCGCTGGTAGCTCTCCAGCGAGACGCCGCGATCGCTGAACCAGACGTCGCCCTGTCCCAGCGAATCCGCGGGCGGGCGGAAGGAGACGACGATTGTCCAGATGATCGGCACTGCCCAGAGCACCGCCAGCACAATCGTCAGACTGTTGACGAGCCAGATGCCCCAGCGGGCGCGCCGCCAGGGCAGGCGCACCGTCGTGCTCGCGGCACGGGCCACACTGACACTATCGCTCATCAGACCCTCGCTCGGATAAGAAGAAGTTGCTCAGGGTAAAGATCAGCAGCACCAGGATCATGACGACGGTGAGCGCGTTGGCAAAACCGTAGTTGCCGAGCACAAACCGCTGCTTGTAGATCTCGTAGAGCAGGAGATCGGCCTCGCCGGTGACCAGCTCGTTGGTCAGCACCAGCGCATGATCGATGTTCTGGAAAGCGGTGATGATGGCGACGACGCTGACGAAGAGTGTCGTGCGGCGCAGCAGCGGCAGGGTGATGCGAAACATCTTGGTCAACCAATTCGCCCCGTCGAGATCCGCCGCTTCGTAAACATCCTGCGGCAGGCTTTGCAGCCCGGCCAGATAGAAGATCATGAAGTAGCCGGCGTTTTTCCAGATCGAGACGATCATCAGCGCCCACAGACCGAGATCGCGGTTGATGATCCAGTTCTCCTGCCCAGTGTAGCCGAGCAGCCGCAGTGCGACATTCCAGAGACCGTAATCCGGCGTGAAGAAGAAAAGCCAGATCGTCGCGGCGCTGACCAGCGGCAGCATCGTTGGATAGAAGAAGGCCACGCGCGCGATGCCGATCCAGCGCAGCGAGCGGTTCACGAGCACGGCGAAAGCAAACGCCAACAACATCGTCACCGGCACGGTGATGATCGTGTACACGAGCGTATTGCGCATGACCTGGAAGAAGGTTTCGCCCTCTGACGTCGAAGGATCGAGCATCGCGCGGAAATAGGCCAGGCCGACCTCGTGCGGTCCGCGAATACTGCGGCTGGCCTCTTCGACACCCGGCAGGTTGAGATCCGTCATCTGCGTCCGATTGGGGCGGTTCGGGTGATAGTATTCCTGGCTGGCGCGAAAAACGCTCAGGGTGGGATAGATCGTAAACAGGATAACAAAAATGAACGTCGGCAGAATGAGCAAGTAGGGCGGAAGATTGATCTTCTTACCGCGCTCGTTTGGCGCAAATATTCGCGCAACACTCGTCATGGAGTCTCCAAAGAAATGGGTGCGATGGCGGGGTTTGTGGGCGACCCAGCGGGTCGCCCCTACAACCTGTCCGATCAATCTTATCGTTGTGTCAGACCCCCGCCATCTATGTCCCTGCTGTAACTATTTGAAGATGCTGAGGATCTGGTCGGCCTGTTCTTGCGCGGCGGCCATCGCGGCTGCCGGTTCCAGCTCACCGTTCAGGACGGCCAGGATCTCGGCATGGAAGACATCACGGACATCGCCCAGCGACTGCACCGAGAATTCGCGCGCAGCGAAATCGACCGAGGCACGCGCTTCGTCGGCCTGCGGGTTGGCGCCGGCATATTCTTTCCAGGCGTCGAGGTCGAAGCCGCTGCTACGGGTGTTATAGTAGCCGGTCTGGATGCTCCAGTCGACCGTGCGTTCCGGCTGCGTCAGCCATTCGACGAAGGCCCAGGTCGCCTGCGCGGTCGCGTCATCGATGCCAGCAGTCATGTAAAGGTTGCCGCCGCCGGTCACGGTGTACTGGCCGCCGTCTTTGCCGGGGATGCCCATCACGCCGACGGTGAAATCAGCGTTGTCGAGAATGGTGCGCATGGAGCCGCTGCTGTGAACGATCATCGCTGCCGCGCCATCCACCAGCGCGCCGGGGGCATCACCCCAGTTGCTCTGAACGCCGACGGGTGTGGCGTGATAGACGTTATAGAGATCGACCCAGTATTGCAGGGCATCGACCACCGCGGGGGTGTCGAAGAAGACTTCGACATCGCTGTCGGAGACAATGTTCTCGCCCGCGCCCGCCACAAATGGCTGGAAGACCCAATACGGCCAGCTATTCGGCACGAGGATGCCCTGGCGGCTATCGGTCGTCAGCGCCTGAGCAGCGGTTGCCAGTTCTTCCCAGTTGCTGGGCACGGCCAGACCGGCCTCGGTCAGCAGGTCGGCATTGTAATAGAGCAGAACGGTCGAGCGCTGGAACGGAATGCCGTACAACTCCTGCGTGCCGTCGCCGTCATAGTCGTAGTAGCTGTTGGACAACCAGGTGGGTGTGAAGTCCGCCAGGTATTCCTCGGACGCATAGCCATCGAGCGGCTGGATAACCTCGGCATTGCGCAGGTCATAGATGTCCGTTGCCAGCATGATCGCGAGCGCGGGCAGTTCGCCGCCGCCTTCCGCCACGGTCAGCAGGCGGTTCTTGACATCGCCGTAGCCGCCTTCGAATGACCAGACGACTTCGACGTTCGGATTGTCCGCCATGTAGGCGTCCGCGTACCCCTGAAGAATTTCAGTGATCGGGCTGTCTACCGCTATCGGGAAATAGATTTCGACCTTGACTGAATCCTGTGCCGATGCACCCGTGACCGCGATTACCAACAGGAACAACGCTAACAGTAAGCTTAACGAGCGACTCTTCATGCTTGAACCTCCGCAGATTCAATGATTGGGTAACGTGGTTGCTGCGACGTGATTATGCCAAGGGGAGTAGTATGCCGCGTCTTCAGTGTAGTGGCAATCAATTGCGATGGGGTTTAATCGAGTTGCGGCGGGTTCCTAACGTCACCACTGTCACGACCATTGGTACGCATCAGCAGGCCGGTTTCAAGGCGCGCCGAAATCGGGGTATAGTAAGGGTGCCACTATCCGGAGATCAGCATAGAGACGTATGGCGAAGAGCGTATTCATCAGCTCAACCTCTCAAGATTTGCAGGAGCACCGCGAGGCGGTCAACCGGGCGATCCGGCGCCTGCGTTTGATGCCGGTCGATATGGTTGATTTTGGCAGCCAGCCGGGTGGCGCGGTCAACGTCAGCGTTGATGAAGTGCGGCGCGCCGATTATTTCGTCGGCGTGATCGCCCATCGCTACGGCTACGTGCCGGAAGGCGCAGAAAAATCCGTCACCGAGCAGGAATACGATTACGCCGTCAAGTTGAACAAGCCGCGCCTGATGTACGTCGTCGATCCGGCGTATGCCTGGGACGCGGACAAGATCGAGCAGGACGAGGTTGCTCAGCGACGGCTCGCAGCTTTCAAGGCCAAGATCGAAAAGTACGAAGTTCGCAGCCTGTTCACGACGCCGGAAGACCTGGCGGCGCAGGTGACGACCGACCTGGCGAAGATCGACGACAGGCAGAGCCAGCGCGCGTTCATTGTGCGCGTGCTGGCAGGCGCGGTCGGGCTGGTGGCGCTGCTGGCGCTGGCGTTGTTCTTGACGCCGTCTCTGCGCAGCGGCGTGCTGGAGACGCTGGGCCTGGCCCCGGCGACGCCGACGCCCGTGCCGCTGCCTGCCGCCGATTTCAACGTCGTAGTGGCCGGGTTCGCCGAGCAGCAGGCAGATGGGCAGATCGCCATCTCGCAGACGGCCAACGACGTGAGCGATCTGGTCTATGCCTCGCTGGAACAACTGCCGAGCATCGACAACCTGCGCGGCTGGCGCGATCCCGGCGTGGCGCACATCGCCGATGCTGACATCACCGCGCGCAGCCAGCAGGCGGCGCAGCTTGCCAGCGCCTTCAATGCTGACATCGTCGTTTATGGCATCGTTCAGGGCGGCGACGTGTACGACGTGTTCAAGCCGGAGCTGTACGTCAGCGCGCCGTTTGCCGCCTTCGCGCCGGACATTGCCGGAGTCAACCAACTGAACGAGGTCGAATTCCTGCGAGGCATGGATGCGCAGCCCGATACGTTCCCGGCAGAAGTCAGCACGATTCGCGCGCTGCTCAACGGCCTGGGCCTGTATTTCACCGGGCGCTTCGACGAGGCGCGCGAGGTCTTCAACAGCGCGGCTGAGGCAGCGGATGATCCCTACGTGCTCTATCTGTACGCGGGCAACGCGGCCTCGCGCCAGCCGGACTACGCCGCTGCACTTGAATTCTATGGCGAGGCGCTCGCTGCGCATCCGAACGCCGGGCGCGGCCTGATTGGGCGGGGATCAGCGCTGTTCGGCATGGCGAACGAAGCTGCGCGAGCGAGGCGCGTCGCCTATGATCCGGCTCTGACGCTGGGCGAGCGCGTCACCTGTGCCTCGCCGCCGGATGAAGCGCCGCAGCTGCTGGCGCTGCACGCGCTAACGTGTTACGCCGCTGCCTCTGGTTCGACCGAAGCGCCCGCCGCTGCCGACATCGACGTGAAAGTGCCGTTCGCCCAGGCGCAGGTGTATCTGTTTCTGTCGCTGATCGGCGGCGATTACTGGGATGCGGCGCTGGAAAACCTGACGACCGTCATCGACCTGTACGACGCGGCCAGCGCCGACCGGCAGGCGCGCACGCGGCAGCTTGCCGCTCATGCCCATGCCTGGTCGGGCTTGCGGCTGATCAGCATCGACGCCGCGAACCCGGAGTCGCTGCGGGCAGCCGTGACGGAGTATGACGAGGCCATCGCGCTGCTCGACGCCGATGTTAACCGCCAGTACAACCGCCAGTGGATCGACCTCTACCAGCAGCAGGTGGATGCGATCCGCGCGCGGCTGTCGACACCGACCGCCGAAGCGACATTGGGAGGATGAACCACGCCGCCAATCGAATACAGGAGTAGACCATGCAGAGAAAGCTTTCTTCGCTGTTCTTGATCGTGCCGTTATTGCTTATGTTCGCCCTGACGCTGCCGGCCCAGGCGCAAGCGCCGTGCTCGAACGCGCCCGCGCCGCAGTTGAGCGTGGGTGGCTTCGGACGGGTGATCGACCTGAACGGAATGTCTCAGTACAGCGGCAACCCGTATGTGAACCGCTACCTGAATCTGCGTGCGAACGCCGCGCATGAATTTTATGGTGTTGCCTTAAGCGAAGACGATCCCTCCTGGCGTCACGACTTCAGCGGCGATCCGCTGGTATTCGTGACGGAAGGGCCGGTGTGCCTGGACGGTGTGAATATGTGGCGCGTGGAGGCCAGCGACGGGACTGCCAACGTCTGGGTGCCCGAAACGGCCGGTAATCGCTACGTGATCGAACCGGCGGCGGGTCAGGTGAGCAGCGCACCGGCGTATACACCCGCGCGCGTCGTGCTGAGCCAGGTCGCGCCGGATCTGGTGGTCGATGGCCTGGCACAGCTTTCGTTCGGCGGGCTGGGCGGCGGCGGCGAAGGCCTGCCGTTCTATGATGGCGAGGCGACGGTCGGTGAGTTATACGACTTCGTCTTGAGCGTTTATCCGCCCGGCACGCTGGTGGATGTGACACTGCGCAGTCCCGAAGGCGCAAGTCTCGCGGCGAGTCAGGAGTATGCGTGGCAGGATACCGGTACGCCGGTGAGCTACGTGACCGCCCGCACACCCGCCTATCCAGGATTGGCGACGGGGATCTGGACGGTGGAACTGCGTGGTGATGGCGAGACGCGCCGCATTGCCTATCGCTTGCGCCAGCCCGACTCGCCGGCCATCACCCCGGCCTGCGACCGCACCGAGCCAACGATCTACGTCAGCGGCTTGCGGCCCAACGAGACGATCACGCTGGCGCAAGTCGAACTCAACGACCTGTCGGTTAACGATGATTTCCAGCAGAGCTTCGAGGTCGTCAATCGCTGGCGCTTGCAGGCCGACAGCCAGGGCACGCTGGTAATCGTCGATTTCAAGCCCTACGTCCGGCCAGTCGCGCCGGGGAGCGACCAGGAGCGCTTCTGGGGCATCGAGTCCGCCGGTGGCTCATGGATGGACGATCAATCGTATGAATCGGTCTTCCTCAGAATCAACGCCGAGTGGGATTGCTATTCGTCACAGGTCGGGGTACCGCCAAGCTCAATCTGGAGCTTCGGCAGCGATCTGCCGGCGCGCCTGACTGCTGGCGACCGCGCGCGCGTGGTGCCTGGCGATGCTAACAATGTACGCGACCAGCCTTCGACCTCCGGCGCGCGCATCGGACAGGTTCCCGGCGGCGCAGAGTTCCTGGTGCTGGATGGACCGGCCTTCGGCGATGATCTGCGCTGGTGGCTGATCGAGTACAACGGCTTGATCGGGTGGACGGTCGAGGGACAGGGGACGGAATACTGGTTGGAGCCGCTCTCAGTGCGGTGAGGGTGCCTGAGAGTACACGGTGAGACAGTTATAGATGATAGGATGTGCGGCTTGGATATGGCTGATCTTGACCGCTTTCGTCGCCGACCGATCAATCGGTCGGCTAACGAACATCAAGCACACTCAAGGTGCTCGACCAGCAGATCCCATCCAAGAGCAGTGTAACGAAGCATCTTCAGCATGCTTGATTTGATCTAGCCGACGGGTTGACCCGTCGGCGAACAGCATACTAACGCTACCGCTCCATTTGATCCTATCAAATCTAACAGGATAATCCATCAGTCCTCGCCTCAGTTGGGCTGTGCATAGAGCGGGATATGTGGGGGTTGGCGCTGCCAGCCCCTTTTCGATTCTTTTGGATAGGACTTCCGTACTAATTGTGTCGAAAAAAGCCACTCTCTGGACGTTGATAGGCATCTCGCAGGAATACTTACCGAGGGGGATACCACCTATGGCACCCGATCACGACCCGTTACATGATGCTTATTATCTGCTGGCGTCCAGCAGAGTGCCGCGCAAGCAGCCAGAAGGGCAACTGCGCCCACCGCCGTATGATCCGAACGATCCGCGCTTTGTCCGGCGCGTCCGGCGTCTGCCACATAAAGCCGCCCTCATCCCAGCCATTTTGATCACCCGCATTTTTGCGCAGTTCTTTCTCTGATCGCTTTCTTCGCCGCAACCGCAGACAAAAGACGCATAACAGAGCAGCCGGGCGCTGGCGGATTTCCGTTGCGAAGTTGATACGCGCGGAGCTACCCAGACCCAACGGCCGCCTTCGCTCTGCCGCTGTCGCAGCCCGGAGCAGTTCGAGCTAGGATTCATTCTATCTTCTCCCGGACTTCGCCCAGTCGGGATGGCGCTAAAGAGGTTAAGTATGCGGAGAATATGGGCGGATTTCAATTCGATGACCGCGGATCGAAGTCGAGTCTATATTGCCAATCCTGAAGTCGTGAAATCACTGAGCGTTGGCGAAAGAGTGGTGCTATATGAGCCTGACGATTTTGAAGTTGAGGCCACCATTGAACTTCAGTCAGATGCTGGTGAGCACGATTTCTGGTGCGGCGTAATTCACTGGGATACATTGCGCGATCTGTAGGTCGATTACAATCTGACAGGATGAAAATAGATCGGGTTTTAGGTTCACAAGGCTCGTTAGGGCACAGGAGCTAGGCAAGTCTGGTCTACCAAACAAAAAGAGGCCTGGCACAGGGCCAGACCTCTCATGAGCTTGCCGGTGAGCAGCGCGCTAATCGGAGTCGCGCTCCTCGCGCTCGTCGCCGTCGTCGTCCAGCATCTCGCTGGCGTCGTCCTGCGCGCCCTGCTCAAGCAGAGACACGCCTGGCGCAACCAGCTCGCGATCCTGGTAGGTGTGGAAGCCCGTGCCGGACGGGATCAGCTTGCCGATGATCACGTTCTCTTTCAAGCCGTAGAGCTTATCGACCTTGCCCTCAATCGCCGCGCCCGCCAGCACGCGGATCGTGTGCTGGAAGCTCGACGCTGAGAGGAAGCTGTCGGTCGCGAGCGCCGCCTTGGTCACACCCAGCAGCACGGGAACGCCCGCCGCCGGCTCTTTGTCCTCGGCCATCAGGCGCGAGTTCATGTCGATCAACTGCAAGCGGTCTTCGAGTTCGCCGGGGAGCAGGTGGCTGTCACCGCTGCGGGTGATCTGCACGCGTGAGAGCATCTTGCGGATCATGATCTCGAAGTGCTTGTCGCTGATGTTCACGCCCTGGCTGCGGTAAACCTTCTGCACTTCCGACAGCAGGTAGAGCGCGCAGGCGTGCTCGCCCAGCACGCGCAGAATGCGGTGCGGGTTCTTCGAGCCTTCGGTGAACGGCTGGCCGGGCACAACCTCCGCGCCATCGACAATTTCCGGCAGGAGACGCGCGTTCGAGGGAATGTCGTATTCCGCTTCTTCGCGCTTCTCGTAGCGGATGAAGACTTTCTTCTTCTCCAGGTGAATGGTGCCCTGCATCTTGGCGACGAGCTTTTCGCCGCTGTCTTCATCCTGCGCCAGGATGTAGCCCGCCGGGATATCCTGCTCGTCTTCGACGTTGAGCGTCCAGCCCGCCGGAACGGTGTGCTCCTCGCTGAAGACCTCGCTGCTGATGACGGTCGCGACGCGTACGCCATCGCGCTTGGTCAGGCGCACGATGCCGCCAATGTCGGTGATGACCGCTTCGCCCTTCGGTTTCTTGCGCGCCTCGAACAGTTCCTCGACGCGCGGCAGACCGCTGGTGATGTCACCGGCTGCCTGCGCCGTACCACCGGTGTGGAAGGTACGCAGGGTGAGCTGCGTGCCCGGCTCGCCGATGGACTGGGCAGCGATGATGCCGACTGCCGTACCGATTTCGACCATTTCGCCGCGGCCCAGGTCACGCCCGTAGCAGAGGGCGCAGATGCCGTGAATGAGCGAGCAGGTCATCGGGCTGCGGACAGGCACTTCTTCGATGGCCGTCGCGTTCTGGATGCGCTCGGCGACGTCTTCGTCGATCATGCCGTTGCGGGACACGATTAACTCGCCCGTCTCCGGGTCGTAGATGTCGCGCGCGGCGCAGCGCCCGACGATCCGTTCCAGAACGGTCTCACCGGCGATGTCTTCGCTGCGGCGAATCCACCAGGCCTGTTCGGTGCCGCAGTCAACGCGGTTGATGATGATGTCCTGCGCGACATCGACCAGGCGGCGGGTGAGATAGCCCGCGTCAGCAGTACGCAGCGCCGTATCGGCCAGACCTTTACGCGCGCCGTGCGTCGAGATGAAGTATTCCAGCGCCGTCAGCCCTTCGCGGAAGTGGCTGCGGATCGGCAGGTCGATGATGCGCCCGGACGGGTCGGCCATCAGGCCGCGCATCCCGGCCAACTGCGTGATCGGGCCGAAACCGCCTTTGGTCGAGCCGGACAGCGCCATGACCGCAATCGGCCCGAACGGATCGAGCGTCTCGCGGATCTTATCCTGGAGCGTGTCTTTGGCGCGGTTCCAGACCTCGATGGTGAGCTGGTAGCGCTCCTCCTCGGTCAGCAGACCACGGCGGAAGTTGCGCTCGGCGCGGTCGACGGTGTCCTCGGCGCCGCGCAGGATATCCGCGCGCTCGGTCGGGATCGTCAGGTCGGTGACGGCGATGGTCGTGCCTGAGATCGTCGCGAAGTGGAAGCCCAGGTCTTTGATCTTGTCCACAATTTCGGTCGTGCGGTCGCTGCCGAGCTTGCGATAGCAGCGATCCACCAGATCCTGAAGCTGCTTCTTGCCGAGCGTCTTCTGCTCGAAGCGCATCTCGTCGGGCAGGATGCGGTTGAAGATGGCGCGGCCAACGGTCGCGATCTCCGGCTCTTCCTGCGCCTCGTGATGATCGTTGTAGTTTTGCAGCAGGATCGGCGTGTGCAGCTTGACGTGGCCGAGATTGTAGAGCAGCTCGACCTCGTCCATATCGACCACCAGCCGGCGCTCGTGCAGGTTGGTGATTTCGACTTCGTCTTGCAGCTTGAGCTTCTTCAGCAGCTTCTTGGCTTCGTAGCCGTTGGCGATGACGCAGTCAACCTCGCCCTCGCGCAGCGCGCGCAGCGTGCGATCGAAGGCCGATTCGACGACTTTGCGCCGCCCGCCATCGGCTTCTTCGACCACATCATCGAAGACGACCTGGCCGGGGATGTCGTGATTGACCGAATAGTAGTAGCCGTTGGTGCGAGCGGCGAGACCGACGCGCACCTTCGGGTCTTGCGTGACCGCCATGCTGCGGAAGTCGTCCGCGCGCTTCTTGAGCGCCAGCAGATCGACCGTCGGGTCCATCGTCAGGTAGTAGATGCCGAGCACCATGTCCTTGGCCGGGCCGACGATAGGCTGACCGTCCGCCGGCTTGAGCAGGTTCTTGGTGCTGAGCATCAGTTCGCGCGCTTCCTGAACGGCCTTGTCGCTCAGGGGCACGTGGACGGCCATCTGGTCGCCGTCGAAGTCGGCGTTGAAGGCCGAGCAGACGAGCGGGTGAATCTGGATCGCTTTGCCTTCGACCAACTGCGGCTCGAAGGCCTGGATACCGAGGCGGTGCAGCGTCGGCGCGCGGTTCAGCAGCACCGGGCGCTCCTTGATCACCTCTTCCAGGGCTTCCCAAACCTCAGGCTTCTCGCGCTCGATGATGCGCTTTGCGCCTTTGACGTTGCTGGCGTAGTTCTGCTTGACCAGGCGGCTGATGACGAACGGGCGGTAGAGTTCGAGCGCCATCGTCTTGGGCAGGCCGCACTGATGCAGCTTGAGCCGGGGGCCGATGACGATGACCGAACGCCCGGAGTAGTCAACGCGCTTGCCGAGCAGGTTGCGGCGGAAGCGCCCCTTCTTGCCCTTGAGCATGTCGCTGAGCGACTTGAGTTCGCGGCGGCCACGGCGGCTGAGTGCCTTGCCGCGCTGGCTGTTGTCGATCAGGCTGTCCACCGCTTCCTGGAGCATACGCTTTTCGTTGCGGACGATCACGTCCGGCGCGCCCAGGTCGAGCAGGTGCTTGAGGCGGTTGTTGCGGTTGATGACGCGGCGATACAGGTCGTTCAGGTCGCTGGTGGCGAAACGACCGCCGTCGAGCTGCACCATCGGGCGCAGATCCGGCGGGATGACCGGCAGGATCGTCAGGATCATCCATTCCGGGCGGTTGTTGCTCTTACGCAGCGATTCGACGATGCGCAGGCGCTTGGTTGCCTTCTTTTTGCGCTGCTTGCTGCGGGTGGTGCGCACTTCCTGCCAGAGTTCGACCGCCAGCTTGTCCAATTCGATGGCCGAGAGAATCTTGTAGAACGCTTCCGCGCCCATGTCGGCCTGGAAGACGTTGCCATAGCGCGCCTTGAGTTCGCGGTAACGATTCTCCGACAGGAACTGGAGCACGCGCAGCTCTTGCAGTTCGCTGCGGGCTTTTTCCGCGCTGGAGCGGATGCTGCTTAGGCGGGTTTCGAGTTCGGTGTTGTGGACGTCGAGCGCCTGCGAGACATCGCTGGTGGCGCTGTTCGCTTCCTCGTTGAGACGCGCCAGTTCTTCCTTGCGCATCCGGTCGGTCTCTTCTTGCAGATGATCGATCTGCCCGCTGACGATGTTCTGCACGCGCGACACCTGATCGAGTTCGACCGTTTCACCCTTGGCGACGATGACGGTGTTGGCGATCTCGAAGTTGATGTCCGACGGGGCCGGTTGGCCGCGCAGCGCTTCGATGCGCTGCTGGATCACCTGGCCTTCACGCACGACCGCATCGGACAGGCGCGAGAGTTCGTCGTCGAAATGCTTGTTGATCTGCTTGGCGCGCTCTTCGAACTCGGCCAGCAGGTCATCACGCTGATCGCGGACTTCGCGCACCTGATCCTCCAGGTCGCCGCCGAGCAGTTGTTCCTTCTGCGTCAGTTCGCGGTCGATGCGCTGGAGCGCACGCAGGCGTGCATCCTCATCGACGTGGGTGATGACGTACTGCGCAAAGTACAGCACGCGGTCGAGATTGCGGCGGCTCACGTCGAGCAGCATCCCCAGGTAGCTGGGGACGCGGCGGGTATACCAGACATGCGCGACCGGCGCAGCCAGCTCGATGTGCCCCATGCGTTCACGCCGCACCGAGGCGCGGGTGACTTCGACGCCGCATTTATCGCAGACGAGACCACGATAGCGAACGTTCTTATACTTGCCGCAGTAACACTGCCAATCCCGCGTCGGGCCGAAGATCGCTTCGCAGAACAGCCCATCTTTTTCAGGCCGCAAGCGACGATAGTTGATCGTCTCCGGTTTCGTTACTTCACCATAGGACCAGGAGCGAATCTGTTCCGGTGAAGCCAGACTGATACGCAGTGCGCTGAAATCCTTCGCCTCCAAGGCGTATCCTCCTCTGTGACTCGTCTGCTTCGCGACGGGTGCGCTAACGAGATAGGTTGTAAGGGTCTACTTTTCGAATTGGGCGGAGTACAGGCGATCGTCGATGCCCAGCGACGACAAAAAAGCGAAAAGGAACCATTTCCCTTCGCTTGCGATTGGGTGACGGGATCAAAACATAGTCATACGTACCGAGTATTATAAACAACTCGGTCGCGGGCTGTCAATATATGTGGGGATTTATGAGGCAATTCTAACGGCACAATTTGCCTGCCTGCTTGTGCTTAGCATCGTACCGAGTTTTCGTTTTTGAGTCAACCAGTTGGCACCAGGCTTAAACCAGTGTGCTCCCGCCTTCCGGGGTGAAAGATTCTGAGGTAGGAACTTTGTTACGTAATGTACCGAAATGAAGGAATCGCCGTAGAATGAAGTTTATGATCAGACTAACAATCGATGGTACCCCTCACGAACTCACGCCGGTTAAAGCGTTTCGGGCGCAGCACGATCTGCCGCCGACGTTCGGCATCGCCTATTTTACGCCCAAGAACTACGACGGGTTGGGCAATATCGATGGCGCGGCGGCTGGGTCAGCGCTCGGCCAACTGCGGGCGACCATCCTCTCCTTGATACCTTTGCACGTCTTCGCTGCGGAACTGCCCTCGGTGGTCACACGGCTGGCAGATCATTTTCGCGAGCAGATGGATCAGATCAATTCAAGGATCGGGCTGCAGGCACAAGAGGTCGAGTTCGCCGTCGGCGGGTTTGCAGACGTGGCGCACAAATACGCCTTTTCACTGCTGCGTGCCCGACTGACCGGCGAGCCAGTGCCAGAATTCAAGTCCATCTATGATGAATGGCTGATGACTGGCGTGCGCGTGATGGAGACGCCCTTCGCTTACGACGACGATAGACATCACTGGCACGTGCGCGTGATCAGCCACGTTTACGGACGCGTTGGGCTGATCGTCCAGGCGGACAATGCGACGCACTACGTCTACGACCCGGCGCTGGTGTGCCCGGCGGAAGGTTTCATGGTTGGGCTGCTGAGCGAAGTCTGCGCAAAATTGGCCGTCGCCCTTAGGTAGTGATTGGGTGGGGCGCGCAAACGCAGCCAATGGCGCCTTGATATGACCGTGAAATGGGGTTTGTGACGACGGCGGACGGCATACATGCCGCCCCTACAGATGCATTGCGTCGGGTTGGGACGCCTTTCTTGGCGTCCGTTCCCAGAATCCGCACGGGCAGGTGAACAATTGCTTTTGCTACGTTTGCCCTATCATGCCGCAGGTTGGCCTTCATGGACTGGCGGCAATCGGCTATGATCATCAGCCACGGATCATGATCTTCTTCCACAACGAAAGTCGCTGCTCATGCGGGGTCGCAAAGTCGATTACACGGCTGTCTTGATTGCCTATTTCAGTTTTATCGTCCTGGGAATGCCCGGCGCGCTGCTCGGCATCGTCTGGTCACCGCACATTCGTGATTCGTTCGCGCTCGAACTGGACGCGGTTGCAACGTTGTACATCACGCTTAATGTCGGCTATTTCGTCGCCAGTTTCATCAGCGGGCGCTTGTTCTCGCGTCTGAACATCGGCCTGCTGCTGGCCGGAGGCTGCATATTGGCCGCCCTCGCGTTCGCCGGATATGCCATCGCTCCCGCCTGGTTCGTGATCGTGGTGTTGGGGTTTGTGGCAGGGTTTGGCGGCGGCATCCTCGATGGCGGCATGAACATCTACTTTGCCGCGCACTTCGACTCGCGCCTGATGAACTGGCTGCATGCCTGCTTCGGCATCGGCTCGACCATCGCCCCGTTCATCATCACCATCGTTCTGGCGAACGAAGGATCGTGGCGCGCCGGCTACTGGATGATCGCCGGCTTGTATGTGTTGGTCGCAGCGCTGTTCTACATCACGCGCGCCCGCTGGCTGCCGCTGAACATACACCATGAGCAGGCTACCGCCGCCCCGCACGCCTCGGTTCGCGCGACGCTGCGCCTGCCGATTGTCTGGGTGGGGATCGGCATCTTCGCTCTGTTTGCCGGTCTCGAAGCCAGCACCGGGCAGTGGAGCAAGAGCATCTTTTTCGAGTCGCGCGGGGTCGCCGAGGCGGTCGCCAGCAACTGGGTGGCGTTCTACTGGCTCAGCTTTACCATAGGACGCATCGTCTTCGGCTTCATCGTCACGCGCATCGAAGCCGGGCGCCTGATCCGGATCTGCATGGCCGGGGCGCTGGCGGGCATGGCGCTGCTCGTCTGGAATCCGTTTCCGGAGAGCGGCGTGGTGGCGCTGGCGCTGTTCGGCTTCATGTTCGGGCCGATCTTCGCCATCCTGGTGACAGCCACCCAGGAGCGCATGGGCAGCCTCCATGCCGCTAATGCCATCGGCTTCCAGGTGGCGGCGGCTACCGTCGGCGTCGGCCTGCTGCCCGGTGTGCTCGGCGTGGCAGGTGTGAACTTCGGGCTGGAGAGCATTACCGTGGCGCTGCTGGCACTCGTGATCGTCATGGCTGTGCTGTACGAACTCTGGCGGCGGATGCCGGTGAGGAGCAGCGCAGCTTACCAGAGCGTCATGCAGTTCGATCCGCCGAAGTAGACGCGCGCTCGAACTCGATCCAGTAGTGATCGGCGCAGGCCGCCAGCGCGGGGTTGCGCCCGATGCGATCGTCGAGCGCCACAAGTGCCCGCAGCAAACGCGGGCGCTTTTCGATCACGCCGTAGACGTCGCTCGGCGGCAGCAACAGGCCGAGCGGCTCGATATGCGTCCGCCGGAACCACGGCGCAAAATCCTGCGCCAACCTGCGCGGTGATGGGTAATGGATGGCCCTTCCCTCTGTGATCTCCGTGCCTCTGTGGTTGATTCCAAATTGTGCCCCGCCGCGCTGCCAGCGCCGGAAGGCCACGCCGAATTCACCATGCAGCGCGTGCCAGCCGATCTCCCACAGGCACAGCGGCGGCATCACGCCGAAGGCCGCGCGCCCACCCGGACGCAGCCTCCGCGCCAGCCACGCCGCCAGCGGACGCCAATCCTCCAGGCAGTTGAGCACGCCGAAATTCGCAAAGACCATATTGATCTCTCTTCCCTCCGTGAACTCTGTGCCTCCGTGGTTCAAGTTTTGCAGATCCAGCCGCTCGACGCGCACATGCGCCGCGCCCACCAGCTTGGCGCGCGTGGCGGTGAGCATCGCTTCGCTGGCGTCGGTGGCGATCACGTGAACACCGCGCCGGGCCAGGTGCAGCGCATCCTCGCCCGTGCCGCAGCCGAGTTCGAGCGCCGTCTCGCCCGACGCGACCAGCCGATCCAGACGTGCGTGAACCCGACCGCGCAGATGGCGTGCAATCGGTGAGGCCGTGAAGTCGGCGTCATACGTCGGCGCGAGCGTGTCGAAAGCAGAGGGCATTCGCGTTTCAGTCCATCAGCCCGCCGATGACAACCTCCGTTGGGGCGTGCGGCAGCGCGGCCAGCCGATCAAGTTCGGCGCGGGCGGCGGGCAGCGTCAGCGTGTGGTAGATCATGGCGGCGGATTGGCGGATCAGAGCCGGGCGCAGGTGGCGCGGATCGCGCACGAGGCTGCGCAGCGCGGCGGCAGTCTTGCGCGCGCGGTACTCCTTGTGAACGACCGTGTGCAACTGGCGGTAGAACTCGGTGCGGAACGGCCCCTGGTAGAGCATGGCCAGGTCAGCGCTATCGACCCAGTTGGCGCGTGCGCCGAGTTCGTGCTTGACGTTGTCGTAGAACTTCGTCCCCGGCAGCGGGTAGCTGACGCTAATGCCGATGTCGTCTGGCAGCAGGTCGCGCACCATCTTGAGCGTCAGTTCGATGTCCTCGCGCGTTTCGCCGGGGTAGCCGAACTGCAAGAAGAAAGCGACCTTGACGCCGTGCGCGTGCAGTTGGCGCGTGGCCTCATAGATCTGCTTGACGGTTGTGCCCTTGTCCATCGCGTCGAGGATCTTTTGCGAGCCGCTCTCCGCGCCGACCCAGACGATCTGCGCGCCTGCCCGCGCCAGCGCCGGGATCGCCCGCCCGCGCAGCAGCAGATCGACCCGGTTGAGGCTCTTGAACGGGATGCGCAGCCCAGCCTCGTCCAGTTGGTCGGCGAACTGCTCGATCCACCGGTCCTGGATGCCCATGATGTCATCCATGAACCAGATGTGATCCGGCGCGAAGTTATCCTTGAGCCACTGCATCTCGGCGACAACGTCCTCCGGGCTGCGCACGTGGTAGCGCTGGCCCCAGATTGGCTTGGCACACCAGTTACAGTGGAATGGGCAGCCGCGTGTCGTCACCAGGTTCATGCTGTAATAGCCGTGGCGTTCGCGCCAGACGTGCTGGTAGCGGTCGCGGTCAACCAGATCCCAGGCCGGGAACGGCAGCGCATCCAGATCGCTGATGACCGGGCGCGGCAGCGTCCGGGCGACGCTGCCCAGCGCGTCGAGATAGGCGATGCCGGGGATGTCGTGGACGTTGGGCGCGTCGTGGTTATGCAGGTGGTCGATCAGTTCGGGCAGGGTGGCGTCGCCTTCGCCCAGGATGACGTAATCCGCGCCAGCTTGCAGATAGACAGTGGGGTGATCCGAGGCGTCCGAGCCGCAGACGATGACGACACAGCCGCGCGCCTGCGCCATCTTGATCATCGCCAGCGCCGCTTCACGCATCCGCAGCAGGCTCATTTTGCTCAGGTAGTTGAAGTTGTCCTCGTAGATGACGGCGTAGCGCGGCGCGTGCCGGTCAAGCGCGGCATCCCATTCATGCGTGCCCTCGCTGAGCATGGCGTCGAAGAGCGCGACCTGGTAGCCACGTTCGCGCATGATCGCCGCCGCGTAGAGCGTGCCAAGCGGGGGATAGGGCTGCATGGCGTCGTAGAGCTTGGGGTCGAAGCGCAGGAAATACGATTGTCCAAACAGAATGTCCATGGGCGACCGGCTCTCCGCTGGTTGTACACGCCTCAATTGAACCGCAGCCTGCGCGTGTATGCAAGCGCCGGGGTTTCACACGGCGGTATCGAATTCAATTGTTCGCCTAACCGTCGGAACATGAAATGTCCCGCCTAAAGGTGCGCCCTCTGCGAGGGCTTTTGGTATCGTTTGGACGCTGAGAAAGCCTCCGTAGGAGGCGAGAATCCAGCCCGCCCATTTCATGGGTGGGCGGCTTCCCAATTTTCTAGACACTTGTACAGCCCAGGTCAGCCTTACAATGAAAATTGCACGGAAATGGTGTTTTTGCCATGCGCCAGCCGGCGCTTGGCCAGGGAGGAGAGCTAATGAGACGGATTGTTTTTGTCGGTTTTATTGCCTTGCTCTTGATCGCCGTTACGCCCGCAGCAGCCCAACTGCCCTTTGCCGGGCAAACGGTGATCGTCGCCACACAATCGAGCACTTCGATTGGCGGCCCTGTCATCGACTACCGGGAAGACTGGGAGCGGCAAACCGGCGGCTTTGTCGAACTGAGGCAGGTGCCGTTCGGCGAGCTGTTCGATACGATCATGACGGATTTCGAAGGCGACGAGAGCGAGATCGACATGATCATCTACGCCTCGGATTGGTCAGGCGACATCATGGGCGGCGGGCACGTGCTGCCGATCCCGGACGACATTAAAGAACAGATCGATTGGGGCGACATTCTGCCGCTCTACCGCGAACGGATCGCCAACTGGGGCGGCGTCACCTACGCGCTGCCGTTCGACGGCGACTCGCACATGCTCTATTACCGCAAAGACCTCGTCAGCGCGGACTCGCCGTTTGCCGCCGCATTCCAAACGGAATACGGCTACCCGCTCGGCGCACCGCAGACCTGGAGCGAATACCGGGATATTGCCGAATTCTTCAACGGGCGCGAAGTCGATACCTCCGGCCTGACCGCGCCGATCTTCGGCGTGATCGAGGCGCAGAAGCCGGAAGCCCAGAGCTACTGGTTCCTGATGTCGCGCGCGGCAGGCTATGCCAAGATCCCCGGCGACCCGTGCTTCTTCTTCACCTGTACCGAGGATAAGCCCATGCAGCCGCTGGTCAGCACGCCCGGTTGGGTGCGCGGTTTGCAGGACTGGATCGATGTCAGCCCCTTCGGCCCGCCGAACATGATCGACTCGGACGTGACGGCTGTGCGCCGCCTGTTCCCATCCGGGCAGACGGTGCTGGCGCTGGATTGGGGCGATGTCGGCCCGCTGTCGGTTGATCCGGAGCGCTCGGTCGTCAATGATCTCGTCGGTTTCGGCGAGCTGCCCGGCGGCGAGGAATACTGGGACCCGGCAGCGGATAACGGCGCGGGCGCATGGGTAACGCCGGAAAACGGCGTCAATCGCGCGCCATTCATCGCCTTCGGCGGCTGGGTGATCTCGGTGTCCGCGCGCAGCGATGTGCCAGAGGCCGCGCTCGACTTCGCCGCCTTCATGGCCGGTAAGGATCTGGCGGGTGTGCTGGCGACGACCGGCGGCACCGGCGTCAATCCGCTGCGCGCCAGCCAGTTCGATAACCTCGAGCTGTGGATCAACGCCGGCTTCAGCGAAGAATCGGCGCGTGAATATCTCGACGCTGTGCGCGCGACGATTGCCGACCCGAACGCCGTGCTCGACCTGCGCATCCCTGGCGCTGCTGAGTACTTTGCCGCACTCGACACGGAAATCCACCGCGCGCTGCTCGGCGAAGTGACCGCACAGGAGGCGTTGGACGCGGTCGTCGTTGCCTGGGACGCGATCACGGATAGCTATGGGCGTGAGGAACAACTGAGGCTCTATCGCCAGTCGCTCGACCTGGAGTAGGGCGATTGTAACTACTTCGCCATAGAGTACGAATGACGCTCCGCCCGATGCTCGAAGCATCGGGCTGGGAATGCGGGAAGCCACCTGGAAGGTGGCTGGTCAGTGGCGAGTGAGCTTGGGCAGCCTGCTTCCAGCAGGCTTAGCGATGTCAGCCAGTGGCTTCGTCGCGAAGCCCGCGAAGCGTGCCGCTGGCGATGCTTACGGGCATTTGGCGCTTGGCATTTGGCTGTTGGTGGGTCAGAATGGCGCGCCAACAGCCTGTTTGAATGCCGAGAGCCTGCTCATGACCCAACGTCTTTACTACGACGATTCATTTACCCACAGCTTCAGCGCCCACGTTGTCGAGACCTTCACTCACAACGGCCACCCCGCCGTCGTGCTCGACCGCACCTACTTCTACCCGACCGGCGGCGGCCAGCCCCATGACACCGGCAGCATCGGCGGCGCGCGCGTCATCGACGTGTTCACCCGCGCGGATGACAAAGCCGTCGTCCACCTGCTCGATGGCGCGGCGGCGGGCGAGGTCGCCTGTGAAATCGACTGGACGCGGCGCTTCGACCTGATGCAGCAGCATACCGGCCAGCACATCCTGACGCAAGCGTTCGTGCAGACGGCGGGCGCGCACACGGTCGGCTTCCACCTGAGCGAGAACAGCGTCACCGTCGACCTCGACGCCGAGGCGCTGACCGCCGGGCAGGTCGCGACCGCCGAGGGGCTGGCGAATCAGATCCTCTATGACGACCGCCCGGTGACGACGCGCATCATCGACCCGGAAGCTGCCGAGGGTGTGCGGATGCGGCGTGTGCCGGATGCGCTGGCGACCGGCGGCCTGCGCGTGGTCGAGGTGCAGGATTTCGACATGACGGCCTGTGGCGGCACGCACGTCACGCGCACGGGGCAGATCGGCACGATCAAAGTCGTTGGTGTCGAGCGCTACAAGGGCGGCCAGCGGATCGAATTTCGCTGCGGCGGGCGCGCGCTGGCAGATTACGACGTGCGCGTCGGCGTGACGGGCAAGCTGACCAACGCGCTCACCTGCGGACTGACGGAACTGCCCGCCGCGGTCGAACGGCTGCAGAACACCATCCGCGAACGCGAGCGGACGATCAAGGCGCTGCAAGAACGGCTGGTCGAATATGAGGCGGCGGATCTGCTGGCGAATGCGGCGGTGCGCGACGACGCGCGCTGGATCATCGCTGCCTTCGACGACCGCGACGCGGCAGCGCTGCGCTGGCTGGCCGGGCGGCTGGTGCGTGAGGTGGGCGTGGTGGCGCTGCTCGGCATCTCCGGCGAGAAGACGCACGTCATCTGCGCCCGCAGCGCCGATCTGTCGCAGGATATGAACGCGCTGCTCCAGGCGGCTCTAGCGCCGTTCGGTGGGCGCGGCGGCGGCAACCCGGCGCAGGCACAAGGCGGCGGCGGCGCGGCCACGCGCGATCAGGTGCAGGCGGCGCTCGCTGCGGCAGCGCATCCCCACCCCTGAACCTGCGGTTCGTCCCCTCCCCATCGCAATGGGGAGGGGATTGAGGGGCGGGGAGAAGGCAAATGAAGCGCGCCCGATTCGGAATGCCTACAGCTCGGCGGCGAAGATGTCCGTCAGCAGTGCTTCGTAGAGCTGCCCGCCGACGAAGCGCGTCAGCCAGATGTCTGGCGTCGCGGCCTGATCGGCGGGGATGATGATCTCTGCGGTGGCGATGTAGTGCCCGCGCTGCAAATGGGTGAAGGCGTGCGTGGCCTCCATATCGCAGACGGTCTCGCTGCGTGAGTACATCGGGTTGCGCAGCAGGATCGGGCTGCTCGCGGTGTAGCCTTCCGCTTCCGCCAGCGTCCCCAGGTAGCCATCGGTGATCGCGGCGCGCGCATCTGCGGCAGACGCGAACGCATCGACGGTGTAAGTCACCTGCATGAACGGCAGCTCGGACAGATCGCAGGTCGTCGTCTCGATGGAGTTGGTCACGCGGTAAATATGATTATGCGCGGCCAGGAAGTCGGCGAAGGCGGACTGCTCGGCTTCCGGCGCGCTGGCGGCAGTCTCCTCGGTCGTGAGGATGCCGCTGTCAGCGTCATCGATGATCAGCCCTTCGGGGATTTCCGGGCGGATGACCTCGAAGGCGGCTTCAATATCCTCAGCACTCGCCGCTGCCGTGTCCGGCGTGGGAATATCGACCGCGACTGCGGCGGGATCGGTGATGATGACGACCGTATCGAGCGACGTGCCCGGGTCAGGATCGGTCTCCGGGTCGCGCAGGCGGATGGCTTCGACGTTGGCCTGTCCATCGAGCACCTTGCCGAAGATCGTGTGCCGGTAATTGAGAAAATCTGTCACTTCGGTCGTGATGAAGAACTGGCTGCCGTTGGTGCCCGCGCCCGCGTTCGCCATCGCCAGCAGTCCGGGCGTGTCGAAGGTCAGGTAGGGCAGGAATTCGTCGGTGAACTGGTAGCCAGGGCCACCCGTGCCGGTCGCGGTCGGGTCGCCCCCCTGCGCCATGAAATCCGCGATCACACGGTGGAAAGTCGTGTTGTTGTAATAGCCATTCTGCGCCAGGAAGACGAAATTGTTGACGGTCAGCGGCGTATAATCTTCGAGCAGATCGACATAGACCGCGCCCGCGCCGGTGCAGAAAATTGCGTAATAATCGACGCCCGGTTCGAGCACCGGCTCGGTTGCCTCGTAAGTGCGCGTCTCCGGGTCGGCGGCGGGCAGCGCGCCCTCGCAGATCTGGGCCGGGGTGCGCGCGTCCTGCGCGGCAGCCGTCGCCGTCACTGTCAGCGCCAGGGCGGCGGCGAACAGCAGGGATAAGCAGCGTTTCATTGTGGGTCTCCGTTCAGTCGGCGGGAGGCACAATGGTAGCCGATCCGCTCAGCTTTGCCAGGGCGGGAGTTGGGGGCGAACTGTCATATACCAGCGACACATCGTGCTATGTCTGTCTGTAGTGCTCGACCATGAGCGTGAGCATTGGACGATCCTCCGTCCACAGGCGATGCGGCGTACCTGCCGGCCAGCGAACGCGCTCGCCGGCTTTCAACGGGGATTGTTCGTCGCCTACGCTGACCATGCCTTCACCTTCCAGGCATATCACATCAATCTCAATCACCGCCGGATGCTCATGGATCGTGCCCTCCGGGTCAAAACGCAGCAGACTTAATCCCAGTTGTTCCAACTTCAGCAGCATCTTCACCGATACATTTCGGCATCCATCGAAGGGCAGCGGCATCCATCCATCACGTTGAATTGGCTCTATCTGAAGGGGCATCTCAACCTCGTCTTGTCGGATTGGACTGCTTGAACGGACCTGGAGGCGCTGTCCGTGAACTTCGGTGAGAAAGGGGGCGTTCAAGCGACAAAAGAACGGCGCATCCCCTGCCGCGAAGAATAACACCAGTCGAGCAGGGGCAACAACCACAGCGGCAATCCGATCCATTCATGCAACCCATGCTATCGTCGCGGCGTAATGGGGGTTGTGATCGTTGGATGCAGACGACGGAGCATGGTCATGGCAGAAGCACAGCCTGAGAAGACGCGGCGCAGTTCGTGGATCGGCCCGATTATTGCTGGCGTGATGTTCATCGCCGTCACCGGCGGCCTGATCTACGCGATGAATACGCTCGGCACGGAGCGCCTCCAGCAGATCGTGCGCGATGCCGGGCCGCTGGCTCCCGTGGCGTACATCCTGCTGCGCGCTGCGACCTACGTCTTCGCCCCGCTGACGACCGGGCCGATCCAGATCGCGAGCGGCGCATTGTTCGGCGTCTGGGAGGGCATTGCGCTTTCGGTCATCGGCGAGACGCTCGGCGGCAGCATCAACTTCTGGATCGGGCGCAGGTTCGGGCGTCCGGTGGCGCTGCGGCTGGCGGGCGAAGAGGGCTTGAAGAAGGCTGAGGTCTATTATCAGCTCGTCACCGATTGGCGCGGGCTGGCCGTCGCGCGTTTAGTCCTGTTCGCAATCTGGGACTTCCTCAGCTACGTCATCGGCTTCACACCGGCGAAGTTCGTGCATTATCTGCTTGTATCGCTGATCGTCGGCGCGATCCCGACGGCGGCGGCGGTCTTCCTGGGGTCGCAGCTTGGCGGCGGTAATCAGGTGCTGCTGGCGGCGGGCCTGATCGTGCTGTGCATCGTTCTCTCGCTGCCTATTTTGTTCAGCGGCCGCATCCAGCGCTGGATGGAGGCACGCCGGGCCACAAAAGACGGTTCGTGAGGCCAGTGTGATCCGACGCTTAACCGAAGCGTAGGCTGCCGGTCAGGCAAAGTGACGCGCGCCGTGGCATGATCGAGGTGACTGTTTACTTTTGCGAAGACGCCTTCCGCCAGTGGCTCAAAGCCACTGGCTGGCACGGCAAAGCCTCCTGAAAGCAGGCTGCCAGAATGCGCCTGTTTCTGACCAGCCACCTTCCAGGTGGCTTCCCGCGGCCAGCCTGACCGTTCGACGGTCGGGCGGTACGGATCGAGGCGTCGTCAGTACGTGGAGGACTCCCAGATGGCGAGGACACAAACGACCATCAACATCTTCATGGTCATCATCGGCGCTGCCATCGCCCTTTTCTTTGTGAGCATCGTCGCGCCGTTTTTTGCGCTGGGGCTGCATCTTGAGCCGCCGAATCTGGTCGCGGGCGGCAGCTTCGACCCGAAGGATTTTGCGCTCACCGGCGGCTGGCTGCGCCTGGTGGGCTTTTTCACGCTCATGCTCGCGCCGCTGGCGGTGACGATCTGCGGCGGCCTGAGCGCCGTCTCGCTGATCATGCGCCAGGAGCAGATCACCGGCAGGCTGCGCACGCGCGCCATCCTGAGCTGTGCGGCAGCCCTCGGCCTGTGGCTGTTCATCTTCTCGCCGCTGGGACGCTTGATTCTGGCCTGGTTTATGGATTAGCGCCGGGCAGAGGACATAGACATACAGAGGTTGAGCAGCGCCCAACCCCTGCACGATACTGCACCGCATTCGAGCGGACTAAGGCTCGTTTACAGGCAAACGCCTGATGCGGCGGATGACATAGCGGAGTGTGCCCGCAGGCACGGTGACTTCGATCACGTCGCCTTTGCGCTTGCCCAACAGCGCCTTGCCCACGGGCGATTCGACCGAGACGCCCTCGCCAAGATAGGCGACTTCCTCATGACTGCGCAGGACGAACGCGTCCTTTTCGCGTGATTCGACATCCTCGATAGTGACTTCGTCGCCCATATCGACGCGGTGCGGGTCGGGGTCTTCTTCGATGATCTCCGCCCGGTCGAGCACTGTGCGCAGATATTTGATCCGTTCGTCCAGGTATTCTTTCTGCACGCGCGCTTCGTAGTCAGTGCCTTCGTCGTCGGGTTGTAACCCGCCTTCGCGGCGCAGGTCGATCAATTGCTCAGTGATTTGCTGCTGCCGTTCCAGCAGCGCATCAAGCTCGCGCTTGAGATTGTCGTAGCCCTGGCGTGTAAGAGTGAATGTTTCGGCTACCATGTGCACGCCTCCAGTTGTGCGTGTATTGATTATCCGCATTGTAGGTCTTTTTGCTCGGACATAGGGCAGGGATCGCGGGTGATGTTCGGCATGTTTAAGTCTTGCTGCTAGAACGCCTGACGCGCTGGAATTCGCGGAAATTTACGTGTAGGATGGTGAAGTAACGGAATATTGATTCAGTAAAGTAAGGACACGCAGATGTATCGAGTCATGCGCGCAGTGACTGCTTTTGTTCTCGTGCTGCTGATCGGCCCCGGTCTGATCTCGGCCCAGGAACAGGAGCCGGAACCGGCTCAAATCCCTGAAAACATCCGCCAGGCGCTGCTGGCCGGTGGTGTCAATTTGCAGTTTGGCTATTACGACTCCGACAACTATGACCCGAACCAATTCGATGATGAGCTGCCACTGGTGGCGGCTGCGGGCGCGAAACACGTGCGCCTGCCGATCAGCATGGACGTGCTGGAGCGCGATAAGACCGGGCGGCTGCGCAGCGACCGCTTCGCCGATCTCAAGGCTTTTGTCGAACTGGCGCAGTCGAACGGCCTGGTGACGATCATCGACGTACACAACACCGGAATGCGTGAATGCGAAGGCTGCCCGTGGACGGAAAATTACATGTGGGGCATCACCGACTCTGCCGTACGCGCCCGCCACACCCGGCTGCTGCTGGCATTGACGACCGAGCTGTACCGCAGCGGGCTGGATCGCGCCTGGTTTGTCTTGCAGCCGGCGAACGAGCCGATCTTCTCCGCCAATCCGGGCGATTGGTACGAGTATCAGGCGGAACTGCTCGGCGAGATGCGCCTGGAGTGCCCAGACTGCGTCATCTTCGCCATGGCGAATGATTGGCAGAGCATCGTGGCGACGGTCAATGCGTTCAACCCGCCGTTCGACGATCCGCTGCTGATTTACGACGTGCATTTCTACGAGCCGCTGGCGTTGACTCACTGCGCCTACCCAGGGCAGGCCAATCAGTGTGGCGGCCTGGAGTACCCCGGCACTTATGAAACCTGGCGCGGCGAGGAACTCTGGGACAGGGCGCGGATCGAGACGCTCTTCCAGCCGTTGGTCGACTGGCGGGATCGCTACGGCGTGACGGTGCATTTTAGCGAAGTTGGCACCGCCGATGGCCTGGCCGAAGACGTGCGCGCTGCGTATCTTGGCGACCTGACATCGATCATGCGTGAGAACGACTTCGGCTACACGATCTACGAGTGGCATCGCAACTTCGGCATCAAGAACTTCCCCGACGTAATTGCGGCGGTCTTCCCCAACGGCGATTGAGGAATTTGTAACCTGCGCCTTCTAACCGACGCCAGGCGCTAGAATCGACAAAAAAGCTGTGGCGCAATGGAATCCTCGCGCCGCAGCTTTTTGTTCAGTCGCTCTCGTGCTGTGCCCCAGAGGCACCGCTCACGAAGATCAGTCGTCCGCTACGAGCGTGCGGAAATCGTGATTGTGCCGCTCTCGCCGACCGAGCGCCCATCGACGAACTGCACCGCGCTGTTGACGATCACCTCAGCCAGGTACAGGTCTGCATAAGCACCCGACACGGAGAGGATCGCTCCGGTCGCGCTGATGTCTGCCTGATCCGCGCCCTCAGGCCGGTGCAAACTGCCAGCATAGTAACCCTCGATCACACCCTGCTCGGTTTCAATCGTGAACATCACGGTCACCTCGTGAAACGGCGGCGGTGGATTCGACGTGACCTCGCTGACGCGCGCGGTGAGGTTGCCTGCAAGTGCGCCGGTGACAGTCCCTGCCCCCGTGATGCGGAAGGTCATGCGCCCGTCCGTCAGCAGTTCAATCGTGGGCGGCCCGGCAGCGCCAGAGCTGAACTCCAGGACGACCGGCTCGCTTGCCAGATTGGCAGGTTCAATCATGTCCGCCTCCTGTGCCAGCGCCATGCCGGACATGCCGACGATGGCAAAACAGATGACCAGCAGCGTGAGTAGGTGGCTTCGCTTCAACATGGTTCCCTCCAGAAATGATTAACGGTCACTTCCAATGAACCATGTTCGGGCGGCAAACCAAAGGCGTCATCCGTACAAAAAACCGTACAATGGTCTCATGATAGCCATTCTTTTCAAACTGGAACAAACAACTCGCTGCCATGGTTCAGCAAATCACCTTCAGTCAATGGCTTAAAACGCGCCGAAAGATGCTGGATCTCACCCAGCAAGCGCTGGCAGAGCGGGTCAGTTGCTCGGTCGAGATGATCTACAAGATCGAGGCCGGGCAGCGGCGACCCTCGGCGCAAATCGCGCGCTTGCTGGCCGCAGAGTTGAACATCCCACCGAACGAGCAGGCTGCCTTCGTCCGGTTCGCGCGCGCTGAAGCGCCGACACCGCTGCACACGCGGCAGGTCGAAACCACACCATGGCGCGACGCTTTTATGCCGCACAACAATCTTCCGCTCCAGCTCACAGCGCTGCTTGGCCGCGAGCAAGACCTGGAAGCGGCTGTCGGGCGTTTGCGACAGGACGACGTGCGGCTGCTCACCATCCTGGGGCCGCCCGGCATCGGTAAGACGCGCCTTGCCATCCAACTCGGCACAGACGCCCTGCTCGACTTCCCCGATGGCGTCTATTTCGTGGAACTGGCATCGATCACTCAGCCTGCGCGCTTGATCCCCGCCATCGCTCGCGCGCTCGATATTTCGATTGACGGTCACAAGAAGCCCCTGGAAAGCCTGCAAGGCTACCTGTTTGAGCGGCGTCTACTGCTGATCCTTGACAATTTTGAACAGTTATTGGCGGCGGCGGCTGACGTTCACGCCATCCTGGCGGCCTGTCCCCTGGTCAAGGTGGTTGTCACCAGCCGTGCGCCGCTGCGCCTGCGGGGTGAGCGCCAGTACCCGCTGCAGCCGCTGGCCCTGCCGGCGCGCATCGATGATCTGAATGTCCAGGGCCTGGCCGGGTACGCCGCTGTCCGCTTGTTCATCGAACGGGCGCGAGCGGTTCAACCCCAGTTCGCACTGACGGCGGACAACGCCGTTGTGCTGGCCGCCATTTGTGCTCGGCTCGACGGTCTGCCGCTGGCAATCGAGATCGTCGCCGCGCAGATCGCCGTGCTCCAGCCAGGAGAAATCCTGGATCATCTGACCGGCAGGCGGCTGCTGGAAAGCCAGGGCATGGCCGATGCGGACGCGCGCCACCAGACCTTGAATGCGGCGATTGATTGGAGTTATCGCCAGCTTGAGGACGACGAGCAGACGTTCTTCCAGCGAATGGGCGTGTTCGTCGATGGCTGCACACTTGAGGCGGCTCAGGCGGTCTGCCAACCGCAGCAGGACATCGTCCAGGTGTTGACCAAACTTGTCAGCATGAATCTGCTCAAACGGGAGACGAGCACCAGTGGCACATCCCGCTACCTGATGCTCGAAACCATACGCGCCTTCGCTCGCCACGAACTGCACGCAAGGGGCGAATGGCGCGTGCTGCAGGCGCGTCACGCTGCCTATTTCCACGCTTTCGCCCTGGCGCAGGAGGACAGCGTTCGCAGCAACGGACAGGTAGACGGGTTAGCGCGTGTCGAGCGCGAACACAGCAATCTCCAGGCCGCGCTGGATTACTTCCAGACGGCGCAGGCATGGACACAAGGCCTCACGCTGGCCGGGGCGCTGATTGAGTTCTGGGTCTATCACAACCACCTGATCATTGGCCTGGGCTATGTCCGTAACCTCCTGGAAGCCACGGCAGCGGCTGGGCAGTTGGATACGGCGCGAGCGCGGGTGCTCAATGGTGCGGCCATGATGGCCTATTTTGCCGGAGATTACCACGCCATCGGCGCCTACGCCGAAGCGGCGCTGGCAGCAGCGCGCGCTGCGGGCATTAATCGCGATATCGCCTGGGCTTGCACGAGCCTGGGCATGATGAGCGGCGGCATGGGCGATTTTGACGCGGCCACCCGCTATTTTGACGAGGGCATGAATGCAGCACAGCAGTCCGACCTGCCTTGGGAAACAGCCAGCCTGCTCAACGGGTTGGGAGAGGTCGCGCGCAGCCAGGGGCGCTACGAACAGTCGCTGGCGTATTATCGCCAGGCACTCGCCAGCGCCGAAAAGTTGGGCAACCTGTGGCTTGAGGCACACATATTGGACAACATCGGTCATGCGGCCTCCGCCCAGGAGCAGTACGACATGGCGGGCGACTACATTCGCCGCAGCCTGGAAGCCAGCTTGAATCTGGGCGATGAACGCGGGATTGCCATGTGCCTTGAGAAGTTGGGCGCTATTGCGATCGCCAGAGGCCAGCTTGAACAGGCGGCGCGCTGGCTGGGTGCGGCAGACGCCCTGCGCAAAGCCAGGAACACGCCTGTGGAGGGCATGGACGCCGCCGATTACCAGCAGTCTGTCACCGTGCTACAGCAGCAGCTTCCGCCTCAGGTGCTGAGCGCTGCCTGGCATGCCGGGCAACAACTCCCGCTAGCTAAGATCATTGATCAAACCCTGAACCAGTGAATCCGCGCGGGAAAAACCTGGGGCATAATTGTCGTCTCCAATCCGCCTTCATTCTGAATTTACGCTGCCCCCCATTAATTGGGCGGTATCCGGGCGTGAAATCAGGCATACAGTAATTAGGTGCGGCGCGTGCTCTTGGTGCGCGTCGCTTCTATTTGTGGGGTGGTGGGAGGTGGGCGATGTTTGATCTGTTGTTGATCGTCGTGCCGGTACTGGTGGTGCTGGTCATCCTCGTGGTTGTCCTGCCGGGACTGCTGCTGGGGCTGGTCATCATCAGCGAACGGCAAGTGGGCGTCGTCGTGCGCCGCTTCGCATTAGGCGGCAAATCGCTCGGCGCAGGGCAGTTGATCGCGCTCAATGGTGAGCCGGGCTACCAGGCGGATACGCTGGCGCCAGGCTGGCATTTCGGCTACTGGTCGTGGATGTACAGCATCATCAAAGTGCCGGTGACGGTCATCCCGCAGGGCGAGATCGGCCTGATCGTGGCGGCCAGCGGCGCGCCCGTGCCCGCGGATCGCATCCTGGGCAAAATCGTCGAGTGCGATAACTTCCAGAACACGCGCGCATTCCTCAAGAACGGCGGTGAAAAAGGTCGCCAGCTCGGCATTCTGACGGCAGGCAGCTACCGCATCAACACGGCGCTGTTCACGGTCATCACGCGGCGGACGGCGGAGCAGAACGGCATGGAACCGGATGATCTGCTGGTACACACCATCGATCCGGATCAGGTCGGCATCATGACGACGCTGGACGGCAAGCCGATCCCTGAGGGTGAAATCGCGTCGCTGTTCCTGCCGGGGCACGACAATTTCCAGAACGCGCAGGCCTTCATCGATAATGGCGGCCAGCGTGGTCTTCAGGAGCAGATCTTGCTCTCCGGCAGCTGGAATCTCAACCCGTGGTTCGTCAAGGTCGAGCAGGTGCCGATGACCGAAATCCCGATTGGTCACGTCGGCGTCGTCATCTCGTTCATTGGCAAGGCGCACGTGGACATCAGCGGCCTGGAATTCAAGCATGGCGACCTGGTCAATACCGGCCACAAGGGCGTGTGGGCGATCCCGCTCTACCCCGGCAAGCACCCGATCAACACGCGGGTGATGAAGGTCGAGCTGGTGCCGACGACCAACATCGTGCTCAACTGGTCGAACCGGATCGAGGCGCATCATTATGACGCCCGGCTGTCGTCGATCACGGTGCGCTCGCATGACGGTTTCGCCTTCAGCCTGGACGTGTCGCAGGTGATCCACGTCGGTGCGCTGGAAGCGCCGCGCGTCATCTCGCGCGTTGGCTCGGTGCAGAATCTGGTCGATCACGTTCTGGAGCCGATTGTCGCCAACTACTTCCGCAATGCGGCGCAGTCGTACACGGTGCTCGACTTCCTGACGGCGCGCAGTGACCGCCAGCACGAAGCGGCGGAGCACATCGGGCGCGCGCTGCGTACCTACGATGTCGAAGCCATCGACACGCTGATCGGCGACATCAACCCGCCGGAAGCCTTGATGGAGACACTGACCGACCGCAAGATCGCGGAGGAGCAGAACAAGACCTACCGCGTGCAGCAGGAAGCCCAGGCGCAGCGCCAGCAGCTCGTGCGCGCAACCTCGCTGGCAGACATCCAGCAAGAAGTCGTCCACAGCGAGCAGGGCGTCAACATCGCCGACCTGCAAGCGCAGGCGGCGATCAAGCAAGCGAGCGGCGACGCCGAGTCGATCAAGCTGCGCGCGCAGGGCGAGGCCGAAGCCATCCGTGTGCGTGGTGAGGCACAGGCCGATGCTTACCGCGCCGGTGCGGAGGCGATGGGCGAGCACGGCTACACCGCCGTGCAGCTCATGCAGATCGTCGGCGAGCGCGGTGTCCGCATCATCCCGGACATCATGGTCGGCGGCCAGGGCCAGAACGGCAGTATGGTCGAGGCGCTGCTCGGCCTGCTCATGACCCAGCAGCTCGGCCAGGGGCAGACGCCTGTCGCCAAGCCCAACGGCGCGAGCACCGCCAAGCCTGAAACGTCCGCGTAAGTTCATACACAGTGGGGCGAGGGCAGCCTCGCCTCACTAACGACAATAGCAAGCTCGTTATGTCCCCGTCAACAGAGTCACGGCGCAGCAGCGCGTATTGCCGAGTCGAGATCGGCCCAGAGATCGTCGGCGTCCTCGATGCCAACGCTGAGTCGTATCAGCGAAGGTGGCAGGTGTTCCTGTCCTGGGATGGCGGCTCTGCGCTCCATCGTGGATTCGACGGCGCCGAGACTGGTGGCATGGCGGATGAGCCTGACGTTTTGGCAGACAGCATCGGCAAACTCAGCGCCTCCCCGCAGGTCGAACGAAATGATGGTTCCGAAGCCCTTGAGCACGCGCCTGGCAGTCGCATGGGTTGGATGCGAGGGCAAGCCTGGATAGCGGACACGCGTGACCAGCGGGTGCTGCTCAAGCCGTTCCGCCAGCAGCATGGCTGTTTGCTGTGCTCGTTGTAAGCGCAGCGCGAGCGTTCGCGCGCCGCGGACAGCCAGAAACGCTTCGAGCGTTCCCGGGGTCGCGCCGGTCAACTCGCGCGATGTCCTGAGAGCGTGCCAGAGTGCATCATCGTTCGTCGTGGCGATCCCGGCTAACAAGTCGGAGTGTCCGCCAATGAACTTGGTTGCCGATTGCAGAGACACCGTGGCACCGAACTCGAGCGGATGCTGATTCAAAGGCGTGGCGAAGGTGCTGTCCACGGCCACGATCGCTCCGGGCTTGCGGGGCGCGGCGCAGACCGCCTCCAGATCCGCCACCGTGAGCAGTGGGTTCGATGGTGATTCAAGCCAGATCAGGTCGGCGGTGGCGCAGGCGCGAATCCAGCCGGCGGTATCGTCCACCGCCACGCGCTGCACTGACCAACGCCCTCTTTCGACACCCGCAGCCGCCAGGCTTGCCACCCCTTGATAGCAATCATCCGGCAGCACCACCACGGCACCCACCGCAAGCTGATCAAACACGGCGGCAATTGCGGCCATGCCGGAGGCGAACGCCAGGGCCTTGCCCGACTCAAGCCCGCCGACGATTTCTTCGAGCGCTTCCCAGGTCGGCGTACCATCGTCACGCGAGTACGCGCGCCCGCTGCCGATGATGAAGTTCGATGCGGGGATAAGCGGTACGTTCAGTGGCGCGCCAGGCTCGGCAGCGCGGCCTGCCGAGACGAGCCACGATTCTGGTTTGAGTCCTGATGGGTGCTTCTCCATGCTTTCGAATGCCTCCAGACGAGAAGAATGAGGGCGCGGGACGATTGGATCAAGTGCGAATTCTATCAGGTCGAACTGGTGCAGCCGAACGCTGCTTACACGGAACACCTCTTTGAGGCGGGGGCAACCTCACCTCACGGTAATTCCCCGTGGCATCATCCAGATCCATATCATTAGACGCTATAGTCCGTACAGACGATAATCTATTCAAACGACTCGTCCGACACAACTTTGAGTTGCCCAGCAATAATCTGCTTGAACGGCCCAGTCCCCTCTGGATTGTTCCAGACTGAGGCATAGGGTACTGGCTTGTGACCACTTGGGCGCACGAAAACCCTGGACATTGTGCGGCTGGTGTTGATTGCCACAACGGCTATATCAATGATGCGGTAAGATAAATCGTCGTCCAGATACAGAATATCAACTACCGCATCTACGTCTGATACCAGCTTGCCAGGATACCCCGCACCATGGAGTTCGATTTGGAAGTTCCGAGGAATGTCTATGCTGAAATGCTTCGAGGCATGTTCTGCCGCGATTTCCAGCGCAGATAGGAAAAGAGACTTGAACTCATGTTTTGTCATTGTCTATTGACCCTGTTCAGCGTCAAACAACAAGATAATCTCGGTAGTGATGTTAGCGTTAGGTCCAGATTTGAGCGACAAGGGTTTTCGTAAGCCGACAGCCGGGAGTGATGCCATGAGCAACGATGACTCGTTTGAACGCGCGCTCGATCTGATCCGCCGGGTGCAGGACGCGCGCATGGCGCACGATGCCGAGGCGATCCCGTCGCAGGTGAGCGCGGTCTACTGGATCGAAGCTAAGCCGCAGACGCCGGGGTCACATCCCACAACGCGCGCGGGCTACTGGCTGCTGGAGACGACCATACAGGATGTGGATCGCGTTTGGCAGGTCGTCAAGACGGCGACTGTGGCGGGTAGACTCGGCTACAAGTCGAAGGTCGCCACGGCCTCACGCTCTGGCGATCCGGATGCGCGGGTGATTCACATTTGCACTTACGACGCGGCGGATGCGGGGGATGTGGCGCGGGTGGCGGCAGCGCTGCGGGCGCTGGATCTGGAGCCGGTCGCCTATCACGCGGACGAGTGACCGGCTCCTTCTTGGGTTAGATCAATCCTGGCAGGTAGCGCGCTGTCCGCTGCATGTAGGCGCGGTAGACATCGCCGAACTGATCGATCATCATCGCTTCTTCTTCGGGCGTGCGCACGATCATCACGAGCAAGACCGCGATCAAGATGGGCAGGCCGACGAGCCAGTTGGCGCTGACGAGGAAGCTGCCCGCGAAGGTCAGGATGAACGCGGTGTACATGGGATGCCGGATCCATTGATACGGGCCGGCCGTCACCAGGGTGTGATCGTCGCGGAGTTCCAGCTTGCCGCTGAAATTCTTATTGAGTGCGTTGTGTACCCACGCGAGCAGTGCCACACCGGCCAGCGCAACCGGAACCCCGGCGAAACGCAGCCAGTCGGGCAGGGCGACAGACGCCCAGGCCAGCGCGTTCGGCACGAAGATGTAGATGGCAAAGGCGGCAATCACGGGCAGGACAAGGATGCGCAGCACCTTGAGCAGCCCGGTTTCCTGGTAGCGGCGGCGCTTGGTGCTCAGCGTGCCTGCCTGGATATGCCCGCGAATGCGGACGACGAAAAACGCGGCGTAGATCAGACCAAAGATGACGCGAAACGTAACTTCCGAGACCATGGGATATTCCTCAGTTATTTGGCGAAACTTGATATTATTTTAGATTAATCTAAAAATTTGTCAAGCACTGATTTTCTGCCACGAACTGATTTGCTCGCATCGCCACTTGCGGCGATTTTTGCGCTACAATCTTCGCCCACCACGAAACGCGGCGCATGTATTCAAAGGATTCACGTCATGACTGATTCGCCAGAGGTTCGCGACCAGCTACTCAACGCGCGCAGTCGTCCGCTCGTCGAAGGGGTTGACCGCTCGGCAGCCCGCTCGATGTTCAAGGCCATCGGCCTGACCGACGACGATCTCAACAAGCCGATCATCGGCATTGCCAACACCTGGACGGAGATCGGCCCGTGCAATTTTCACCTGCGCCGGTTGGCGGCCAAAATCAAAGAGGGCGTCAAAATGGCGGGCGGCACACCGCTCGAATTCAACACGATCACCATTTCCGACGGCATCACCATGGGCACCGAGGGCATGAAAGCCTCGCTCATCAGCCGCGAGGTGATCGCCGACTCGATTGAACTGGTGGCGCTCGGCAACTATTTCGACGGCCTGATCGCGCTCAACTCGTGCGACAAGACCATCCCCGGCACGATCATGGCGCTCATCCGCATGGATATTCCCAGCCTGGCGCTCTACGGCGGCTCGATTGCACCCGGCAAATACCAGGGCAAGGACATCACGGTTCAGGAAGTCTTCGAGGCGATGGGCGCGTATGCCGCCGGGCGCATCACCTACGACGAACTCAAGGAGATCGAGGACGTGGCCTGCCCCGGCGCGGGCGCGTGCGGCGGGCAGTTTACCGCCAACACGATGGCGATGGTCGGCGAGATCCTCGGCATCTGCCCGATGGGCTTCAGCGACGTGCCCGCCGAAGACGCCGCCAAAGAGGACGTGTCGCGGCGGCTCGGCGAGATCGTCATGCGCATGATCGCCGAAGACCTGCGCCCCAGCCAGATCATCACGCGCAAAGGGCTGGAGAACGCCATCGCCGCGGTGACCGGCAGCGGCGGCAGCACCAACGGCGTCCTGCACACGCTCGCCTTCGCCCGTGAGGCTGGCATCCCTTTCACCCTCGACGACATTGAGACGATCAGCCGGCGAACACCGCTGCTTGCCGACATGAAGCCAACCGGGCGGTTCGTCGCCACTGACCTGTACAACGCGGGCGGTATCCGTCTGTTCGCGCAGCGGATGCTCGAAGGCGGCTATCTGCACGGCGATGCGATGACCGTCACCGGACGCACGATTGCGCAGGAAGCGGCCAGCGCGCGTGAGACACCCGGCCAGGAGGTCATTCGCCCGCTGGATAACCCGGTCAACAAGAGCGGCGGCCTGCACATCCTCAAGGGCAATCTCGCGCCGAAGGGTGGTGTCGTCAAGCTCAAGGGCATCGAGCCGATGAAATTCAGCGGCCCGGCGCGCATCTTCAACCGCGAAGAAGATGCCTATCACGCCGTCCAGAACCGCGAGATCAAGGCGGGCGATGTGGTCGTCATCCGCTACGAAGGCCCGCAGGGTGGCCCAGGGATGCGCGAGATGCTCCAGGTGACGGCGGCCATCGTCGGCCAGGGGCTGGGCGGCGATGTCATGCTCATCACCGATGGCCGCTTCAGCGGGGCGACGCGCGGCCTGATGGTCGGCCATATCGCGCCGGAAGCGATGGTCGGCGGCCCGATTGGCCTGCTCGAAGAGGGCGACATCATCACCGTCGATGTCGATGCGCGGACGCTCAACGTCGAACTCAGCGACACGGAGCTGGAGGCACGCCGTGCGCGCTGGCAGGCTCCAGATCCGCACTACACCAGCGGCGTGATGGCGAAGTATGCGCGCCTCGTCGCCCAGGCGGATGACGGCGCTGTCACCAACACGTCAACCGGGCTGGTACGCGGTTGAGAGCCAAACGCCCGACCGTCGTTAGGAACGCACGTGAAGCGTTACGGTCGGTCCGGTGAGATTCGGAAGCCATCTCGAAGATGGCTGTTTGTGGCGTTTTCCCAAAATCAGCTCCATTCTATGGGGCTTACCAAAAAGACCAGCGAGAGGCTTCGAGCCTCTCGCGGAACCGGACACATGGCGAGTCAAGTGCGCCCGGTCAGCCGCTGAGATGTATTGCACATGCGCGCGCTGCCGGAAGGGGCGTGAACGCTGAGCAGCTCGCTGGAGCCGCGCAACGAAGCTATTCGTCTCCGGGAGGCGCAGTTTCGAGCGCGGCGAAATATTCGAGCAGGTAGCGATGGATGAAGATGTAGCCGCCGCCGACTTTGCGCAGGAGGATGCGGTCGGCGCAGAAGTCGAGGAAACGGGCGTAGTTCCAGGGCATTTCGTGGTAGACGTAGAGCATCAGGCGCAGCAGAATGTGCTGTGAAAAGGCGATGCCGCCAAAGGTCATAAAACCCGCCAGCGCGCCCACCAGCCCGATGACCAGCCCCAGCAGCGGCCCGCCGGTCAGCCCGGCGACCACGCCCATCAGGATGGCAACACTCAATCCGAACTGAAGCGCCAGCCGCACCGAACGCCGGATGCCCTGATTCGGCACCGTGCGCATCTCGACCTCGCGGCCTGCCAGCCCAAACCCCGGCATCAGCGCCAGCCCGCTGGCAATACCCAGGATTCCGCCAATCCAGAGTCCCGCTTCCAGGTTGAAGACGAGGCGCGAAACCACGCCGCCAACAAGGCCGAGGACGAGGCCGATCCCCAGGCCGAGAAAGGCTTCTGACCACGACCAGGTGAGGATCTCGACGATGGTAATGTTGTCGCGGTATTCGATCTTTCTGCCGGTCAGCAGCACGATCAACGCGCCGATCACACCAAAAATCAACCCGCCGATCATCGCCAAGATCAGTCCCCAGGCCAGGCCCCACATCCAGCCCGCGCTTGATCCCAGGGCGATGCCAGCCACAAGGCCAAAGGTCAGGCCGAAGGTCATGCCGCCTGCCGATCCAGTGGCGAGGCCGCCGCCCCAGCCCCAGAACAAGGAGAAGATCAGGGTCGCCGCTACGCCGACACCCAGGGCAACCGTCCGGCCTAACTCCGTCCCGCCCGCCAGAGTAAAAATGACACCCGCGCCCACACCCACGGCCAATCCGCCGCTGATGCCAAACATCAGCCGCACCACGACCGCGTAGAACAAGCGCTGCCGGGTTCGAGAGAGCCAGTCGGGCTGAATCCGTTCGATATAAAAGACGGTTTCGCCCTGGCGGAACATCATGTGTGCGAGCATCTTCAGCCAGGAAACAGTCTGCTCCAGGGTGTAAGGCGAATTCAGACCTTTGCGCTCGAAAGCGCGTTTCACATAGGTGTCGAACAAATGGCGGCGGCGTGCCTCGGTCGTATCCAGGCTTTGCAGTGCCTCACCGGACACCCCGCGATAGGCGAGCATGAGGATAGTGAGCATCAACGGCGATTGAATCATTTCGCGCAGCGCAGCGTCTTCACGGAGCAGGGCGCGGACCGGCATCAGGTCATCCCCGAAATGAGCGAGATAGGCTTCGACCTGCTCCGGCGTGAGCGGTTGCAGAACCACTGCCCCCTGCAAGCGCAGCTTCGTCGTCAGCACGTTGTAATCGGCGATGCGGCTGCACACGACCACGTCAACTGCATGGGCGGCGCGGAAGGCATTGATGGCATCGGCGCAGGCGTTGCGATGTTCCGCGACGACCTCGTCCAGTCCATCCAGCAGGCAGGTCAGCGCATCGGCTTCGATCCATTCGCGGGCAACTTTGTGCGCCACCTGATATTTGGTGTTCAACTCGTCGGCCAGCCACTCGACGAGCGGCCAGCGCTCTTCCGCCCACGACGACAGATTGAAGACGACCGGGATGGGCCGGGAAGCGTCCGCTAAGGCAGCGGCGATCAGGTGGCGGGCGAGTTCGAGCAGGGTGGTTGTTTTGCCAGAGCCAGGTTCACCCAAGATCAGGAGTTCGCCGTTCATGGCGTGGAAGACATCCATGATTTTCGTGCCCGGCGGGAGTTTGTAGTCGCCGTAGTCGATGTGTTGGAGGACGGAGTCCCAGGGATTTTCGACTGCGCCCGGCCTTCTCTCCATAGCAAGTTCGATGAGAACCTCGTTGTGGAGCGATTTTTCCAGCACGCCATCGATCCAGAAAGCGTGGACTTTACGCAGCATCCGTTCGCGGTTGCGGTCAGCCAGCCGCGACCCCTCGCTTCTCACAGAACGTTCTGCCGCAGGGGCATGAGCGGGCAGCCCATCACCCCGTTTCATCGGGAAAGACCGTAGTTCGTCAGCCCATGATTCCGACTCAGTCAGCGGAGCGAGGGCGGCAGCTTCGCTCGTGAGGATTTTGACTGGAGAGGCGAGGGCGGCGCGCAGTTTTCCCAGCCCGGCGGTCTGATCATAGCGGAAGTCCAGCCGTTGGATGCGGCCATAGCGCGGGGGAATATCGGCTTCGAGGATATCTTGCAGCCAGAGGATAAACAGGCGCTTTTGATTGCGCAAGGCGTAATCCCACTCGTCAAGCACGTTCTCGCTGGCGACGCTGGCAGGTGTCATCACACCGATAACGACTTCGGCGGCTTTCATCGCATCAAAGATGGCATCGTCCCAGCCTTTGGTATTCGGTGACGTGCCGGGCGGGATATGCACAACGTCGATCCAGGGGGAATAGCCCCAGGCCGCGATCTCCGCGTAGAGACGGCGGGCAAACGCTTCGTCCTCGCGTTTGTAGCTAATGAATACCTGCATCGCCATGTGTGGCCTATCGTTGCTGCCGTGCAATAATTTCCCCATATTGTAGCGAGATTCGCGGATCAGGCGAAGGCGAGGAGAACGCTGGCAGCCAGTTGCACAAGTGAGTGGTGCAGGCGTGAGAGCTAACCGCCCGACCACGAACGGCCGGGCGGTTAGGTTTGGATGCCATCTGGAAGACGGCTGAGCAGTACGACTCTTGACGTGTTAGCCTTGGGGCAGACTCGGCGGCGGCGGCTTGACGGGTGGCGCTGTGGGCAGCACAGGCAGCTCTGGCGAGACGGTAGGTGACACCGGCTGCTCGCCCGGCGTCGTGCCCAGCGGCGCAGACGGATCGAGCGCGAACCGGAGCAAATCTTCCAGCGAGTAGTCGGTGCCGATGGCGCTCAGCGTCTGGTTGACAGTGTTCCAGTCCTGATTGAAGGGCATGAAATCCGCAGAGAACGTACCTGCCCCGTCCCAGTCACCGGCCAGCGGTGTGCCCCAACTGCCGCCATAGGTGAACGCGATGTCCGGTGAGCCAGGGCTGTTGCTGTTGCGCAGGTACCAGTTACCATCGCTCGGATTGAAGATGCCGATGGTATCGGTACCGTCGCCGTCCCAATCGCCGACGATGGGGAAGCCCCACCAACCGCCGTAGCCAGTGACGATGACATCCGGGCTGCCGCCAGCGTTGCTGTTGTGCAGATACCAATAGCCATCATTCGGATTGTAGATGCCGATGGTATCGACACCATCGCCGTTCCAGTCGCCGACCACGGGATAGCCCCACGA
>JAHDWN010000040.1:0-14217 GCA_023382675.1 Anaerolineae bacterium
TCCTGGTAACGGCGAATGCGATCCAGGCGGCGTCCATCGATGACGACAGTGACGACTATCTTTTCAAGCTGCTCAAGCCGATCAGCGTTGAACAGCTTTTGCGGCTTGCATCCGTGCTCAAAGCATCGTTGGAAAACCTGGAAACAGACGCGGCAGCGACCGCAGCGGAGACTGAAATAGCCGCAGAAACATCCGAGACAAAGCCGGAAGCAGCAAAGACCGATGCTGCGTCAAAATCCGAGGCGGAAACGGAAACAGCGGAGGCAGAAGCGGTTGTGGCGGCGGCAGAAATAGAAGATGATGACAGAGACGGGCCACCACTGTCTTAAAGGCTAGCGTCTCGATGACCGACATCACTCCCCTGCACCTTGAAACCGTGCGCCTGCGCATCCGTCCGTTCGCGCTTGACGATCTGACTGCGATTACCGCGATCATGGATGAGGCGTTTGGCGCACAGCCGCTGGCAGAGCGCCGCCAATGGATCGAGTGGAGCGTGCGCAATTACGTCGCCCTGGCGCGCATGTACCAGCCGCCCTACGGCGACTATGCGCTCGTGCGTAAGACTGACGACGCGCTGATCGGCGCGGTCGGCTACGTGCAGAGCTACGGACCATTCGGCAAGCTGCCGTACTTCCGTGCGCGCTCAAACGAGCCGGTATCGGAACTATTCACGCCGCAGTTCGGTCTCTTCTGGGCGCTGGGCAAGGCGCATCAAGGCCAGGGGTACGCGACCGAAGGCGCGCGCGCGCTCATCGATCACGCCTTCGCGCATCTGAACCTGAAGCACATCGTCGCCACCACCGAGTATGACAATCACGCCTCGATCGCGGTCATGCGCCGGTTAGGTATGATCATCGAGCGTAATCCCGACCCGACGCCGCCGTGGTTTCAGCTCGTGGGTGTGCTCGAACATCCGGCATTGCGGGCATAAACAAAACGCGGGGCGACAGACGGCCCCGCGTTTCGCTGTTGAGTGTGTTGAGCTAATCCCCTGCCGCGCCCAACGCCTCCGTCTGCGTGGGAATGAAGTCCAGGCGCTCGCCGACGACCTTGAAGCCCCGCAGCGCGCGGTCGAGATGTTCGCGCCTGTGCGTCGCCATGTAGCTGGTGCGCAGCAAGCTCTGCCCCGGCGGCACACCAGGCGGCACGACCGGGTTGGTGTAAACGCCCTCCTCGATCAGCGCGTGCCACGCGATCACCGTCCGCAGGTCGTCACGCAGGATGATCGGGATGATCGGCGTGTTGCTGGTGGCCGTGTCATAGCCGAGCTTCTTCAGCCCGGCGCGCATGTAATCGGCATTCTCCCACATATTCTGGACGTGCTGTGGCTCCGTCTCCATGATGTCGAGCGCAGCCAGGGCCGCCGCCGCCTGCGGTGCGGGCAGCGCTGCGCTGAAGATGAGCGCACGGGCGTTGTGCTGGATGTAGTGGACAACTTCCTCGCTGCCGGCGATGAAACCACCGATGCTGGCGAAGCTCTTGCTGAACGTGCCCATGATCAGATCAATGTCGTCGGTCAGGCCAAAGTGATGCGCCGTTCCGCGTCCGCCGCCCGTGACACCCAGGCCATGGGCATCGTCGACCATGATGCGCGCACCGTGGCGTTTGCAAATATCGACGATCTCCGGCAGCGGCGCGATGTCCCCGCCCATGCTGTAGACGCCATCGACGATCACGAGCTTGCCCGCATCGGCGGGAAGCTGGCTCAAGACCGTTTCGAGGCTGCTGATGTCGCTGTGCTTGAAGCGTTTCATCTCGCCGCGGCTCATGGTGCAGCCGTCAACGATGCTGGCGTGGTCGTCCTTGTCGATGATGACGTAATCGCCCTTGCCGACCAGCGCGGAAATCGTGCCGACGTTGGTCTGGTAGCCGGTTGGAAAGACGAGCGCGGCCTCTTTGCCGACGAATTTTGCCAACCGCCGGTCAAGCTCAAGATGCAGTTCCAACGTCCCATTCAGGAAGCGTGAGCCGGTCACGCTGGTGCCGTAACGTTTCACAGCGTCGATAGCTGCCTGGCGCACGCGCGGATCGGTCGTCAGTCCCAGGTAGTTGTTGGAACCGATCATGACGACTTCTTTGCCCTCGAACGTGGCAACCGCGCCCTCGGTATCGCTCAAGGCGCGAAAGTAGGGATAGATCCCCAGCTTGATCGCGTCCTTGGCAATCGTGTAATTCTTCGCTTTGTCAAATAGATCTGCCACGCAGCTGCCCCTTCCAATCTGTGCGGACTGTTTCATGCAATAACACGCCAGAGGCGCGTTCGATGTGAGGTATGTGATGAATCACACAAATTGTAGCAATGCTGCCCGGCGAACACAATTACCCGCGCCAACCACCCAGGGCAACCGGTGGGCTAATCCGCCAACATCAATCGTCGTCAGGTTCGATGGGCGCTTTTTCACTCTTGCCGCCACCAAGCAGCACGCTCTTTTGATAGGCGGCGTAGATCGCCTTTGAGAGCACCGTGCGCAGCCCGCCCTTTTCCATCTGGTAGATGGCTTCTGCCGACGTGCCGCCCGGACTCGTGACCTGGTTGCGCAGTTCGGCGGGATGCAGCCCGCTCTGGCGCGCATACTCGACCGAGCCAGCCATCGTCTGCAAGACCAGCCGCTCGGCATCCCGGCGCGAAAAGCCCATGTGGACACCCGCGTCGATCATGGCTTCCATGAACAGGAAGATGTAGGCCGGGCCGGTGCCGCTGAGCGCCGTCGCCATGTCCAGGTATTTCTCATCATCGACGAACAACTCGTCGCCAAGCGCCCCCAGCAGCATCCGCGCCTGCGCACGCTGGGTTTCCGGCACTTCCGGCGTCGCTGTCCAGACGGTGATACCCTGCCCAATCTGCGCGGGCGTGTTCGGCATCGCGCGGACGACGCTCGGATTGGCCAGCCCGCTCGACAGCGTGGCGATGCGCGCGCCCGCCAGGATGCTGAGCACCATCTTGGCATTGTGCGCGCTCCTGCGCACGGTCGGGATCACTTGCGGCAGCACCTGCGGCTTGGTCGAAAGCACCAGGATGTCAGCGTGCTCGGCGGCTTCCCCATTGTCGGGCGTGAAGCGCAAGCCATAGCGCGCAACAAGTTCTTCGCCGCGCGGCACGTGCGGGTCGGCGCAGACGATATTATCCGGCGCGACCAGCCCCTGCTTGAGCAGGCCTTTGATCATAGCTTCCGCCATGACGCCGGAGCCGATAAAGGCGATGTGTGAATCCTGGAGTGTCATAAGCTCACCATCTGGCATCAGCAGGCTCAGGCCGCTAATTGTAACTATCCGCGCGAAAGTACCAAGAGCCATTCTGCCGGGGGTTCAAGCATCGCTGAATGTTGAAACAGCGCGAGGCAGGCAGAACGAAATTAGCCGCGCTGATCATCGCTCCGCTCTGTGTCCTCCACATCCACAATTCCCGGTTCATCATCAGATCGGAGGATGCCGCGTTCCTTGAGCTTGCGCTGCAAATACTCGGCTTCGGCTTCGTTGATGTCCTCGACGAACTTGTTCATCTTCGAGTAAACGTCGGCATCTTCCAGGTCTTCCAGCGTGGCCTTGTGCTTGGCTTTACGCCGGCGTTGCGCGCTGGCACTGAACAGCGTGACGATCCCCATGAGCACGGCGACGCCGATAATCATCATGAAGACGATCCAGGGCATTGTTCCGCCCGCTGCGCCGCGCAAAAAGAGCAAGCCGACGCCGAGCAGCATCGCTACGACTAAGCCAATGACGACGGCAAACTTCGCGCGCATTCTCGTGTTGGGATCATCATCGGATTCGGGTGGTGGTACGAACATCGGCAACATGGGCGGACTCCCTTCCGACTAGCGAAGGCTTTCACATCTATGGGTGTATACGCAAATTCAGCGGCACGGGTTCCGCGCGCACCGGGCATCAGTCCCCATAGATCGCTCGCAGCGCCGGTCGCAGATCTGAATGTTCGCGCACATCTGTGCTGTCGCTCCACTGGTCGAGCGCGCCGATCAGCATCCGGTCGGCGATGCGCCGCACCTCCTCGCCCTCAATCGCCGCAACCAGCGCCTCGGCAAAGCGGTCGCCATGGATCACCAGGAACGGACGGCTGTAGAACGGTGTCGCCTGGGCCGTCAACAGCGGGGTCAGCTCGAGCGCATTGTGCATCCTGGCGACATGCTCAAACGCCTCGGCCAGTCCGGCCTGGCGCGCCTGCCAGTCATGCGCCGCGAGCACGTTTTCGAACGCGGGCGCGAGCGTGGATGCGCAGGCAAGCTGCACGAAAGCGCTGCCAAACCACTTGGCATAGGGCGCATAGACTCGCTCGCTCAGGAAACAGAGCATCATCAGGTCGCGCACCAACCGCGCCGCGATGATGCGCGAACCGAGTTCATCGCCCACCTGTCCCGTGCGCCCGACGAACGGTTCCTCCTGGCCGATGCGCGTCCAGGCCGCGGCCAGCAGATACAGCCACACATCGCGCGGGTAGTAGTGGAAAGCGTCGCGCATGGCGGAGACTTCGCCCAGCCCTTCATGATAGACCGGGCCATGCGTGAGCACACGCAGCTTTTGCTGAGGAAACGTCAGCCAGTCCTGCGGGCTGATTGCAGCATCTGGCTCCCAGGCATAGTTCAGATCGGCGCGCAGCAGCGTCTGCATCGTCGTCACACTGACGCGATGATCGACCGGGCCGCCGGTGCGTCGGTCGGGCATCCACGAGCCATCGTCGCCTTTGACGAAGCTGGTCGGGTAGCCGCGAAATTCATGCGGCAGCCGATCACGCAGACAGGCCACGACCGCCGCACTCACCCGTGGCTGATCCGCCTCGGAGACGAACAGGCGCAGGCGCGGCCCCCAGCCGTGATCGCGGGACACCGGCGTGTCGAAGCCGAGGACTTCCGAGCCGGTGTCGATCAACGTCGCGTCATAGCGCAGATCCGGAAACGCCTCATCCAGGATCGGTTTGACGGCTTCGACGAAATACAGTCGCGACAGCTCGCGTCCAGGGATGAAGGCAGCATGTGTCATTCGTTACGCAAAGATATCGGCGACAGGTAACGCGAAATCGCCGAGCAGATCCTCGTCAAAGGGTGTTTCGCCTATTCTCAGCATCTGCTGACTATGCCCTGGCCGATGCACGGTAACGCTTTTCGTCTGCTGATCAACAACCCAGATCAGCCGGACGCCATCCGCAAGATAGCGCCCAACCTTATCATTGATCTCGCTGTAACTGTCGTTTTTGGAAACGATCTCGATGCACAAATCGGGCACGAGGATGAACGGCTTCTGCTCCCAATCTGGCATGCTTTCCTGATACTCAGCAAGACGTTTGGCTTCAAAATACATCAAATTTGGTACGCGCGAGCCAGTCACCCAGTCGGAGTTGTAGACAAGGACGTAGGGTGTTTCGGCGAAGACTTTGCCGAGCTGCTTCTGCTGTACGTAGCCACCCAACGATAAGAAAATGTTCGCGCCACGATTGCCATGCCCTGCCAGTACCGGCGCCATTGGAATACACTCTCCGTCGACAAGCTCAAACGGCGCAGCATTAAATCGCTCGATGAAATCCTCCATCGACATTCCCGTGATTCGCACGCTGGAGGTAGCCATAGACAACATCCGCGACTATCTGTTCCTACAAGAAAGCATATCACAATCAGGCGTTGGTCACGAAGTCTTGTAAGGATACTGCACATGCCAGAGGTGCTCTGCCGCGTGAAGCCGCCCACCGATGACCTGGACGCCGATGCCCTCGCCTGCCGCCACCGGGATCGTGCTGTCCGGGCGGATGACAAACGGCGGCTCGGTCACATCCGGGTCGAAATAGCGGTCGGTCGCGCTGATGTCACACGGCAGCGTCACACCCGGCAGCGAGGCAAAGGCCAGATTCGCCGCGCGCCCGACGCCAGTTTCCATCATGCCGCCGATCCAGAGTGGCGCGCCATGTTCAACGCAGACTTTGTAAATCTCCAGGCTCTCGGTGTAGCCACCGACGCGCGCCGGTTTGAGATTGATGATCTTGCACGCGCCGAGTTCGAGCGCCATGCGCGCATCATCCGCGCTCAGGATGCTCTCGTCCAGACAGATCGGCGTCTTGAGCTGCGGCTGAAGCTTGCGGTGCTCGTAGATGTCGTCGTAGGCCAGCGGCTGCTCGATCATGAGCAGGTTGAACGCGTCAAGCTGTTTGAGCAGGTCGGCGTCCGCCAGCGTGTAGGCGCTGTTGGCGTCGAGCATAAGCGTGATGTCCGGGAAGCGCTCACGGACGCCGCGCGCCAGTTCCACGTCCCAGCCGGGCGCGATCTTGAGCTTGATGCGCCGGTAACCCTGATCGATTCGCTTCTGGATGACGGCGCAGGTCGCCTCGACGCTCGGCTTGATGCCGATGCTCACGCCGACCGTGCCATAACCGCGCGGGCTGTGGTCTTCCGGCAGATGCGCGGCGAAGGCTTCCGCCAGGCCGATGCCGTTGGTCTTCGCCCAGGCATCCCAGGCCGCCGCCTCTAAGCCGTGCTTCGCCATCAAGTGCCCACGCACGGAGGCGATCAACTGCGGAATCTCGGTCGGGCTGGCGACCGTCTTGCCGTGTACGAGCGGCAGCAAGAATTCCGGCAGGACGTGGGCCGCCGTGCCCATCGTTTCGCTGCTGTAGCCAGGGTGGATCTCGGTCGAGACTTCGCCCCAGCCGGTCACACCATCCGTGGTCTTGAGTTCGACCAGGATGGCGCTCTTGAACGGCTCCTCGCCGAAGCTGGTGCGCAGCGGCTCGACGAACGGCAGCGCGATGGCGTGGAGGGTGATGGTTTCGATAGTGATGGGTTTCATGGACATAGCCCTTAGCATAAATGCCGTCGAACCTCGGTTCGCATGGCAGTCAAAGGTCACGCGTCTTCACGCGGGCAAGTATAATACGATCAATGCGAGTGTGGGGATGACAACGTGAAACGCAAGCAACGGCGCTTTGTCGTGGCCGTTAGCAGCGCGGCTGTACTCTGGATTCTGGTGCTTCTTCGCGTTTTGGGCACGCAAGCATGGACGGCGGGCGCGAATGGCAACTGGATTCGCGTCTATCCGCCGCCATTTGAAATCATGCTGCTTACCATCGTTGCCATGCTGGTCACGATCTGGCTGTGGACGTGGTACAACCGCGACCGGGTGCGCCATCTGCTGACGACACTGGACACCGAGGAGCGCGAACGTCTCGTGCGGCTGCTGGCGCTCGAACAGGAGATCGATCCTGGCAGCGCTGTAGATATGCCGAAACGCAAGCGCCAAGCGCTCCGGGAAGAGGAGGAGACGGAATACCTCTACGGCTACGATGAAACGTCCGGCGCGCAATCCGGCAGCGTCCGCCGCTAATCCGCCGATGACCCCTCTGCGCGATTGAGCACATAAAATGTTCGCTCGCGCCCCTCGTAGATAGCACGAACAAACTCGGTCGCGATGCAGCCCGCAGCGAATAGATCCTGAAACAGCGGGCGTGTATGCTGCCGCCAGGCGCGCGCCAGATCCGGCTGGGCATCGATCATCGCCAGGTAGTTGAGCGGGATTTCGAGCAGCAGCGTCGCCGCGCGTGTATTCACGATCTCGCCCGGCGCGATCCACGTCTGCGCGCTCACGATGGCGGGATTGACGATGAGCGCGCCGCCGCCAAGATGCTGATCGAGCGTCAGCGGCGTGTACGTTCCGGCGACTCGTTTCGCGACATGCCCCCGCTTGATTTGCCACTCCGCCAGCAGGCGGTCGCTGCTGCCGAGCGTGGTCAGCCCCGCGCCGGTATCTGTGCCGTAATAATCGACCAGATAGGTACGCGAGATCGCGCCCAGCTTGTGCAGATTAAGATAGGCATTGGGCGCGAGCAGCGGATCAAACGTCCACGTCACCAGACTCAGGCCCTGCTGGATGGCGAACTCGCGCTGCGCCAGCTTGAGCCGGTAGCCGATGCCGTGGCTGCGATACTCCGGCAGCACGACCATCCGCTTGCTGACGGCCTGCAAGCGCCCTGCCGCCGGGCCGATGTCGTCGGTTTCGCCTGTGCCCAGGAAGCCGATCAGCAGCCCGACGATGCGCTCGCCGTCGAACGCCGCCAGCACGTGCCCGCCGTGCGTCGCCAGCGTGAACAGCATCTGCGCGGGCACGACCGACTCAAGCTCATCGCCCCAGTAAACAGTTTGCAGTTCGACAGCCGGGCGCATCTCGGCGAGGCTGCGCAGCGGGCGAATAACGATCTCGGTCATGGGGTGAGCATCCTCTGTCGACGTAGTCACAGCGCAGGTGAGCGTGCTTTCGTGATTGAAGTCTAACGCATTCTGGGGCGGCGGCGCAGGCTGTAACGCAAAGGGCGCAGGCCGTAGCGTTTGTCGCGCATGTAGGTGAGCAGGGTGTCTTCCAGGCGGCGCGGCTGGATGCCGAAGTAGTTGTAGCTGTTGCCCAGACGCGCCGTGCGATTGGTCGCCAGAATATCCAGCCACTGCGACGTGATCAGCGAGCGCGGCAGTATCCGGTTGTAAAGGCCGATGATCCAGCGCAGCATGTAGGGCGGCACCGGGATGATGATCCGCGCGATGCCGCTGACGCGCATGACCGTGTGCAGCAGATCTTCGAGTGTGATGTACTCCGGCCCGCCGATCTCCAGCACTTCGTCAACCGAGTCCATTCGTTCCAGGCTGTTGATAATCGCCTGCACCAAATCGTCGACGAAAATCGGGTGCAGCGAGATTTCGCCGCGTCCCGGCATCAGGAAGAAGAGCGGCGTCACCTGAAGCTGCATGGCGATGTGGTTGATGAATGAATCATCCTCGCCGAAGACGATGCCGGAGCGAATGACGGTGTAGGCCAGGCCGCTCGATTTGAGCGCCTCCTCGACCAGCCCTTTGTAACGCAGCAGCGGGTAGGCTGACGATGGCGCTGCGCCCAGGTGGCTGACGGTGATGATGCGCCCGACGCGCGCAGCCCGCGCCGCCGCGATTAGCGCCTGCGTGCCTTCGAGTTCGACGTGGCGCAGGTCGGCTTCGCGCCCCCACCACTGAGCGTTCGCCAGATGGATGACGACGTGTACCCCGCTGACAGCGCGAAACAGACCTTCCTCATCGAACAGGCTGCTTTCGACGATCTCTGGCTGTGGCTGCCAGTCGGTGACGGGTTTGGCGCCAGGCGGAATCAGACAGCGTACGCGCTCGCCATTCGCGATGAGCTGCGCGACGAGCGCGTGACCAATAAAGCCGGTGGCTCCTGTGACAAGTATCATGGCTGTGCATTATAGGCGCTTCCCCCGCCGCGGTCAGCGGTCAGCTTTTGGCGGCTGCAACGGCCAATGTGACAGAGATGAAATATTTCGATCCAGCAACGCGACTGTGATCAAGGGGTTTGATCTGCTAAAGAGACGTGCCGCAGTCTGCGAGATGTTTGTGCGCTGTCGGCGAATCACCATAGGAAAGTGTCAAAACCTGGTCAATACTGGTAGCATTTGAGCATGACTGCCCGCTGACGTGGGCAGGGAATGGCATCACACCGGAGAGCGCCTCAAGGAAGAAGGCGCGTGTGGAGGAAACTGTGGAACGGAAACGTGTCGTTGTGACGGGAATGGGCACCGTCGGCCCCACCGGCAATACAGTCGAGGAAGCCTGGAAGAATGCTGCGGCGGGCATTACCGGCATTGATTTCATCAAACGCTTCGATACATCACACCTGGAAGTACACATCGGCGGCGAGGTCAAGGATTTTGATCCGACGACTGTCATGGATCGCAAAGAAGCCCGCCGCGCCGACCGGGTGACACACATGGCAGTCGCCGCAGCCAGACAGGCGATGGATGATAGCGGGCTGCAAATCAACGACGACAACCGTTATGATGTGGGCATCGTGGTTGGCTCTGGCATCGGCGGCATCGGCTCGACCGTCGAGAGCATCAAAGCCTTCCTGGAGCGCGGGCCGAAGGGCGTCAGCCCGTTCATGGTGCCGATGATGCTGCCGGACGCGGCCTCGGCCAAGATTTCGATGCTGTGGGGTATTCGCGGGCCGAATTTCGCCATCAGCACCGCCTGCGCCACGGGCAACAACTGCATCGGCGAAGGCACGGAGATGATCCGGCGCGGGCAGTGCATCGCCGTGTTGGCGGGCGGGACGGAAGCCGGGCTGATGGACGTGGCCGTCGCCAGTTTCAACAACATGACGGCGCTGTCGCAGCGCAATGAAGATCCCAAGGCTGCTTCGCGTCCGTTCGACCTCGATCGCGATGGCTTCGTGCCGGCGGAGGGCGCCGGCGTGCTCGTGCTCGAAGAATTGGAGCACGCGAAAGCACGCGGCGCGACGATTTATGCGGAAATCCTTGGCTATGGGCATACGTCGGATGCCTATCACGTGACCGCGCCGCTGGAAACCGGCGAAGGCGCGGCAAAAGCGGTCGAATTCGCGCTCCGCGATGCGGGGCTGCGTCCCGAAGACCTCGACTACATCAACGCCCATGGCACGAGCACACCGCTCAACGACAAGAGCGAAACGCTCGCGCTCAAGCGGTCGCTCGGCGAAACGGCCTACAACATCCCGATCAGTTCGACGAAATCTGTCACCGGGCACTTGATGGGGGCTGCGGGCGCGGTCGAGGCGATCTTCACGATTATGGCGATGCGCGAGAGTTTCATCCCGCCGACGATCAACCTTGAGCACCCGGACCCGGATTGCGATCTCAACTACACACCCAACGTCGGGGTGGCGCACAACATCGATATTGCCATGAGCAACTCGTTTGGCTTCGGCGGTCACAACGCGGTCGTTATATTGGGTAAGTACAGCGAGAATGGGCACGCCTAACCAGGAAAAACCGGCTTACAGCCATGCCACTTATGCCCACATCATCGGCTGGGGCATGGCAGTGCCGGACACGGTCATGACCAATGACGATCTTTCCGCATTCGTCGAAACCAGCGACGAATGGATCGTCTCGCGCACCGGCATTCGCGAGCGCCGCATCGCCTCTGAGAAAGAGTCGACCGCGACGCTGGCGCTGAAGGCCGCGCAGCGCGCACTGGATGTGGCAGATATTCTGCCAATTGAACTCGACATGATCATCGTCGCCACGAGCACGGCGGAATACATCTTCCCCAGCACGGCGAGCATCGTCCAGAACTGGCTCGGCGCATCGCGCGCCGGGGCGTTCGACATGAGCGCCGCCTGCTCCGGGTTTGTGTATGCGGTTGATATGGCAGCGCAGGCGATCCGCGCGCGCGGCATTCAGACCGCGCTGGTCATCGGCTCGGAAACCATGAGCCGCATCCTCGACTGGCAGGATCGCAACACCTGCATCCTCTTCGGCGACGGCGCGGGCGCGGTGGTGCTGCGCGCGAGCAATGTGCCGGGCGGCGTGCTGTCGAGCATCCTGCGCTCCGACGGCGCGGGCTGGGATGTGCTGTGCGTGCCGAGCATCGGCAGCCGCGATCTCGGTGGCAGTGAAATCGAGCCGAATGGCCATAAGCCGTATCGGATGTTCATGGATGGCCCGGAAGTCTTCAAGTTTGCGACGCGCGTCGTCAGCGACAGCGTTTCGCAAGCCATCAGCGATGCCGGGCTGACGATGGACGACATCAAGCTGATCGTGCCGCACCAGGCCAATCTGCGCATCATCTCGTCGGCGGCGCGGGCGCTCAAAATCGACGAGAGCCGCTTCATGGTCAACCTGGATCGCTACGGCAACACCTCCGCCGCCTCGATCCCGATTGCGCTGACCGAGGCCGTCCAGCAGGGACGCATCGTCGACAATGACTACATCGTCTTCGTCGGCTTTGGCGGAGGCCTGGCCTGGGCGTCGATGGTGGTCAAGTGGGGTGCGCCGAAGCCCAAGGAAGAAGAGCGCGCCTTGCTCAAAGGCCAGCGCCGCCAGCTCAGCTATCGCGTAGCCACGCTGCGTTCGCGCTGGCGTCGGCTGATCAAGTCGATCAACGAGTTCTTCGCACGCCTGAGTCCCGGACGTGGGCGGATGCAGCGCCTGCGTGAGCGCGTCGATAAGCTCTAACGCGGAGCCATGTGATTGAATGTATCCTCTCCCCTTAATCCCATCGCAATGGGGAGGGGAAGAACCGTAAGGTTCAGGGGTGGGGATGAAAGCGCAATTCAACGCACGTGTTCCGTTCTTGCACTGGCGAAGGGTACTCTCTTCCTACCCATGGAGACATTAAGGGTACCCTTTCGCCAGTCGTGCTAAATTCCTTTTTATGAAAACACCATCGCTTCGTCTTGGCGTGATGACCGCCGTCACGGATAAGCACGGCCATCTGCTGCTGTCTCAACGTGCCGATCTCGGCATCTGGACGCTGCCCGGTGGGCGGCTCGATGCCGGCGAGTGGATCGATCATGCCGCCGCGCGCGAAGTCGAGGAAGAAACCGGCGTCGAGGCGGCGGTCACGCGCCCGGTCGGGTTGTACTACCTCGACGGCTGGCGGCGCATGAACGTCGTCTTTGCCGCCGCTGCTAACGGCGGCGTGCTGTGTGAACGCACCGACGAGACGCGCGGCAACGCCTTTTTCGCGCCGGATCATCTGCCGGATGCGCCGCGCATGGATGTCGCCCGCGAGGCTATCAGCAACCGGCGACCGCAGCCGCGCGTCATCGAGACGCCGCCCGGCGAGCAGCGGCGGATGCAGCTTATCTTCGCCCGCCGCTACGTCTGGAACTGGCTGCGCGGCAGGCCGGAGCCGAAGTATCCGCTGTTCGACGTGCGCGCCACGGCGCTGATCTGGGATGAGGCGCACCGGCGTGTGCTAACGGTCAAGAATGGCAATGGGCGCACATTGCCGCGCATCCGCTGCGACGGCACGCGCGCGCCCTGGGTGCAGATCGCCGAGACGGTGCGCGCTACCTGCGGCCTCGCCGTCGATCTGCATTGGGTGGGCGTGTGGCAGGATGCGCCGCGCAACAAGCTGGAGTTCATCTTTGCCGCGACGGTGAAGGCGACGACGATCTTCCGCGCGGGCGAATGGACGCTAGCGCGCGGCGCGGCGCTGCCCGACAATGACATGCGCTACATCACCCAGACGAAGGCGAGCTTCGCCCAGGACACCGTCTGGATGCTGCGTCAGGATGCCGCCGTCCGCGCGGGCGATGTGCTGGCGCAGAAATAGCTGGCGGCTTTCGGCAGTCGGCTAGTAGGGGTTTGGCGCTGCCAAATCCCCGGATTCCATAATAGCAATTGTCGATGTACGGGCGAGATATATCTCGCCCGTACCACCGCCTGATCTGTATGTATGCAACGTCTATCCTCACGGCGTGTCAATCACCTCGTAGACGAAGTAGGCATTGTTGGTGAGCAGCCACGATGCGACCGGCCTGACCTCGTCGGGCAGTTCGATCACGTACTCGCCCGCGTAGTCGAGATAGTTGACGATCCGTGCCTGGTGCGTGAGCAGCACAGCAGCCACGTCGCCGGGGTGCACGTCCGTCCACGAAGCAAACTGCTGGATGTGCGCGTAGATGGCGAGGCGGCTGCCGACCTGGAGCGGCGGCTGCGCGTCATCGCGCGGGGCGAGGCGCACAGACGGCCAGATGATGCCTTGATCGCCTGCGCCAGCGGGCGGTGGCACGGTTGGCACGATAGTCGGAGCGAGCAAGCCAATGGGGGTGGCGCTCGGCGTGATCGTCGGTGAGGCTGTGGGCGTCCAGGTATTGCTCGCCGTTATGGTCGCCGTGACCACAAGAGGCGGATTCGCCGTCGGCTCCGTGGGAATGGGCGATGGCATCGGCCCCAGGATGACCGGCGACGCCGTTGCCACAAAGACGATGGTCGGCGAGAGCGCGACCTGGGACTGCGCGCCCGTTTGCAGCGTTGCGCCGCCGCTCATCTGGCCGATCACGATCAGCACGCCCAGCAAGGCGATGACAATGGCCGCGGCGGCCATCAGCGGGAAGCGGCGTTTCTGCGGCGTTGCCGACTGTACAGCCGGGCTGCCGATGACCGGGCGCGCGATCTCCGGGCGCTGGCCGTCCAATGACTGCGCGGGATCGGCCAGCAGTTCGTGTTCGAGGCGGGCGACAGATTCCGGGCGCGGGCGCGGTACATGACGGCGCAGCATATTCAGCAGCGCATCGTCGCCGGGTTCGCCGCTTTCGATCAGGTGGTCGATGCGCTGCAAGCGCGCGTGGTCATCATGGTGGTTAGCGTTTGGGTGCACGAGGTTTCTCCTCTTGAATGTCGGGTTGGGTGAGCAGGCGTTCGAGATCGTCGAGCGCGCGGCACAGATGCGAGGCCACCGTTCGCTCGTCCAGGCCGAG
>JAHDWN010000040.1:14227-57817 GCA_023382675.1 Anaerolineae bacterium
AATCTCGCGGTTGGGCAGTTCGCCGAAGAAGCGCAGGGTGACGATCTCCTGGCGGCGCGGCGACAGCCTGCCGATCAGGCTGCGCAGACGGGCAAAGCTCTCGCGACGCTCCAGGTCGCTTTCCGGGTCGGCGAAAGCGCCAGCGATCAACGGCAGATCATCGAGCGCCAGCGACTCTCGGCGATCCTGGCGGGCATGGAAGCGCGCCACCTCGTTGTGAGCGATGCGAAAGAGCCAGCCGGCAAAGCTGTTCACGTGCTCACAGTGAAAGCTCGCCAGCCCGGCCAGCGCGCGCCGGAAGATCTCCGCGACCACGTCTTCGGCGTCCTGGTTGCGCCCGACGCGGTAAGCGACGTAAGCGAACACGCGCGGGTGATAACGCTGAAACAGCGGGCGAAACGCCTGCCGGTCGCGCTGCGCCTGTTCGACCTGCTGGCAATCATCTTCGAGCGCCGGTTGAGCAGAATAGGTTTCGGTTAGCACCATGGGTCTTTCCGATCCGTTCGGGTTCGTGTACACATCCTATATAACCCTGGCACGGCCATGATTACTGCACCTATCCGTATGAAAATTCGTTTTGAACCGCAAAGCCGCGAAGTTCGCAAAGGGAATTGCCCCATTGGCTTACCCTTTGCGTTCTTTAAGCCTTTGCGGTTCATATTAACCTCTTGTCGTTGAGCTAGCCTATTTGATGCAATCGCCCGGCAGTCGCCCGGTATGGACTTTGCGCGCGCGGCCAGTTTGCGGTTCAATTCCTGGCATATGCGCCGCGTCTGAAATGAAGCCGGTTATTCCGGGCATGGGCGCGGGCGTGCTTTAATATTTGGCGAAGGAGTATTTCTATGAGCCTGGTCGATCTACTCGCCGTCGCGCGTGGGGACAAACCCGCCGAACGGGCGCTGCGCAACGCGCGGCTCATCAACGTCTGGTCAGGCGAAATTTACACGACCGACATCTTGATTGACGACGGGCAAATTGCCGCGTTGGGCGCTGGATATGCCGCCGATGAGGACATCGATCTCGGCGGGCGCTACGTCTGCCCCGGCTTCATCGATGCCCACGCGCACATCGAAAGCACGCTGATGACGCCGCCGGAGTATGCGCGAGCGGTCGTGCCGCGCGGCGTGACGACCGTCGTCACCGACCCGCACGAGATCGCCAACGTGATGGGCGTGCCGGGCATCCGCTACATGCTGGAGCGCGCCAAGTATGGGCCGATGAACATCTATGCCAACGCGCCGAGCTGCGTCCCGGCGACGCACATGGAAACCAGCGGCGCGCGCCTGGAGGCGGAAGATCTCGAAGAGCTGCTCGACCATCGCTGGGTGATCGGGCTGGCGGAGGTGATGAATTATCCCGGCGTCATCCTCGGCGACGAAGGGATGTTGGATAAGCTGGAAGCCTTCAAAGACCGCGTGCGTGATGGTCATGCGCCCTCGGTCACGGGCAAGCCGCTGAATGCCTACGTCGGCGCGGGCATCGGCAGCGATCACGAATGTACGACTGCCGAAGAAGCGCTGGAAAAGCTGCGCCTGGGGCTGACGATCTTCATCCGCGAGGGCACAACGACGCGCAACCTGGCCGCGCTCATCCCGATTGTGACTGCCGCCAACCACGTGCACATCTGCCTCTGCACCGATGATCGCCAGCCGAACACGCTGATGGACGAGGGCAGCGTCGATGACTGCGTGCGCAAGGCGATTGCCTATGGCATCGATCCGATCATGGCGATCCGCATGGCGACGCTGAACACGGCGCGCTTTTTCCGTCTCTATCACCTGGGGCTGATCGGGCCGGGCAAGCAGGCCGACCTGATTGTGTTCAGCGACCTGAAAGACATCCGCGCTGAGATGGTCTTCCATCGCGGGCAGAAGGTCGCCGAAGGTGGACAGATGATCGTCCCGAAGCCTGCGCGCGGCCCCTATCCCCTGCCGAACACGGTGCGGATCGCGCTCGACTCGCTCGATTTCCGCATCTCGGCCAAAGGTGGTCGGGTGCGCGTGATCGGCGCGCCGCCGGATCAGGTCGTGACGCCGCATCTGATCGAGGACGCGCGGATCGTGGACGGCGAGGCGGTGGCGGATACAACGCGTGACATTCTCAAGATGGCGGTGGTCGAGCGGCATCACGCCAGCGGCAAGATCGGCCTGGGCTTCATCAAGGGCTTCGGCCTCAAGCGCGGGGCGCTGGCGGGCACAGTCGGCCACGATCACCACAACTTAATCGTGGTCGGCGTGGACGACGCCAGCATGGCCGCCGCCGTGCGCGCTGTTGTGGACATGGGCGGCGGGCTGGCAGCCGTCGATAATCACACGGTGGTTGGCGCGCTGCCGCTGGAGGTCGCCGGGCTGATGACGGAGAAGCCGCTGGAACAGGTGCGCCGCGAGTACGACGTGTTGATCGACGCCGCGCACACGCTCGGCAGCACGCTGCCCGATCCGTTCATGACGATGAGCTTCATGGGGCTGGAAGTCATCCCCTCGCTCAAGTTGACGGACGTGGGGCTGGTGGACGTGGACAAGTTCCAGGTCGTTGATCTGTGGGTATGAGGCGGCACAGGCGGTTGGCTGCGATCTTCCCTTAGCCGACCGCCCATCCCGTGATATGCTGGCAGGAGATTAACCGGAGTCACGCACACATGCAGCATTTCCGCCGCCTCGTCATCTTCGCCGTACTCATCGTATTCCTGGCGGCGATCGCGCAGCCGATCCATGCGCAGCCTGCGCCCGCCTGTGACGCGGGGACAGCGCTCGCACCCGGCCTCTGGGCACGCATCGCCAATGACCAGCCGAACAACCTGCGCGCTGCCCCTGGCCTGATCGGCGAGCGCATCGGCAGCATCCCATCGGGCGACATCTTCACCATCCTTGACGGCCCCGAATGCGTCGATGGCTACCGCTGGTGGCAGGTCGATTACGTGAGCGAAGTCGGCTGGACGGCGGAAGGCAGCATCGAGACGGCGACGTTCTGGGTCGAACCGCTGAACGGGCAAGACGCCGAGTCGCTGCCCACGCCTGATGATCCGCCAGGCTGTCGTCGCCCGCCGGAGGATTACCGTCTGTTCGATTTCGGCTGGGCAACGCTCAACCTGCGCACGCTGGCGCTGCTCGATCAGGCGCAGGCGATCTACAGCGCGGGCGGCGGGAGTGTGCGTTTCCGCGAGGCGCTGGTGCAGGGCAGCTACAACGCGGGCGAGGTCTCGGCCAGCTTCGGCACGCACGATGGCGGCGGCGCAGTCGATCTGTCGGTGCGCAGCCGCGTCAATTTCAGCGTCCTGTACGACGAGATCATGCCGATGCTGCGCGCGCTGCGGACGGCAGGCTTCGCCGCCTGGCTGCGGGATACTGACCAGCTCTATGACGGATCGCCGATCCACATCCACGCTATCGCCATCGGCGACGCCGATCTCAGCGAGGCAGCGCGTGCCCAGATCGACGGGCAGTACGGCTACTTCCGTGGCTTTAATGGCCTGCCACCCGATTGGGGCGGCCCGGCGCCCGATGACGTGTCGATGGTCGTTTGCTCATGGATGCGTGAGCTGGGGTTTACGCTATCCGGCGTGAACTGATGCTGGGAGCACGGTGCTTGTCGGTCTACAGCATTACTGCGCCCAACTCGGCAGCTTGAAAATTACGGTCAGGCCGAGCGGCTCGAGGCCGGGGAAAACGTCTGACAAATCGATGGCATCTGCGCCGCTGTAGATACGGACGGCTTCGCGCGTATACACCTGGACTTCACGCAAACGCGGATAGACAAGCCAGACTTGCTGTGTACCTTTTTCGAGATAGGTGTGGCGCTTCTGTTGCAGCACGTCCGCATCGTTGCCCGGCGAGACGATCTCGACCGCGAGATCAGGCATGCCGGGATGTGGCTTTTCCGGGTTCCAGCCTGCGGGCACGTTTTCGTGGCGGATGAAAGACACATCTGGTTCGTAGGCGTCTATCAAGCCAGAAACGGGTGAGTACATCAGATAAGTCACACCGTCGGGCAGGACAACGCCGATGTCGTGCTGATGGCTCTTCCGCACTTTATGTAGAAAAACAGGCGGTTTGTAAATTGAGGAATAGAGCCTGTACAACTATCAAGAATGAGATACTTTGACAACATCTTGTATATGCTGGCTGATGTGATTAATCACAATCTCCAGATGCTCTTCAGGCGTATAATCTCTTGAACCCTTTTTGTATGGAATCAAAGCAATTTTGGTACTCAAAATGCTATCCCCAATAGTCTTTTGGGCCATTTCTAGGCGTTCCATGACCACTCCTAATGAGTAAGGTTTCATGGCATCCACGCCAGCCTGGTTAAGATCACTTAGTCTTCCCTTCAGAGGTGTGGGTTTAATATCCCGCACAAGATCACTCACATTTCGAGCAAAACTTTCATGCCAAAATGTCAAGTGAGATAAAACGTCTTTGGCGGTCCAAAGTTCATAAACCATAATATTTGGATCAGGCATGCTTTTGTAAATGTCTAGCAAATGTGCAACCACATCATTCAATTGTTCTAGGAGTAAGCGTCTTTTCTCAATCACCTTGGACATAATCCCCCTTGTGCATCAAGTATTTACTAGAAATATTGTACATCTCTCGACGTAAACTGGCGATCCTTTCCTATCTAGTATTTCTCTTCCAAGACTGACTTCTACCTTCTACAGAAAGTGCGGAAGAGCCGTGCTGCTCAAGATAAAGCCGGAGCGGATGATAAATGTTCCCGCCAATCAGCCCGTGTGTAACTCCGGCAGCCGTCATCGGCACGATCTCCCCAGTTATGATTTCGACGCGCGTAACGTCATCCAGCGCCAGTAAGTCATCGAGCGTGAGCAGCCGTTGTTCGATTGCCAGGTCGGCCACGGGTCATTCTCCAACTTGCCTCTGCGCTGATTGTACCGCAAAACGACACACTCCAGCGCCAGCCACGCATATAGACTCACCGAACGTCTGTGCGAAGAAGGATCGCCGATGAAAATAGATCACCAGCCCGCAAGCAGCATTCTGTCGACGGCGACCGGCTTCATCTCCGACTTTGATTACACGCTCAACCCGTATTCCGGCTGCGCTTTCGCCTGTTCCTACTGCTACGCCGCCTTCTTCACACCGACGCAAGCTTTGCAGGACGAATGGGGCCAGTGGGTGCGCGTCAAGGACAACGCGCTTGATCTGCTCAAGCGGCGGCGCAACCGCCCGCTGATCGACAAGGTGATCTACATGAGCAGCGTCACCGATCCGTACCAGCCGGTCGAAAAGTGGCTGGAACTGACGCGCGCGCTGCTGCGTGAACTGCTCGATTATCATCAGGTACATCTCGTCATCCAGACGCGCAGCCCGCTCGTCTGCCGCGATCTCGATCTGATCCGCGAATTTGCCAGCGCGCGTGTCAACATGACCGTGACGACCGACGACGAGACGATCCGCAAAGCCTTCGAGCCGACCTGCCCGCCGAACACCCTGCGCCTCGACGCCATCCGCGACGTGGCGGCGGCAGGCATCGACACCTGTGTCACGCTTGCGCCGCTGCTGCCCGTGCGCGACGCCGAGTCGTTTGCCGCCAGGCTGGCAGCGACCGGCGTGCGCAAATTCGCCATCCAGCACTTCCACGCCACCCGCAGCCGCTTCGTCGCCGGGACGGGCGCGCGGGCGCGGGCACTGCTGGCGGAGCGCGGCTGGGACGAGCGGCACTATGCCCGCGTCAAACAGGCGCTGGCGGCGCGCCTGCCGGATCTGCGCGAGGGACGCGCGGGCTTTGCGCCGATCTGGTAGCAGCGAGAATGTGCATGAGCGCCTATAATCGCGCGCCACTCCAAAACTGCGCGCGTTTAGTCGGCTTCCAAAAGGTGCTCTCATGCAATACATCTTGATCAAAGGCTCGTATCACGTCGTCAAACAGTCGCCCGATGCCGATTCCGTCAAATTCAAAGCCACGAACGCCGCCCTCTGGCAGCAGATCGACACCGAGAACCGAGACATCTTCGAGCAGAAGCTGACTGTCGAGCAGGGCGCGGTCACGCTGCGCCTTCAGGGGATCGACGCGCTCGAAACGCACTACACTGCGCCCGGCTTGCCAATGCCGCTCGACGTGGCTGGCCTGACCAGCAGCACGCTGACGCGCCCCGCAGCCACCAGCTATGGTCAACTGTCTTCACTGGCGCGCTGGTCAGCGGAGAAGCTGCTCGAAATGCTCGGCGTGACTCAGGTTCGCTGGCGCAGTCTGTTCGGCAGCAGCCAGTACATCACCGAGGCGCGCATCGGCACAGGCGCGAACAGCGTCGTCGTCAAGGACAAATGGAAAGATCACATTCCGGGCTACATCGTCACCGGCGATGTCGAGTTGAACGGTCGCCCGATTGCCTGGGCGTTTCCCGGCACAACCATTCTGGTTGACGGCGCAATGCTGACCAGCTTGGATCTGGCGAACATGATCGAACAGAGCGTCAACTATCAACTGCTGCGCCGGGGATTGGTCTACCCATATTACTTCATGACCCTGTCGAGCAGCCTGCGCCAGCGCCTGATCGCCGCCGTGCAGGAGGCACAGGCGAACGCGCAGTCGCTCGATCAAGCCATGCAGCCCAATGTCTGGCGCCTTGACCGCTCCACAGCGGGCCACGCCGTCACCCGCATGAGTGACATCGCGGCCAACACGGCGCTCTATCCCTATCTTTTCCGCCGCCTCGTCAAGCATTACTACGGCCAGCAGATGGATGCCTATTGGAACGCCGTGCGCACCCAGGCTACGACCCAGCCCGCCAGCGATGTGATGACCCTGGACGGCTTCTTCGCCAACGCCAACCCGTATGTCTTCATCATCAGCACCCAGGATTTCGTTCGGCTCGGCGATGTGGTCGAAATCAGCAGCGGCACGCTCAAGATGAACAAATCGCCCAACGACCTGGTGTTCCTGTCGTGAAGTGTTGCGCTAGTGCAAGACTGAAGCACTGGGCTTGAATGTGTCCCCGCCCCTCATTCCCCTCCCCATTGCGATGGTGAAGGGAAGAACCGTCAGGTTCAGGGGTGGGGATAAAACCGCATTCAAACCATGTGCTCTGAAATTGCGCTAATCCCCCATGTCTTCCAGCACCATCCCTGCCGCGACCTTGCCGGAGAGCGTGACCATCGGCACGCCGCCGCCTGGATGCGCCGTCCCCCCGGCGAAATACAGGCCGCGCACATCCGACGCCCGATTGTGGGGTCGCCTCAATGCGCTCAGGCGGCTGTTGGAGGACTGTCCGTAGAGCGCGCCGCGCCTAGCCCCGCTCATCCGCTCCAGGTCGAGCGGTGTCAGCACATGCTCGGCGCGGATCTGGCCGCGCACGTCCAAGCCAAACGCCGCCAGCCGCGTCAGCACCCGCTCGCGATAGACCGACGCTTCCTTACGCCAGTCGAAGCGCTCGTCGTAAGCGGGCGCGTTAACCATGACGAACCAGTTCTCGTGCCCGGCAGGCGCGTGATCGGGATCGCTCTTGCTCGTGATCGAGACATAGACCGTCGGCTCGTCCGGCGGCAGGCCGCGCTGGAAGATGTCGTCGAACTCGCGTTTGTAATCCGACGAGAAGAAGATGTTGTGATGGGCAAGCTGCGTATGTTCGCCTTCGACGCCGAGCAGCAGCAGGAAGCCGCTGCACGATGGCTCCGCCCGCAGCAAGCGGCGCACTTTGACCGGTGAAGTCGCCGCGTCTGGCAGCAGTTGATCATAGACGGTCGCCACGTCCACGTTGGCGATGACGGCCTCGGCGTCGAGGCGGTCGCCGTTTTGCAGCCGCACGCCCGTGACGCGCCCGCCTTCGAGATCGATCTGCTCGACGCGCGCGTTGGTACAGATTTCCACGCCCAACTCGCGCGCCAGCCGCTCAAACGCCCGCGCCAGCGCATAGACGCCGCCACGCGGATACCAGACGCCACCGCTCAACTCCACGTCCGCGATCACGTTCAGCGTGGCGGGCGATGAGAATGGATTGCCGCCGACGTAGGTGGCGAAACGCCCCAACATCTGGCGCAGATACGGCGAGCGCACAAACGAACGGATCGCGCCGTCCATCGTCCGCAGTGGATCAACAGCGGGCATATCCCGCAGCGGCGTGCGCAGGATGCGCGGGATGGTCGGCGGCTGGTCATAGATGAAGGCCGGGCCGGTGATCCGGTGGATGCGCGCGGCATAGGCGAGATAGGCGCGGTAGCCGTCCGCGTCGCCCGGCGCGATGGCTTCGATGCGCTGCGTCATTTGCTCCGGGTCGCTCGTCGCATCGAAGACGACGCCGTCCGGGTAGAAGTAGCGCGTTAGCGGATCGAGCGGCAGCAGCGTGACATCATTCTCGAACCTGCGCCCGGCGGCAGCCCACAGCTCCTCGAAAACGTGACGCATCGTGATCACGCTCGGCCCCGTATCCCAGCGAAAGCCATCAGCAGCGATCTCAGACATCTTGCCGCCGACGTGGGCGTTCTGCTCCAGCACGATCACCTGCTTGCCCGCCGCTGCCAACCGGATGGCCGCGCTCAAGCCGCCGATGCCCGCGCCGATAATGACGATTGCCATAGCACCCTTCCCCGCACACCCGATCACGAATGATTATCGTTCATCAAGATGTGAGAGGCGTGAAAACGGACGCATAGCGAGTCGATTTTCGTCTCACTGCGTCGTGGACTGTATATGAAGACGATAAAAGGACAATATGAACCGCAAAGCCACAAAGTTCGCAAAGGGAATTTCCCATTGGCTTACCCTTTGAGTCCTTTGCGACTTTGTGGTTTAACCCAATTCTGCTTCGATGTGATTGTCCTGGGCAAGCGCACCGGTGGCCTGAGCGTGTACGATGATGATATGATCGCGCCAACACTGCCGACGCCCAATGCTATGGAGGACATGCCGTGCCCGCCAATCGCATCCGCCTCGCCATGATCGGCGCAGGCATCTACGCCCGCAATGCCCATGCGCCCGCCCTGCGCGAACTGCCCGATCATTTCGAGGTGGCCGCCATCTACAGCCGCACGGAAGCCAATGCCCGCGCGCTGGCGGACTCATTCGACCATCCGGTGGACGTGACGACCGATCTCGGTACACTGCTGGCACGTGACGACATCGATGCCGTCGATATTCTGCTGCCGATTGAGCGAACGCCAGCGACAATTGAGCAGGCGCTGGCGGCGGGCAAACACGTCATCAGCGAGAAGCCTGCCGCGCCGGATGTCGATACTGGCCGGCGTCTGCTGACCTACAAACAAGGCTTTCCCGATCTGGTCTGGATGGTGGCCGAGCAGTATCGCTATGAGCCTGCGTTCCTCCATGCGATCAAGCTGATCGACGAAGGCATCATCGGGCGCGTGATCACCTGCCAGTGGCTGCTGGTCATGCCGCTCGCTCAGACGCCGTACTACCAGACGGCGTGGCGGCGCAGCCCGGCGCATCAAGGCGGCTTCCTGCTCGATACCGGCGTGCATCATGTCGCCGGGCTGCGCATGTTGTTTGGCGAGGTGGCGCAGGTGAGCGCGGCAGCGATCAGCATCCGGCCTGATCTGCCGCCGCTGGATACGCTGGCCGCGACGCTGGTCTTCGAGAACGGCATCATCGGCAGCTATGGCGCAACCTACGCCAGCGCTGGGCCGTGGCGCAACGCCTTGAATATCATCGGCGACGCGGGCGTGCTCTACGTCGAGCGCCCCTACCTCGAAATCGTGCGCCCGAACATGGAGCCGGAGCGTCGGCAAATGTGGGAGGTGAATGAGCGCAGCACGAACACCATGCTGCGCGATTTCGCCCAGGTCATTCGTGGGGAGAAAGCCCAGGTTGTCGCGACGGCAGAGCAGGCCGTACAGGACGTAGCGGTCGTCGAGGCGCTGCTGCGCGCGGCGGCCACGCGCCAGACGCAGGCGGTCGAACGGGTCGTTTAGCCAGGGGGACAGATCACTCGGTGCGCATTGTGCGCCGCCGGATGATGATGGCTGCGCTAATGAGCGCCGCGAGTGCCAGGATCGTCTGAATGACGGCGATCAGCAAGGTTGTCTGCAACTGGTCAAGCAGCGTGACGGCAGCCAGCAGCAGGAAAAGCGCGATCAGCAGCATTTCATCGCTTAGCCGAGACATCGTCATGCCTCACATGTGCGTGGAATGTCGGTGCTAGAACGTCTGCATGTGCAGTGCGCGCGCCAGCACCAGGATAATGGCGAGCAAAAGCGCTGAAAAGATCAGGCCCGCCTCCAACGCACCTAGATTGACTGTCAGGATCGCCGTCAGCGCCAATGCTGCGACAACGGCCACGATCCAGATGACGCATTCACCTGAGGTGGTATCCCAGAAACGTCCGCCGTTCATCGAACCGCCTCCTTCACACTGAAGTCCAGCTATTTTCACTGTATGAGGTTTGATCCCCGGCGACAAGTGATGAAGATCATTAATCCGGGCTGCGGTTGGCGAATTCATGCCCTCACCCTTATCCCTCTCCCGACCGCCGCCGCGCGGCCAGGAGAGGGACTTTCCGGAATGAGTGCCGTCGTTAGCGACGCACGTAACGCAGCATGACGAACAGCGCGCACATGACCATCGTCAGCGAGAGGGCGAACAACGGCTCATAGCCCAGGCGCTGCACGACCGTGCCGCCGATGATCGGCGCGATCAGCGAGATGACCGTCGCGATTGTGTTGAATAGCCCGGCGTAGATCGGGCGCTGATCGGGGCTGGCGTAGGTCACAACCCAATTCTGATAGCTGAGAAACAGGTTGCTGACCGTCAGCCCGGCCATGAGAAAGCCAAGGTACAACGGCCACGGGCCGACCACCCCGGCGAGCAGCGCGCTGATCGGCAGCAGCGCCGCCCCGGCCAGCGCCAGGCGGATGAAGAGCAGGTTGTTGCGCGCGCCGAGCCACGTGTAAGCCAGCGCGCCGGTCACGCTGCCGATCGTCTGCATCGCCAGCAGCGTCGGCACGGCGACCTCGCTCGACAAACCCAACTGCACGGTCGCAAAGCCGATGTAAAACGGCCCGGCCATGGCGAACAGGCTGGTCAACATGCGCGTGATGATGACTGAGCGGAACGGGACATCTGTGCGCAGGACGTGCCCCAACTGCGGCAGGAATTCGCCAAACGAGGGGACTTTTTCGGCACGCTTGCCGCCGGGCAGCTCGTGAATGAACAGAATCGGAATAATGGACACGGCAAAAAAGACACCGGCAGCCCCGAATAGCAGCGCGTAATTGTTCGGAAAGCCCGGCCCGGTCTCGCCCAGGATCGTGCCGATGAGCGGCGACAGAACGAGCATGATGACGCCGACAACGGCGGTCATCAGGCCAAACATGCGCGCCCGCCAGCGCTCGTCCAGGCTGGTGCCTGTCAGATCCGCCCACGGTACGCCGACCACGCCGTCACCGATGCCCGCGATGCCGTAGCTGATCAAGAACGCGATCAGAATCGCTTCTGGCCGGTCTTTGCCGAGCAGCACCGTGATACCGGCGAAGATCAGGATGACGAAGCGCACGGGGATGCTCGGCCCAACGAACCACCACTTCTTACGCTCGAAGTGGACGATATAGCGGGCGATGAACAACTGCGGCAGCGTCCAACCGATCTCGAACAGGCTGCCGGACAGGCCGATCAGGATTTCGGAGCTGGTCAGGCGGCGGACAAAGTCGGGAATGACCGTCGTCGAACCGATGAGATTCATGGCGATGGTGAACAAAATGCCATCGGTCAGGAAGAAGATGAAGTTGCGGCGGTAAATCTGTTCGCGCTCGGTTGGCGCAAGAGTCGGTGAAGACGCGTCGATCATGGAGGCCCCATTTCGTGGAATGCTGAAGATTATCCACCGCGCCGGTAAAGACGGCAATATCGCGCAGGTTCAACGCAGGGCTTGTGCAAAGTTGGAATGGGTCTGTAGTCCTCACCCTCAATCCCTCTCCCGACCGCCGCTGCGCGGCTGGGCGAGGGACTTTGTTCCCCTTCTCCCAGCAAAGCGTTCGGGAGAACGCGAGAGGCGGCTGAAAGCGCCTCGGAAGTCCCATTCATGGGAGGGGCTGGGGGATGAGGGCTGAAGTGCAATGCTCACAGACTTTGCAACAGTCCTGAGGTTCAACGCATCCTGCTGGCCGGGCGGTGTCGCATTGGTCTATCCATAAGTCCAATGCGTTGCGCCATCTTTCCCTTGTGCCTTCAGGATGTGTTATGCTATCGCCCATAGTTTCGGGTTATCTTGGCATACCCTGAGCAGGTGCGCCAGATGGCTGACATCCGACCCGAACTTCACCCTAAGCATCAGGAGACACGACCATGAAAAAGTTTGCCATTATGTTATTGATCGGGTTTATTTTTGTGAGCCTGGGCACAGTCGCGGCTCAGGACAATGCGCTCATCGTTGCCACCATCCTGGATGACGTGATTACGCTCGATCCAGGGCGCGCCTTTGAGACCACCAATCTCACCATTCATCATGCCACTTACGAAACCCTGCTCGAAATCCACCCGGATGATCTGACCACGATTGTCCCCGGTCTGGCGGAGAGCTATACGATTTCGGACGATGGACTGACCTACACCTTTACACTCAATCCGGCGGCTGTCTTTGCTTCAGGCAATCCGGTCACGGCTGAGGATGTTGTTTTCTCGTGGATGCGCCTGAAGAATATCAAGGGCAACCCGTCCTTCTACGCCGATCAGATCGCTTCCGTCGAGGCTACCGATGCACACACCGTCACCGTCACCCTGACCGAGGCCTTCCCGGCCTTTGCGACCGTTGTCACCGCCCCGGCCATGAGCATCCTGGACAGCGCTGTCGTCAGGGAACACGGCGGCACGGATGCGGCCGATGCCGATGCGACCGATACCGCCAATGACTGGCTAAGCCAGAATTCCGCCGGTTCCGGCCCATTCATCCTGACCGGCTGGTCGCCGGAAACCGAGATCACGATGGTACGCAACGACAATTACTGGCGCGGCCCGGCTGCGCTCTCCAGCGTCACGCTGAGAAGTGTCAATGACGCCACCTCAGCCTTGCAGCTTCTGGAACGCGGCGACGTCGACATTTACGAAAACGTCGATAAAGACCTGGCGCAGCAGATTCAGGCCAACGCCGATTTGAAGCTTGAAGTCGGCCAGACACTGAACATCACCTACCTGGCAATCTCCCCCAGCGACACGTTTGGTCTGCCCCTCTCTGACGTGCGGGTGCGGCAGGCAATCGCCTACTCGGTCGATTTTGACGGGATTATCAATGGGCTGCTGTCCGGCTTTGCCGACCGTCCGGCCTCGATCCTGCCGATTGGCGTTCAGGGTTCTGATCCGTCCGCGCGCTATGAACGCAACCTCGACCAGGCACGCGCACTCCTGGCGGATGCCGGTCATGCGGATGGCTTCAACATGACCATCTACGTCGGCTCCGGCGCGCCGGGTGGCATTCCCAGCGAAACGCTGGCCGCGAAGATCCAGGCGGATCTGGCGGAAGTCGGCATTACCGTTGACATCAACCAGCGCCCGACTTCGGACTTCCTGACCGCGTTCCGCGCGTCCGAATTGCCCTTCCTGTTCTCGACCTGGACGCCGGATTATCTGGACGCGACCATGTGGTCGGACTATTTCTCGTATGCGGGGCGCAGCGTAGCCGGGCGAATCCTGCTCGATTCAGCGGCGATCGCCGACCTCGCTAGCCAGGCGGCTGCGGAAACCGACCAGGCCACGCGGACGCAACTCTACAGCCAGTATCAGGCGGCGCAGGTGGCGGAAGCGGTCTTCGTGCCCTTGTTCCAGCCCCAGCAGTTGTACGCCCTGCGGTCGAATGTCGAAAACTTCACATTCCACCCGGTCTACTTCCTGGATTTCTATACACTCGGCAAGTCATAAGCGACGTGTAACCCGGCAGGGGTGTTTGTGAGCACCCCTGCTCTATTTTTGCTGAAGCGGGTGTCTGAATGCTGTCGCGTTACATTATCCGGCGGCTGCTGCTGGCCGTTCCCATGCTGCTCGGTATCTCCCTGGCGTTGTTCCTGATCTACAACCTCGTCCAGGTCGATCCGCTCGTCATGATTGTCGGCGAACGGGCGATGGATAACCCGGAAATCGTCGCCACCGCGACTAGGCAGTGGGGATTGGATCGTCCGGTCTGGGAGCAATACCTGTCCTACGTGGGTAATCTGGTGCGCGGCGATTTCGGGACTTCGTTTCTGACCCGCCGCCCGGTGCTGGATGACCTGCTGCTGTTCCTACCGGCGACGATGGAACTGGCCGTCAGTTCACTCCTGTTTGCCGCCGTCGTCGGCATTCCGTTGGGAGTCATCGCCGGGCTGCGCTATCGGAGCACGCTGGACAAAGGCGTCTGGTTCATCTCGCTGTTGAACGCATCGCTGCCCCCGTTCTGGACCGGGCTGATTTTTCTGACGGTTTTCTACTACTTCCTGGGCATCGCCCCCGGCCCAGGACGATTGGCACCGCGCATTCCAACGCCGGAGCGCGTCACCGGCCTGCTGACGGTCGATTCGCTGCTCGCCGGCAATGCCGAAGCGTTCTTGAGCGCCCTGCACCACCTGATCCTGCCCACACTGATTCTGGGTGGCTTCACGCTGGCCCTGGTTATCCGTGTGACCCGCGCCGCTATCATCGAGGAGATGCGCAAGGAGTACATCCGCACCGCCCGCAGCAAAGGGATGAGCGAGCGACGCGTCACCGTGCGCCATGCGCTCCGCAATGTTCTGATCCCGCTGGTAACGATTCTGGGCCTGGCGTTTGCCGGGCTGCTGAGCGGCGCGGTCATGACCGAGACGGTGTTCGATTGGCCGGGCTTAGGCCAGTATCTGGTGCGGGCGGCCGTCAATCTGGATTATCCGGCCATCCAGGGCGGCACATTGGTCATCGCCATTTTCTATATTCTGGTCAATCTGACCGTGGACATCCTGTACGGTTTATTAGACCCGCGTGTGCGTGATCGTGATGGATAAAACTGCCGTGTCGTCTGGCTCCAGTGTTACCAACCCCGGCGTCGTCCAGGTGACTGCTTCACCCGGCAGGCTGCTGGTCGCCCATATCCGGAAATACCCTTCCCTGTGGATTGGCCTGGCTGTGCTGGTGGTGTGGTTCCTGATCATCATCTTTGCCAGTCAGATTGCCCCGACCGATCCGCTGGCGCAGAATCTTTCGGAGCGTCTCGCCCCGCCGTCAAGCGCGCACTGGTTTGGCACGGACGAGCTGGGACGCGACATCTTCAGCCGGGTCATTCACGGCGCGCGCATCTCCCTGCCGGCCGCGTTTTTTGTGGTACTGGTCTCGGTGACTATCGGTTCGCTTTTGGGCGCGGCGGCTGGCTTCACCGGCGGGCGGCTGGATGACCTGATCATGCGGGCTGCCGATGTCACGCTGGCGTTTCCGTCGGTGGTGCTGGCACTCGCAATCTCGTCGTTTCTCGGCCCCAGCCTGACCAACGCCATCATCGCCGCGTGTATTGTCCTATGGCCGGAATACGCCCGCCTGATGCGCTCGCAAGTCCTGATCGTCCGCTCGTTCGAGTACGTTTCGGCGGCGCGGTCGCTGGGTATCCCCGAACGGCGGATCTTGCTCTACCACATCCTGCCGAACGCCTGGACGCCGCTGATCATCAAAGCCGCGCTGGACATAGGCGGCATTATCCTGCTGGTGTCGGCGCTAAGCTTCCTCGGATTGGGCGTGCAGCCCCCCACCCCTGAATGGGGCGCGATGATCGCCCTGGGACGCACCAAGTTTTACCAGTGGTGGCTGGCGACCTTCCCCGGATTGGCGATCCTGGTTGTGATCTTTGCCTGCAATTTACTCAGCGAGGGCCTGCGTGACTGGCTCGATCCGAATTACTGAGCGAAGTTGAAGATGTGATGAGATGATGCGGTTTTAGTTTCACGCCGCACATTCAACGGGCTGAAAACTGCTGTTCAAGCCATCATCAGGCTTGCCCGGCTGTAGGGCGAACGGCACAATAGAGGCATGAACAGTCATCAGATGCCTTTTATGCCGCGACGCCTGCCAACACACGCCCGCCTTCTCATCGGCTTGCTGCTGCTGGTGACATGGTTCGCGGCACGCGGCGCGCACGGCGATGCCATCTGGTATGACGAATGGTGGACATCCTTCTACGCCGGGAGTGCGCCGCGCCTGGACGATGCCAACTTCGGCCCGTCCACGCTCGCGGAGACGTGGGATCGCGTCGCGCACGTCTACCCGGACACCAATCCATCCGGCTATTATCTCGCCATCAACCTGTGGAGCGATGTGACCGGCGGCAGCGCCTTTGCCATGCGCTTCTATTCAGCGCTGATGGCCGCCCTGGCGCTCGCGTTTATCTACCGCGCCGGGTGTGAGATCGGCGGGCGGCGCGCAGGCATCTACGCGGCGCTGCTGTTGGGCACGTCCGCTTTCTTCATCACCTATGCCCATGAAGCGCGTACCTACATGCAGTTGATGCTGGCGACCTCCGCGGTGCTCTTTGCCTACACGCGTTTGACCAGCCCGCGCCGGCGCTGGTCGTGGCCGCTCGGCCTGCTGCTCGCGCTTGGTGTCACCGCCATGCTCTACAGCCATTATCTCTCGACGCCCGTGCTCGGCGCGCTGGCGCTCTATCACCTGCTGCTCGTGCGCAAAGACCAGCGCTGGTGGCGCGTGAGTGGCATGATCGCTGTCGGCGGGCTGGCCTTCCTGCCCTGGATCAGCGTGGCCGGATTCGCGCTCGGCCAGGTCAACGCCGATCCGAGCCGCGATTATTACGCGCGCGACGCCCTGGACTTGCTGGCGCGGCTGGTGAGCCGTTTTAGCAATCAAAGCCTGGCGCTAGCGGCGGTCATTGGCTGGTTTGCGCTGCGGCGCGGACGTCTGGCCTGGTTTGTCTTTATCGTTGGATTTGTCCTGGCCGTCGTCGTCAATACGCTGTTCGGCTTCATCTCGGACGTGCATTATCTGCTGGCGCTGTTCCCGGCGCTGGCGTTGATCGGCGGGCTGGGTGTCGCGCACCTGCCTGCCGGGCGGACGGTAATAGTCGGCGTGTGGATGCTGGCGGGCGTCTGGCTGGCGTTCTTCCCCGGCGTGAACTATGACCCGGAGGCGATCCATCCGTATTTGCCCTGGGATGGCGTGGCTGCCAATCTGCGTCCGCTGGCGCAACCGGGCGACGATTTCGTCTTCCTGCTGCCGGAACCCGATCCGAACTGGGTGCATCAGCCGGTCGCCGATCATTATCTGCACGATCTTGGCTTGAAAGTGCATGTGCTGGAGTCGCTGCCGGAAAACACGCCGGATGTGACCGCGGCGCAGTTCGAGGGCCTCGTCCGCGATGCCGCGCGCCTGTGGGTGGCCTGGGATCGGACACAGCGGCCTGCGCGCCAGACAACCTGGGCGGTCGAGTCGATCCTGGACAGCGACTTCCTGGAATGTGTCCCGCCGCGACAGGATCAGGCTTGGTCGCTGGCGCTGTATGCCCCGCGCATGGGCCACGAGTCGGCGCGCTGGCATTTTGGCGACAGCGTGGCGCTCGATTGGATCGGCGCGCTGCCGGGCGACGTGGACGACGCGCTCATCATGACGGTGCGCACGCGCCTCAGCCCGGACGTGCCGCGCGGGGTCTATTCGATTGGCCTGCACGTCGATACGCCGGATGGGCAGTTGATTGCCCAGGCGGACGTCGGGCTGGCCGACGTGGACACAGCTTGCCAGCAGATGCGGCTGCCGCTCGATCTGCCGCCCGGCACGTACAGCCTGCATATACTGGTCTATGACTGGGCGACTGGCGCGCGCTTACCGGCGCTGGATGACAACGGCCAGTCGCTGGGAGATCGTCCGCTGGTAAGCGCGATCAACCTCAAGCGATCCGCTGCCAGCGATTAGGGCGGGCGTACATCTCCGCCAATAGATACGTTCTGAAGTATGATGTCGAGGCCATGATGATGCTTCAATCGGCTGCCAGACGCGCCGCACCGACTCATCGAAACAGTAAGCCTTATGCCTTCTGGGGCATGATCGCCCTGCTGCTGCTGGTGACATGGCTGGGGGTGCGCAGCCTGAATGCTGATGCCTTGTGGTACGACGAGGTGTGGTCGCTGTACTACGCCGGGGGCGCGGAATATGGCCCGATTTCCGTCGGAGAAACCGTGAGCCGGGTTGCTGCCGAAGTCGCCCAGCACGAGGGCAACCCGCCGGGCTATTACGTATTACTCAACCTCTGGGGACAGGCGGTTGGCTGGACCGAATTCGCGACGCGAGTGCTGTCGCTGTTGGGCGGGCTGCTGGCGGTGGCCTGCATTTACCGCCTGGGCTATGACATCACTTCAAGCCTGAGTCCAGCCTCACGGTCACTGGTCGGGTTGGGCGCGGCGCTTGCCATCGGTCTGTCTGCCTTCTTCATCTACTATCTGCATGAGCTGCGCGCGTATGCGCTGGTCGTCACCCTGGCCGCTTTTGATCTCCTGATCTTCTGGCGCATCGCCCATACACGGCGCAAACCCGGCGTCTGGCTCCAGGCCGGGCTGGTTTTTGGTGTTGCTATCTCGCTTTATATCCACTATATAACAGCCCCGATTCTGGGGCTAATCGGCCTCTACCATCTCCTGTTTATGCCCAAGAACAGGCACTGGTGGCGGATTGCGGCGCTCGGTGTCCTCGGCTGTATCCTCTTTCTGCCCTGGGTGACAACATTGCTGAATGCTGCCGGACGCGCGGACTACGCGCATCTGGTCGCGATGAGCACACCAGAGGCGCTCGCAGCACTGCTCTACGTCTTCAGCAATGGGAGCGTCGCGCTGCTGGCGCTGCTCGGCATCTTTGCCCTCCAGGCGCGCGGTGTTCATGGCAGGTTGATGCGGTTCTTGAGCCTGTCTGGGCTGGCCGTGGCGGTGGTTCTGAGCGGTGTGTATCCGATTGTCTGGCACATCCGTTACCTGATCATGGTGTGGCCGCTGCTGGCGCTGCTGGTTGGATCAGGCGTCGAAGCGTTGTGGCGTACAAAGAAGCTGTGGCCGGGTTGGATACTGGGCATCTGGCTCTGCGCCGGGCTATGGAACACCTTTGATCCGGCTTTCAATCGCGCGCTGAACGGCGTCACCATGCCGTGGCGCGAATTCCGCACGCAACTGCAAGCGCACGCGCAGTCGGAGGATCTGGTGGTGTTCCACGCGGCAGACTTCGACTGGTATCGCCAGCTTGAAATGGATCACTATCTGAGCGGGCTGTCCCTGCGCTACAGCCTCATGGAACGCATTTCCGGCAAACAGGAGGCTGACGATTACTACGATCACGTCCGGGAGTATCTAGGTGACGCGCCGCGCGTCTGGGTCGGGGTGGATCAGACGTTCGCGCCGAATTTCCGGCTGGGCGAATTCCGGCGCGCGCTGGCCGTGGATTACGTCGATTGCCAGGCCGTTATTGATGTGCCCGACATGCGCCTGGATCTGTTCGCGCACGTGCCCGACGACGAGGATGCGCTGCCGTTCCAGTTTGGGGACGACATTCGGATGCAGCTTCTTGAGCCCGTCAGCGTGTCTGGAAACCGGGTGTCGATCCTGACAGGTTGGTATCACGTGGAGAATGTCCCGTCGGATACCTACTCGGTGGCGCTGCATGTGGTTGACAGCGCGGGCAATCTCGTCGCTCAGGCAGACTTCGGCCTGCCAGCCGACGCCTATGCCTGCCACTCCGCCGCGCTGACCATGCCTCCGGGCACGTACACGTTGCTGGCAGCGGTCTACCAATGGCAAACTGGCGAGCGGCTGCCGGGCATCAATACCCACATGGGCATGACGGGTGATCGCATCAGTCTGGAGAGCTTTACCGTACACTGAATCCGAGGCGACAATCTGTTTGGCGGGCGCTGCACCTATGCAAACATCCGGGTGACAGAGCGACAAGTGTCCATTATGATCGAGGTGAAGTGTTCGCCCTGAACGGGGAGTCAAGCTGATGGCAGTCAATTTTCAGGATGTGGTCAACCTGGTGGAAAGCTTGACCGATGACCAGAAAGCCGAGTTGGTGGTATGGCTGCTGGATCGCATCAAAACCCACGAACTCACCGCACGTGAGCGTCTAGCAGTCTTCGACTCGATGACTGTTGATCTGGGGGCAGTGCTGCCGGGCTATTCTGATCATCGTGAGGACTGGTATGACGATGCCCGCTAAGGTCTTTGTCGATACCAATATCTTGCTGCGGTCAACCATCCTGCAGTTTCCAGACTATGCGACTGTGAAGCCGTTTGTTGACCGATATATCGCGCGGGGAGACGAACTCTGGATCAGTGGACAGGTTGTGCGCGAGTACTTCAATCAGACAACGCGCCCGCAGTCGTTTATGCAACCGATGACTGGCGCACAGATCGACGCACAATATAAGAAATTGCGCGCTGTGTTCAATGTCGCCAATGAAACAGAAGCGGTGGTCGAGCAGTTCGTGGAACTGCTTCAAACTCACCCCACGCGGGGCAAGCAGGTTCATGACGCCAATCTGGTGGCGACGATGCTGGTCTATGGAATCGATACGCTGCTGACGCTCAATGTAGATGATCTGAAACGATTCAGCGACAAAATCACGCTGATTTCCCCCGTGAACGAAAGCTGACAAAGCAAAGTAGTTGAACGTCATGCCAATATCTGCGCAGCACTGCCCAGTATCGGCATGGTCGTGCTTGTAGAGGATTGAGCGCGCCTGGCCGCGAGAGGAGATCACCCATGCACAACGAGGCTGCTTTTACACCGCTTGCATTTGAGCGCCTGCCGCCAGCGGAACAACTGGCGCAGTCGCGCGCATTTCTGGCGCGGATGCGATCACGGCGCAGCGTGCGCCAGTTCTCGACCGAGCCGGTGCCGTTGGAGTTGATCGAAAATGCGGTGGCGACGGCGGCGACCGCCCCCTCCGGCGCGAACCAGCAGCCGTGGACGTTCGTCGTCGTGGCTGTCCCAGCGCTCAAGCAGCAGATCCGCGCCGCTGCCGAGGCCGAGGAACGTGAAAGCTATGAGCACCGCATGAGCGAGGAATGGAAGGCCGCGCTCGCGCCGCTGGGCACCGACTGGCACAAGCCGCATCTCGAAGACGCGCCTTATCTGATCGTCGTTTTTCAACAGGTCTACGGCCTGGAGGCGGATGCGGACGGACAGCCGCGCAAGATCAAACACTACTACACGACCGAGTCGGTCGGCATCGCCGTCGGGCTGCTGCTCGCGAGTCTGCATCTCGCCGGGCTGGCGACGCTTACGCACACGCCCAGCCCGATGGGGTTTCTGAGTGACGTGTTGGAGAGGCCGCCGAACGAGCGTGCCTACGTCGTCATCCCGGTCGGCTACCCGGCAGCGGATGCGCAGGTGCCGGTCATCGCCAGGAAGCCGCTACGAGACGTTCTGATCGTCCGCACTGGAGGCGGGTGAGGCAGGCTGCGCCAGCGCCTCGGTGAAGGCGGCGCGCACGGCATCGGCATCTGCGAACGGCCCGCTGGTGTGATCGACCGCCGCCGCCACCAGCGTCAACATTTCGTTTTCGGCGAGTTTCCCGTCCGCTGCGCTCTCGACGCGGTCGTTGAGCGGGTAGAAGAACTCGCGCGAGTAGTGCATCTTGGTCTGCACGCGCTCGCGGATCGCTTCGGCATTGTCCTTGTTGGTGATGACCACGAACAGGCTGTTGTCCAGATGGCCGATGAAGTCATCCTCGCTGCCCAGTTCGCGCACCGCGTTGCGCAGCATCAGCGCCACAGCACGCAGCACGTCATCGCCAGCGACGAAGCCGTAGCGTTCGCGGAACGCATCCAGCCCACGCAGCGAAAAGACGACCATGCTCCACGCGCTGTCGCTGTAGATTGTCTTCATCAGCCGCTCGTCAACCAACATCCCTTCCGGCAGTTCGGTTGTGTGGTGGATGTATGGGCGCTGGTTGGCGCGCGCCAGGGCGTTGCGCACACGCAGGCGCAGTTCCTGAATGTCGAATGGCTTGGTAATGTAATCAACCACGCCCAATTCCAACCCTTGCAGTTTATCGACGCGGTCGCGCTTCTCGGTCAGGAAGACAATCGGCACGTCCTGAGTGCGCCGGTTCAGGCGCAATTGGCGGCAGACATCATAGCCGCTGATGTCCGGCAGGCGGATGTCCAGCAGCGCCAGATCCAGGTGTTCCTCGCGGGCGATTTCGAGCGCCTCCGCGCCCCAGGCCGCAGTCAGTACGTCGTATTTTTCGGTGGTGAAATGGGCTTCCAGCAGTTCCGATATGTCACTGTCATCCTCAACGATCAGGATGCGAGGCTGGGTCATGCGCTTTCCCTAAGGTGTCTTTGCCGGCGTCACTCCTCAATTATAAGTGGGAGAGCCATGACCGTTCCTCTACGTCTGCCCATCGCCAGGGGGTCGCACACGATACAGATTTGTAACCTTGAGGTTAGCGGGCACTCAGCCACGAGGCAGACATCGTCCGGCGTTTACGGTCTGCACGCTCAGTCCGTCCCCAGCATCAACAGCAGCATGTGCAGCGGCGTCTTAGCATAAATGCTGTGCTTCAAGCGCGGTGGCATATACAGCCAGGCCCCGGCAGTCAACTCATGCTGATCTTCCCCCAGAGTGACAGTGGCTTCTCCCTGCACAATCTGGATGATGGCCGCCTGGCTGGCAGTGTGCTCGGACAGCTCCTGTCCGGCGTCAAAGCCAAACAGAATGGCTTTCAGACGATCATCTTTGTAGAAGGTGCGGCTGACGATGCTCTCCGGTTGGATCGTCTCGATCAAGCCTGCCAGGTGTTCAACAAGGGTGTAGACAGAATTCTCCATGTGCTTCGCTCCCGTTAACTCTGCGCATAATCTCAATCGGCCAAAGAGAACTTCACATGCCGCTCACATACGGTCGCTCCCCTGTCAGCGGCGGGCAATCGCAAAAATGCAGTGGGGCGCGCCGGACGCGCGGCATTCGATTTCCGTGATGTAGAAGGCGTCGCCGTCGGTCGCGGCACTCAGGCACGCCTGGGCCAATCCGGCCAGCAGATAGCACACGGGCGCTTCGACGTTCTCGAAGATGAATGGGCTGCGCTCGACAATCCAGCGCCGCTGCCCGTGTTCGCCGGTCTCGATGTGGCCGCGCTGGTCGCTCAGGCGCGAAAAGATCTCTGCCAGCACCTTGAGGCTGATGCCCGCGCGCGTCTGCCCGGGAAGCTGCTTGAATGCCGGGTCGGCGAAGGCGGCGAACGCCCCCAGCGACTCCATTCCTGGCGAGAACCACGCGCGCCCGACCACCTGCGCCAGCCCGCGCGCACCCTGGTCGCCGTACATGGCGAACAAGGCACGGTTGAGCGCCGCCAGATGCTTGAATGGGTAGCCGCGTTCCAGGTCATCCCCCGGCAGTTCCGGCGTGAGGCCGGCGCTTTCCAACAGTGCCTCGGTAGAGTACGTGCCTAACTCACTGAACATCGCCTGGATGAGCAGTCGCGCAAATCGATTGGGGTAAAACAGGTCGGTTGAATCGGTCACGGCATGGCGATCTTTCCCGCACAGGTCGCGCAGCCCGGTCAGCGTCGCTTAGAGGAGATGCTCCAGGTCTTGCTTGGCGCGGCCGATGTCCAGGAAGATCAGGCCCAGGCGGGCTTCCTTGCGCGCCAGCACGGTGAGCACGGCCTCTTCGCCAACCGACGTCAAGATCACATAGCCGTTTTCACCCTTGACGTAGACCTGCTGGAGCGCACCGCGTCCCAACTCGGTCGAGATACGTTCGCCGAGCGACTGCATCGCCGCGGACATGGCGCTGACACGGTCTTCCTCGGTGCCGCTCGGCAGCATCGAGGCAATGCTCAAACCGTCGACGCTGACGATGGCCGCAGCTTCGACGTCGCCTGAACTCGATTGCAGATCGCGCAGGCGGGATACGAGTTGTTCTGTGCGAGATTTCACCAATGATTCTCCTGATGCGAAGCCTTGTTTCAGTATAGAGCATGGGAGAAGATCAGCGCAAGCGCTCTTGCATTGAGATCAGGACTACGATGCTCATCTAATGTATGACGCCGGTCTGAAATGGGCACAATTGGGGTACTTGACTCTCCCCATGGAGGAGGATCGACAATGTGATCAAGCTGATCGACTGGTTCTCCCAAACGCGCGTGGAGGGTGATCATGTTCAAGATCGGTGAGTTTTCGAAGCTCAGCCAGGTGACCGTCAAGACACTGCGCTTCTACGATCAGGAAGGCTTGCTCCAACCGGCGCAGGTCGACCCGATGACCGGCTACCGCTACTACTCGGCGGATCAACTGCCGCGGCTCAACCGCATCCTGGCGCTCAAGGCGCTTGGCTTCTCGTTGGAGCAGATCCGGCAGATGATCGACGAGCAGATCTCGCCCGACGAACTGCGCGGTATGTTCCGCCTGCGCCGTGCCGAGATCGAGCAGCAGATGGCCGAGGAGGAAGCACGTCTGGCGCAGTTGCTGCACCGGCTGAAACAGATCGATCAGGAGGGCGACATGCCAGATTATGAAGTGGTACTCAAGCAGGTCGACGCCGTGCACGTGGCAAGCGTGCGCGGCGTCGTTCCGACCTACAGCGACGTCGGCCAGTTGTTCGGCGAACTCTTCGGCTACCTGATGCCGAAAGGCATCCACCCGGCGGGGCCAGTGATGGCCATCTATCACGACCCGGAGTACCGCGAGTCCGACTGCGATGTCGAAGCGCTGATCCCGGTCAGCGGTGGCGACAGCGGCGGGCGCGTGCAAATGCGCGATCTGCCGGGCGCGCAGATGGTGACGACCGTCCACCAGGGCGCGTATAACGAGATCGGCGGCGCCTACACCGCGCTTATGGCCTGGATGGAACAGAATGGCTACCAGGTCGCCGGGCCGTGCCGTGAGATCTACCTGCGCGGGCCGAACGAGAGCCTCGCCCCGTTGGACTACGTGACTGAGGTGCAGTTCCCGGTGCAGAAGGGATAAGTCAGGCAGTAGATCGCCCGGCCGGCCAGTGCATGGGCGAGCCTATTGCATAGCAGAAGCACTGACCTAGAACGTGTCCCCTGCCCGCATTCCCCTCCCCAATCGCGATGGGGAGGGGAAGAACCGTCAGGTTCAGGGGTGGGGATGAAAGTACACCCAGACAATCTGCTCTGGAATTAGATTAGATCACAGGCGTACACAACACATCGATGTGATCGAGCGGGGAGGGCACCTGCCAGGCGAACGGCTGGCGGACGCCGCTCAAGTGCAGCATCTCCAGCCGGTAGTGCGCCTGCGCGAACAGCGTGCGCAGCCGGACGATCAAGTCCCGCGGCGTCGAAGCGCTGAACTCGAAGGCGATGAAGGGCCGGAAGCGCAGGATCGACGCCTGTGCCCCCAGCAGCGCCGGTGCGTCTGCCCCTTCGATGTCACACTTGATCGCGTCCAGCCGAGTCCAGCTCTGCGCCTGCATGAAATCGTCAATCGCTATCGTCTCGATGGTGATCGCGCGCGTGGTCGTGCCGGCCATGGCCGCATCCAGCGAGGACTTGCCCGGATGCGCCGAGATGTAGAACGTCAATGCCTGGCCGCTCGCCTCGAACACCGCCCGGTTGTGGACATGCAGGTGATCGAAGCTGTTGAGCTGGGCCTGAGCTTCCAGCGCCTCGGCCAGCGTCGGGTTCGCCTCGAACGCGGCGACACGCCCGGTCTTACCAACGCGGCGCGCAAAATCGAGCGCGAAATAGCCCAGGTTCGCGCCGATGTCGAGGCAGTGTGCGCCCGGCCCGACGTGCTGGCGCAGAACGTTTGCCAGCGCAGGCTGGTAGACACCGGAAAACAGCAGCTCACGCTGCGCGTCGATCCCGGCGTCGAGCCGCATCCGCACGCCGTTGGGCAGCGTCACCACGCCGGGCGATACCGGCAGCAGCCGCGCCAGCATCCGGCTCAGCCGGGTGACGCCGGGCACAGGCCGCTCAGGCGAGCGCGCCTGTAACGCCCGTGTCAGTCTCGCAGTCGCTGCGATCATGAATGCTCCCAAGCTGGCATCAGCGCGCGATCAGCCCCGGCACCAGCGCATACCACTCGGTCGATTTGACCACGTCGTCGAGCTTGACCTGGTCGATGACCGTGTGCGCATGGATCTCGTCGCCGGGGCCGAAGCCGATGCTCGGAATGCCCGCCTTGCCCATCCAGTAGGTGCCGTTGGTGCTGAAATCCCACTTGCCGGTCGGGATCGGCGCGCCCCAGAGCAGCTTGCCCGCCTGCACGCCCGCCTGCACGAACGGATCATCTTCCGGCAGCGCCCAGGCCGGGTAGATTTTATCGACCTTGAAGACGAAGCCGGTGTAGCTCGGATCGTCGTATTCGAGGATCGACGCCTGGATGTCTTTGCGGTCGCCGATCAAGCGCTGGATGCGTTCGAGTTCCGCCTGCGGCTCTTCGCCGAAGGTGATGCGCCGGTCGATGTAGATCAACGCCTCGTCCGGCACCGCGTTGATGCTCGGCGTCTTGACGTGCATGTCGCTGACGGTGATGCGCCCGTGCCCCAGGAACGGATCGTCGCCGAGTTCCGGTTCGAGCTTGCTGATGGCGTCGATGATCGGCAGCAGCTTGTAGATGGCGTTATCGCCGAGGAAGTTGCTGGCGGCGTGCGCGCTCTTGCCCTTAGCGACGACCTGCATCTCGACGCGCCCTTTGTGACCGCGATAGACCTGCATTTTGGTCGGCTCGCCGACGACGACGAAATCCGGGCGGATGCCCTCGACCTCGACGAAGGCATTCGGCGCGATGCCATCGCACCACTCTTCCATGTTGCCGAAGTAATAGGCCGTCCAACCGTCGAGCAGGCCGAGATCGCGAGCCAGCGCCAGCCCGTAGATCATGCCGGGGGTGCTGTTCTTCTCGTCACACGCGCCGCGCGCGTAGAAGATGCCGTCTTCGATCTTGCCCTGGAACGGGTCCCACTCCCAGGCTGCCGGGTCGCCGATACCGACGGTATCCAGGTGGCTGTCGTAGACGAGCTTGCGCGGCCCGCTGCCGATGCGCCCGACAATGTTGCCCATGCGGTCGAACCAGGTCTCGTCAAAGCCGAGCTTCTTCATTTCCTCGGCGGCGCGCTCGCCGACCGCCTTGATCTGGCTGTCATAGCTGGGGATCGCGCACAGATCGCGCAGGAACTGGATGATCTGCTCGCGCTGTTCGGCGACGCGCGCCTGAATGGTGCTGATAGTGGATTCAGAAATGAGCATGGAATACCTTAATCTGGTACCAGATTGATCAAAATAAACTCAAGTATCTTACCTGAATCAGGCGTATCTGCGCTATTGTGGAAGTCCAGTGGCAGTGACAGATTCAGGCGCTGTTGTTCGTCAAATTGCTGGTCTATGAAAGAACGTGATACGTGTTCTCATTTTTCCCCGCTCAAAAGTCATAATGTCGGCGAATCGCTCATCAATTCGCGTGCCATCTTTCTTGCTGCCTTCGAAGCGTCCCCAACACGCTGCGGTTTGCCCGCGGACGAGTGTGCCATGCAGCTCATGATGCCCGGCAGCGATTTCACGAGTGTTCTTGTAGAAATCGATAACGGCTTCGACGCCGACGAGTTTGTCATATCCAGGCCGTTCGTATTCGATTTCCCGGTGAAATACGTGCACCAATTCATCGAATCGTCTGGCATCTACAATCCGGAAATAGTTGTCTATCGTATTCTCAATGTCCATTGCCCGAATACTCCGAATTTGATGGGACTTCAATGGTATGGCCATTCCGACATGAACGATCTAGCCGATCTGTTCTTTCAGGCTTCGTCGAAGTTCTTCGATGGCATTCAGCGGATTTCCATAGTAGTCGATGCGATGAATGATTTCCAACACAATCGGAATTTCACACGGAGCAAACAGCACGGGGATCAAGGGTTTCTTCATACGGATGATCGCCAAATACTCCGCGGTCACAAAATGCGATGCCATAGCCGGCTGAGACATGATAAGAACCATTCCGGAACATGTCTTCAGACCCTCTTCGATTGACCGAAGCCAGACTGCGCCGGCCTTAATGTGGCTATGGTCAATCCAGGCTTCATACCCCATTTCCTCGATGACACCCTTGAGATGCGCAGCAAACGCAGCGTCTTTACTGGAATAGCTGAGGAATACTCGCTTGCGTCCCAAAGATACAGGCATTTCGGGCACGGAAGGCGCACCATGTTTTCGCGGAATGATGATCTGTTCGACATACTGCTTGAGCTTTGCCAAGAGCAGATGCGTGTCGCCTGACCTCACAACATAGTCGATTGCGCCTTCTTCTATGGCGGTGTGCGTCATCGTTTGATCATCATTCGACGTATGCATGATGACCAGAATGTCACGGGTTGACTTGTCTGCGCGTAGTCGCCTGAGGACGTCAAGCCCGTCCATACCCGGCATCTTCAGGTCCAACAAAATGATGTCCGGTTGCTGCGCTCGGGCCAGATTGAGACCTTCCTCACCACTTTCGGCAGCAATGACTTCATAGTCCCTCTTGAGTAACGGGCGAAGCATGCTGATGTTGTCGGCAAGATCATCGATAATGAGAATTCGGGACTTCTCTGACATGGATGTATCCTATGACGATTTAAGATTTTGGGTCATGAGTTTTGCTGGTAAAGAGATCGTGAACACCGATCCCTGATCCTTGTCGCTGCGGGTGAGCATGATTTTACCATCGTGCAAATCAACATAGCGACGCGCAAGATCAAGGCCAATGCCGATGCCGTCGCGCTCATGCACTGCGGCATCTTCGCCCCTGATCATGCGGTCAAATATCTTGGCCTGTTCGTCTTCAGGGATTCCGATGCCTGTATCTTCCACGTCGATCAATACTTGTTCGTCCTGAACGCGCACGTGGATAGATACCTGTCCCTCATCCGTGTATTTGATTGCATTGTCGACCAAATTCTTGATGGCACGCTTGATCATGAATCGATCCAGACTGAGAATCAATGGCTCATCGAAAGTCATGTTCACATTGAACTTCAAGCCCTTTTCGCCAGCCCTGGGAAGATAGGTATCCACTACGTCACGGACGATTTGATTGAGATCATAGCGGCTAAATCGAGCTTTCAATGCGCCGCCTTCGGCACGTGCCTCTTCCAGTAAGCGGTCTACCAGTTCTCGCTGTTCTTTTACAATCCGATCCGCAATTGGCAGATTCGTCAGGTAATCAGGATCATCGAAGCTCTCGTAGGCCTGGCGACTGAGGCCTTCGATGAAGTTGGCGATTTGTGAAATGGGTGTGCGCAACTCATGTGCGACATTGGAGATGAAAAGGGATCGCTGCTTGTCACGCTCGGCAAGGCGAGCCTGTTCGAAGCGACTATTTAGAATCGTAATGACGGCACCAACCTGCGCAACCAGCGTCTCGATTGTGCCTTTGTCTTCTGCACTGAAAAAGTGAGGTTCGTTATGTTCCACACTGACGACCCCATAGATTTGCCCTGCCACAAATATCGGCACGGAGAGTTGGGTACCCGTGGGGCGGATCATGAAATAGTCTTTATCATGGCTGACATCTGGCACCAGTTGAGAGATGCCTTGCTGAGCGGTACGCCCGACAATCCCAATCCTGGTTCCCGGCCCCGGATCAATGAACTTGACGCGTTCGGACTGCGCGATACGAAACGTACTGTAGACGGCCTGGTCATTGTGCTCAGGCCGAAAGACAAGATATTTGCCCTCACGAACGGCCAGGTGACTTACATAATCTGCCTCAGACGTGAATTCGCGTTCAACAATCTTCTTCGCGTAGTTGGCGGTTTCGAGCAGGATATCATCGAGAGTGAGATTGTCTGTGATCCTTTTCGCGGCCTGTTGCAGCACACTTAGTGCCCGTACCTGTCGTTCATTTTGCCGATTAACGCGATAGGCTTCCGCCGCAATATCGGCGAGCAGTTCAATATTATCGACATCTTCCTTCGAAAACGCGGCGAATGAAGGGTGATCGATGCTGATGACGCCGACTACCTCGCGATTTGGCAAATTGATGGGAACGGCGAGCTGAGAGTTGATCGTTCGCGTCGGCACCCGGGGATCCAGGTTGACCTGGAGATATTCGTCGTGCTGTCCAACATCGGCAACATTTTGTGTGCTGTTCATGCGGACGGCATAACCTGAGATGCCGATTCGTCTCCGGTTGCCGTTCTCATCGTAGGTATTGAATTGATCGAGGTTTATCTTCTCGTATGTTTCCTGCCCAAAGCGATTCAGCACGTCGCTAGGATAGGCAGCGACATAGATCAAATCACTACCCTGGATGATACCGACATGCGCGAACGCACCGGGTTTGCGTGCCTTGATCTGCATCAAGGCAAATGCTTGTTTGGCAATTTCACTAAGCACAAACTGAAGTTTCTGATCGACCGCGAATCCCCTTGTTAGCGCACGAACGCCGTTGAAGAGCGCGGTCAGAGCGGCATTGTTTTCCCGGTTATCCAGCGCAGAGGCGACAATGCTAATGAGAGCCAGTATCGTTTGTTTATCTTCGTCATCAAAGGCATCATTCGCTTCATGTTCAATGTTGAGAACTGCCACCACCTCGTCGTCGATGATGATCGGCACGGAAAGTTGTGATCCGCCAGCGCCCTTGAGATCGATGTACTCAGGGTGTTCGCGCACATTGCCAACATTCAGGGGTTCTTTGCCTATGGCCGCACTGCCGGTAATGCCAAGCCGGTTATTGGCCGCGCGGTTCAAGATAATTTCAGCCTCTGGCCCCAATGATCTCATAAGCATGGCTTGTATCTCTGGAAGATTATGGTTCGGGTCGAAATACAGCCGATCGCCTTCCTTGACAGCAATGTGACTAAAATATCTGGTGACCTGTTCTTCCCGTTCCATAAAGTCATTGGCCAATACGACCGTTCGCTTCAGGATGTCATTGAAATCAAGCGTAGATTTCAATTCCTGCGCCGCATTTTGAAGTAGTGTCAGCGCTCGCCTCTGATGATTCGAGTTGGATTTCATCATTCGATTGATTTCCTGGAGTCAAGAGTCAGATGGATTGAACTAATAGAATACAGCATTTACCTTATACCATGTCAAATTCTATTTATTGGCAGATGAATATATCTTGACCGCTGCAAAGGATTGAACGGGCAGCGTCGTCGATGGACGATGTCCATGATGAAACAAAGCCTGTCCTTTCACGAATCCACACAGGCGTTCGCTCCGAGCGCCAACCGCCCCAGAACGCCAAGAGGGAATAACGCGCGCGCTAATCAGTCTCGCCGTCGTGGTGCCCGGCGCACTGTTCGCACTCGCCGTAGATCGCCATGTGATCGATGCGGGTGATGAAGCCGAGATCCGCCTTGAGCTGGCGGCGCATACTGGCGAAGTAAGCGTCGTCGATGTCGATGACCCGACCGCAGCGCAGGCAGATGAGATGGTGATGCAGGGGATTGTCGATCAGGGCGTAGACGATCCCGGCAGCGCCCATGTCGGTCTGGGCGACGATGCGCAGCCGCTTGAGCCATTCGAGAATGCGATAGATGGTCGTCTCCGAAAGCGCCATGCCCTGCGTCTGGTTCAGGTAGGCGTGAATGTCCTGGATCGTCATGTGATCGCCGCAGGCCGTCAGCGCTTCGATCACCACCCGCCGCTGGATGGTCAGCCGCTCGCCCTGATCTTCAAGCCGGTTCACGATCTCGTCTGGCGTGCGCATGTCCATCTCTCCACAGCAACCAACAAGAGAAATTGTACCGCTCGCCGCTGTCCACGCCGAGTGAGCAGCACAGGCAGCACGAACAAATCTCAACCTATTGTTGTAAAATCTTACATCTGCTATATTTTACATATAGAGTGAGATTCGAAAAAGGATTTAATCGACGATGTTTATCCCCGTTCTGGCGATGCACATCCCGGATGGCTTCCTCTCGATCCCGGTGTCGGCGCTGGGCTGGCTGCTGCTGATCGGGATAGTGGCCATCGCCCTGCGGCAGACGCGCCAGCAGCTCGGCGACCGGCAGATCCCGCTGATGGGCATTCTGGCCGCGTTCGTCTTCGCCGCGCAGATGATCAACTTCCCGGTCGCGGGCGGCACCTCCGGGCATTTGCTGGGCGGGACGCTGGTGGCGATCCTGTTGGGGCCGTGGGCGGCGGTGCTGGTGATGACGAGCGTGATCGCCGTGCAGGGGATGCTGTTTCAGGACGGCGGCCTGCTCGCCATCGGCTTCAACGCAACCAACATGGGCGTGATCGCCGCGTTTGTGGGCTATGCTGCTTATGCGCTTGTGGGGCGAGTCATGCGTGGCAGACCGGGCCGCCACCTGATCGGCGCGGCAGTCGGCGCGTGGCTGGGCGTGGAAGTGGCCGCGCTGGCGACAGCGCTCGAACTGGCGTTCTCGAACACGGCATCGCTGGATATCGCCCTGCCGGCGATGGCGGGCGTCCACGCGCTGATCGGCATCGGCGAAGCGCTGATCACGGTCGCGGCACTGGCGTTCATCCAACAAACACGCCCCGATCTGATCCGCGGCTCCGAGGCCAGCGCCTCACGTGGCAGCGGCTGGATTGCCGTCGGGCTGCTGATCGCGCTGGCGATCACATTGGTCTCGCCGCTGGCCGATCCGAATCCCGATGGGCTGGAACGCGTGGCGGAAGATCAGGGCTTCATCGAGACGGCGCAACAACCGCCCTACGAAATCCTGCCTGACTACACCGTGCCGTTCATTGAAAGCGAGGCCGCATCGACGATCCTCGCGGGCGTCATCGGCGTGATCTTTGTCGTCGGGGTCAGTTATGCCACGGCGCGGTTGTCGAAGAAACGGCGCGGCGCATCCGGCTCGCAACCCATTTGAGCAGTCACGCTGAAACGATGCAGTTCAACGTCAAAGATCGCCCGTCGATGGGCGATACGCCGCTGCACGCGCTCGATCCGCGGATGAAGCTGGTGGTCGCCGTGCTGCTGATCGTCGGCATCGTGCTGACGCCGGAGCGCGCCCTGCCCGCCTATCCGCTGCTGTGGGCGCTGGTCGCCAGCCTCGCCGTGATCGGGCGCGTGGGCGTCTGGCGGCTGGCGCGGCTCGGCACCGTCGCCCTGCCGTTTGCGCTGGCGGGTCTGACGCTCCTGTTCACGACGCCCGGCCAGCCGCTCGCGACCGTGGGCGGCCTGACAATCAGTGACGCCGGACTGCTGCGCTTCGTCAGCATCCTGATCAAGAGCTGGCTGGCGACGCAGGTGTCGATCCTGCTTTCCCTGACCACGCCGTTCACCGATCTGTTGGGGGCGCTGGAAAGCCTGGGCATCCCACAGACGCTGGTGTTGATCACGTCCTTTCTCTATCGCTATGTGTTCACGCTCAACGACGAGGCCGACCGGCTGCGCCAGGCGCGGGCGTCACGGAGCGCCGCACCGACGTATGGGCGCGGCGGTGGGCGCTGGTGGTGGCGCGCTCAAGTAGCTGGCGGCATGATCGGCAATCTGTTTCTGCGCAGCACCGAGCGCAGCGAGCGGGTTTACGCGGCAATGCTGGCGCGCGGCTTCAGCGGGCAGATGCGCGCCATCGCCCCGCCGCCGCTGACCTGGCGCGCGGCGCTGCCTGGTCTACTGCCGCTGTTGGGACTGATCGTGATCGAAGTGCTGGCGCGGCTGTGGTGGAACGGCTGACATGAGCGAAATGCTGATCCAGGTCCAAGGTCTGTACTATCACTATCCAGATGGCACGGCGGCGCTGGAGGACGTGTCGTTCACGATTCACCGCGGCGAGAAGGTCGGCTTGATCGGTCCCAACGGCGCGGGCAAATCGACGCTGCTGCTGCATCTGAACGGCATCCTGCGCAGTTCGAGCGGGCAGATCACCATCGACGGCCTGCCGCTGACAGAGCGCAGCCTGAGGCAGATCCGGGCGCAGGTCGGGCTGGTGTTCCAGAACCCGGACGATCAACTGTTTTCGACCTATGTTCATCAGGACGTGGCCTTCGGGCCGCTGCACATGGGGCTGCCTGACGCTGAGGTCGAGCGGCGGGTCGAACAGGCGCTGGAGGCGGTCGGGATGCGCGGCGCTGCCGGGCGCATCAGTTTTCATCTGAGCGGCGGAGAGAAGAAGCGCATTGCCATCGCCACGGTCTTGAGTATGCAGCCGAAAATCCTCATCCTCGATGAGCCGTCGTCGGGGCTCGACCCGCGTGGCCGCCGCAGCCTGATCCAACTGCTGGCGTCGTTCACGGATCAGACGCTGCTGATCAGCACGCACGACATGCGTCTGGCCTACGACCTGTGTTCGCGCGTCATCGTCCTCGACGAGGGCAAGATCGCCGCCGACGGCCCGGCTGCCGACTTACTGACCGACGCGATCCTGATGGAACGCCACGGGCTGGAGAGCGTGGGCCACGTGTGAGCGCGGGCGAGAGCCAGCAGCAGGAATGCAGCTAAGCTGTACGGGCGAGATATATCTCGCCCGTACCACAACCCCCGCCGATACAACAGCACTCTAGCCAAAAGTTCCGCCTATTTTTCAATACATCAGACTTTGCCATGCCTGCGCAATCGCGTTATGCTCGTACACTAGCACAGCAAGGGTATCTTCGGACTGTGCTGCAAATCACTTATGGCTTTGAGGTGAACTATGAAGAAAGTGTTGCTCGTCCTGTCCGTGCTCATGATCCTGCTCACGGGCATCGCCCAGGCGCAGGACACCGTCCAGCTCGTGATCGAAAGCTGGCGCAATGACGACCTGACGATCTGGGAAGACACGATCCTGCCCGCATTCGAGGCACAGTATCCGAACATCGACGTGGTCTTCAGCCCCAGCGCGCCGACGGAGTACAACGCCGCGCTGAACGCCAAGCTTGAAGGTGGCACGGCGGGCGATCTGATCACGTGCCGTCCGTTCGACCTGTCGCTCGGCCTGTTCCAATCGGGCTACCTGGCCTCGCTCAATGACCTGCCGGGCATGGAGAACTTCGGCGACGTAGCCAAGAGCGCCTGGATCACCGACGATGGCTCGGACGTGTTCTGCGTGCCGATGGCGTCGGTCATTCACGGCTTCATCTATAACGCCGACATTTTTGCCGAGCTGGGTCTGGAAGAGCCGACGACGGTGTCGGAATTCTACGCTGTGCTCGACGCGATCAAAGAAAACGGCCAATACACGCCCATCGTGATGGGCACGAACGACCAGTGGGAAGCGGCGACGATGGGCTACCAGAACATCGGCCCGAACTACTGGAAGGGTGAAGAAGGTCGCCTCGGGTTGATCGACGGCACCGCCAAGTACAACGAGGGCGGCTTCCTGCAGGCCTTCGAGGCGCTGGCCGCGTGGCAGCCGTACCTGGGCGATGGCTACCAGGCGCAGACGTATGCTGACTCGCAGAATGCGTTCTCGCTCGGTCTGGGTGCGATTTATCCTGCCGGTTCGTGGGACATCTCCGTCTTCCGCGCCAATGCCGACTTCGAACTCGGCGCTTTCAGACCCCCGGTACCGGATGGTCAGGCAGACTGCTACATCAGCGACCACACCGACATCGCGATGGGTATGAATGCCGGGACCGAGAACCCCGAAGCGGCGCGGACGTTCCTGGAATGGATGACCACACCGGAATTCGCCAACCTGTACTCGAACGCACTGCCAGGATTCTTCAGCCTGTCGAACGCAGAAATCCAACTGGACGACCCGGTTGCAGCGGAATTCGTCGGCTGGCGCAGTGAGTGCGCGAGCACGATCCGCTCAGCCTACCAGATTCTGTCGCGCGGCGAGCCGAACAACGAGAACGATCTGTGGGCAGCCAGCGCCGCCGTGCTCAACCAATCCATGACGCCGCAGGAAGCTGCCGACATGGTGCAGAACGGTCTGGAGCAGTGGTACGAGCCGCAGATGGGGTCGTAGCCGATAGCTTTCACCTCACCCCCGTCTTGCTTTGCTGCGACTCCCCCCTCAGCCGTGCACGGAGAGGGGGTTGGGGGTGAGGTGGTTGAACAGAGAGGGTCGGGGCGAATGCGTTCCGGCACTCTGCGCCGGGATTATCAGATTATCTACTTGCCTGCGTTTTGAAAAATGCCTTCATCGCGAAAACCGTTCCCGATCCATATCGTCGTTTTCCTCGCCCCGGCGGTGATCATCTACACGCTGTTCATGATCTACCCGCTGCTGGATTCGCTGCGGCTGAGCCTGAACACTGTCGACCCGGCCACCGGCAACGAAGTCTACGCCGGACTGCAAAACTATCAGCGTCTATTCACTGATGCGCTCTGGCAGCCGCGCATTCTCGGGGCGCTGCGCAATAATTTCGTCTTCTTCGCCATCCACATGCTGGTGCAGAACCCGCTGGCGCTGATCCTGGCGACGCTGCTCAGTTCGCGCTTCATTCGCGGGCGCACAGTCTACCGGACGCTGATCTTCACGCCGAGTGTGCTCTCGATTGTGCTGATCGCGTTCATCTGGCGGCTGATCCTCAGCCCGATCTTCGGCAAGGCCTTGTTCGCGCCACTTGGCATCACTCTGCCGCCGCTGCTGGGCGAACCGGCGACGGCGCTGCCAACGCTGGGGCTGGTCTCGGTCTGGCAGTGGGTTGGCGTGCCGATGATGCTGTTCCTGGCGGCGCTGATCGGCATCCCGGACGAACTGATCGAAGCAGCGCGGGTGGACGGCGCGACCGGCTGGGGTGTCTTCTGGCGCATCAAGCTGCCGCTGATCCTGCCCACGGTCGGCATCGTCGGCGTGCTGACGTTCGTCGGCAACTTCAACGCCTTCGATCTGATTTACACCTCGCAGACAGCACTGGCGAACCCGGCCTTCAGCACCGATCTGCTGGGGACGCTCTTTTACCGCACGTTCTTCGGCTTCCAGCTTCAGCTCGGCAGTCCGACGATGGGCGCGACTGTCGCGGGCGTCATGTTCATGATCATCCTGATCGGCGTCATGATCTACATGTTCACCTGGCAGCGCCGCCTGCTCAGAAACACGGTGGAACTATGACGGCACGCCCTCGCACTCCCCTCGGCTCGACGCTGCAACTAGTCGCCGCGCACGCCGCCCTGCTGCTTTACACGCTGATCGCCCTGTTCCCAATCGTGCTGATCGTGCTCAACTCGTTCAAGACGCGCAACGCGATCTTCCGCACGCCCTATGCCTTCCCGGACGCTGACACGTTCTCACTCGTGGGTTACGAGACGGTCTTTTCACGCGGGAACTTTCCCCAGTATTTCGCCAACAGCGTGATCGTGACCGTGTGCGCGCTGCTGCTGATCTTCATCGCCGGGACGATGGCGGCGCACGCGCTGGCGGAATACAAGTTCCCCGGCAACGCGATCATGGGGCTGTACCTGGCGCTCGGCATCATGGTGCCGATCCGCCTGGGCACGGTCAGCATCCTGCGGCTGGTCGTCAGCCTGAAGCTGGTCGATACGCTGGCGGCGCTCATCCTCGTGTACACGGCGATGGGCCTGCCGCTGGCGGTGTTCATACTCTCGCAGTTCATGCGTCAGATCCCGCGCGATCTTAAAGATGCGGCGCGGGTGGACGGCGCGAGCGAGTACCGCGTCTACTGGATGACGCTGCCGCTGATCCGCCCGGCGCTGGGCACGGTCATGGTCTTCAACATGATCCCGATCTGGAACGACCTGTGGTTTCCGCTCATCCTCGCGCCGAGCGACGCCAACAAGACGGTCACGCTGGGCGCGCAGACGTTCCTCGGCCAGTTCGTCAACGATTACAACGCCGTGTTGTCCTCGCTGACGCTGTCCGCGCTGCCGGTGGTCATTCTCTACGTCCTGTTCTCGCGCCAGTTGATCCGCGGCCTGACGAGCGGGGCGGTGAAGTAGCGGCTGATGGCTTTCGGCGGTCGTAGCCATTGATGGATATCTCATAGGATGTCGCCAACCAGTCAACTGGTTGGCTAAGGCCAATCAAGCATGCTGAAGATGCTCAAGAGTCGGTCTCTACAGTTTTGAGCGCCTTTAGCGCGCTTGACATTGCCTAGCCGACGGGTCAACCCGTCGGCAGCGTATTCTCATGCTCTCAGCACTGAGCACCGAGCACCGAGCACATTCTCCCCTCTTGCCTGCTTGACATGCGCACAAAAACGCCCTAATATATGAATATATGTTCATAGATTGAGTATTTCACAATGAATGACGCACAGGCAGCCCAGGACATCACCGTCTGCGGCGACGACGACATTGCGGAACAGGAAGCGCTGCAAGACGTGCTGATCGACCCGCAGACGGCGAACCGGCTGGCCGAGATCTTCAAGGCGCTGAGCGATCCGTCGCGGCTGCGGCTGATCTCGCTGCTGATGGATCACGAGGTCTGTGTGCATTCGCTGGAGACGGCGGTCGGCATGAGCCAGTCGGCCATCTCGCACCAACTGCGCTACCTGCGCCAGTTGAACCTCGTGCGTTTCCGCAAAGAAGGCCGCCACGTTTACTACGCGCTCGACGACGATCACGTGCGCGAATTGTTCGCGCAGGGTTTGCTCCACGTGGAACACGGATAAAGACTGATGACAACACAGCGCTATACAGTACAAGGCATGGACTGCGCGCACTGTGCGCAGGAACTCGAAACGGGCGTGAGCAAGCTCGACGGCGTACACGCGGTGCGTGTCGATTTCGCCAGCGCGATGATGCAGCTTGAGGGCGACGTCGCTTTCGACGTGCTGCAAGCGCGCGCGCAGGCGCTCGGCAAGACGCTCGTGCCGCCGGAGTCGGCGACCGACGAGGCCGAGTACAAGCCCACGCGCGGCGGCGTGATCGGCTTCTGGGATTACCTGACGGCGCGCAGCGAGACCCGGCTGGCGCTGACGGGCGGCGGCCTCATACTGCTGACGCTGGTGCTCTCGCTCGTCGGGCTGCCGGAGCAGTTTGCGGCGCTGCTCTACACGGTCGGGATGCTGATCACGCTCGCGCCAATTGCCAGGAGCGGCCTCAACGGCCTGCGCATCAACCACGAGTTCAACATCAATCTGCTGATGACGATTGCCGCCGTGGGCGCGATTGTGATCGGCGAGTACCTGGAAGGCGCGACGGTCATCTTCCTGTTCGCGATTGGCGAGGCGCTCGAAGGCTACACCGCCGACCGCGCGCGCCAGAGCATCCGCAGCCTGATGTCGCTCAAACCGACCCAGGCTTTACGTCTGCAAGGTGAGCGCGAGGAGGTTGTCGCCGTCAGTGCGCTGGCCGTGGGTGATCGGCTGCTGGTCAAACCGGGCGAGCACATTCCGATGGATGGTGTCGTGCTAACTGGCACGACTGGCGTCAACCAGGCGCCGATCACAGGCGAGAGCGTACCGGTCGCCAAGGGCGCGGGCGATGACGTTTTCGCGGGCACGATTAACGGCGAAGGCACGCTGACCATCGAAGTCACGCGGTTGGCGGTGGATAACACGCTGAGCCGGATCATCAAGCTGGTGGAAGAAGCGCAGAGCGTACGCGCGCCGAGCCAGCGCATGATCGACAGCTTCGCCCGTTACTACACCCCGGCAGTCGTCGTCATGGCGGCGCTGGTGGCCTTCGTTCCGCCGCTGCTTTTCAATGCGCCGTTCTACGACACAGCGGAGACGCACGGCTGGCTCTACCGCGCGCTGGCGATGCTGGTGATCGCCTGCCCGTGCGCGCTCGTGATCAGCACGCCGGTCACGGTCATCAGCGCGATTGCCGCGGCGGCGCGGCGCGGTGTCCTGATCAAAGGCGGGGCGCATCTGGAAGCGTTGGGCACGGTCAAGGCGTTCGCCTTCGATAAGACCGGCACGCTGACCGAGGGCAAGCCCGCCGTCATGGGTTATCGCTCGGTTGACTGCGCGACAGGCGAAATCTGCGCGCTCTGTGATGATGTGCTGGCGCTGGCGACGGCGCTCGAACGGCGCACATCGCACCCATTGGCGCAGGCGGTGATCGCCGCGGCACAGCAGCGCGCGCTGCACGAGGTCTATGCCCCGGCGGAGGCGGTCGAGATGCTGGCCGGGCGCGGCGTGCGCGGCCTGGTCGATGGGCGGCAGGTGACGGTCGGCAGCCACAGCCTGTTCGACGCCGAGTTTCCGCATCCGGCGGAAGTCTGTGCCCAGGTGCGTGAGGCTGAGGCGCAGGGGCGGACAACGATGCTGCTGGCGGATGGCGAGCGCGTCTGCGGCTATCTGGCGCTGGCGGATGCTGCGCGCGCGAGCAGCCAGGCGGTGATCGCCGATCTGAATGCGCTCGGCCTGCCGACGGTCATGCTGACGGGCGATAACGCGACCGTGGCGCAAGCGGTCGCGGCACAGACGGGCGTGCGCGAGGTACGCGCGGGTCTGCTGCCGGAGGATAAGGTGACGGCAGTGAGCGCCCTGCGCGCGACCTATGGCAGCGTAGCCATGGTCGGCGACGGCGTCAACGACACCCCGGCGCTGGCCTCGGCGACGGTTGGCATCGCCATGGGCGGCGCAGGTAGCCCCCAGGCGCTGGAGACCGCGGACATCGCGCTGATGGCCGATGATCTGACGCAGCTGCCGTTTGCGGTGCGGCTGGCGCGCTTTGCCCGGCGCTTGATCGTGGAGAACGTCGCCCTCAGCTTCGGCATGAAGCTGATCTTCCTGGTGCTGGCGCTGTTCGGGCTGACGACGCTCTGGCTGGCGATCTTCGCCGATGTCGGCATGGCGCTGATCGTGACGCTCAATGGAATGCGCCCGCTGGCCTTTGGGCGGAAAGCAGCTCGCGCCTAGATCACGGGCGAGGCGTGCCGCGTGCCTGCGATCACAACGTATGCGTCGTAGGCGCCCCCAACGAGGATTGTCCGCACAGGTCTATCATAGCCACCCAAAGACGATTGGCTATAATGTCGGTGTCCGATGCTTGGGGTCATAGGCAATGGTCGCACAGCAAACGCGTTTGACCGATGAAGAATATCTCGCCCTGGATCGTGCCTACGACTGGAAGTACGAGCTTGTCGATGGCATATTGAGAGATATGCCACATCCTAACGCGGCGCATGTACTCATCACCGGCAATGTGGTGGTTGTGTTGCACAATTCACTTGCCGACACGTCTTGCCACGTCTATGCAAGCCGGATGCGCATTAAGACGCCGAGCGGGATGTATGCTTTTCCTGACGTGCTGGTCGTGCGTGATGAACCCATCCTGGAAACTGATGTTCATGACGACACTCTGCTGAGTCCGACGCTGATCATCGAGGTCTTGTCACCCTCAACCGCGCTCTATGACCGTGCGGAAAAGTTCGATCACTATCGCACGCTCCCCTCGTTGCAAGAATACGTTCTGGTTGCCCAGGATAAACGCCGCGTCGAGCGGTATGTGCGGCAGACGAGCGGCGTCTGGGCATTGAGTGATGTCGTTGAGGGAGACGGCAACATCGAACTGACGGCCATCGATTGCCAATTGGCGATTGAGGATATCTACAACAAGGTTGCATTCGAAACGGACACCACCCCAACTAACCCAGGATCACCGATATGAACCCCGGCGAGATCCGCGCACTGTATGACGAGCACGAGCGCATCCACCTGATCGAAGCGGACACCCGCCGCGAGGAGGCAGACGGCGTCGTGCGTTACGTCAACCTGCTCAGCCCACGCAGCTTCGTCCTGCACATGGCTGTGCCTGACACAGCGATTGACACGACCATCGAGCAGCAGATCGCCTACTTCGAGAGCATCGGCCACGACTTCGAGTGGAAGGTCTTCAGCTATGACCAACCAGCGGATCTGGCCGAGCGGCTGGCGCGGCGCGGGTTTGAAATCGAAGATACCGACACGATCATGGCGCTCGATCTGAGCCAGCTGCCGGATGCGCTGGCGCGCCCGGTCACGCACGACGTGCGCCGCATCACTGAGCCGGAGCGCGTGCGGGACATCCTCGCCATCCAGCGCGAGGTCTTCGAAGATGACGATGACACCTTTATCGTCAAGTATCTGGAAACAACACTGCGCGAGCGCCCGAACGAGATCAGCCTCTACGCCGCCTCTGCCGATGGCAAGCCCGTTTCGGCGGCATGGCTGCGGCTGCCCACACACAGCCCATTCGCCAGCCTGTGGGGCGGGGCAACGCTCGCGCCCTTTCGTGGACGCGGCCTGTATACGGCGCTGGTCGCTATCCGCGCTCAGGAAGCCAGGGCACGCGGCTACAAGTTCCTCACCATCGACGCCAGCGACATGAGCCGCCCGATCTGCGAGAAGCAGGGCTTCGTCAAATTCTGTACCGCGGTTGCATGTGTATGGAAATGCAAGAACGCCTGATACCTGTGGGAGCGAAACGATTTATGACCCCGATCAAGATCAATCACGTCGCCATTGTTGTTGAAGATGTGCGCGAGGCGCTCACCTTCTGGCGCGACGCGCTCGGCCTGCCGCTCCAGCACACCGAGATCAACGACGCCGAAGCGGTCGAGATCGCCTTCTTGCCCATCGGCGAGGGCGAGATCGAACTGATTCAGCCGACCACCGATGACAGCGGCGTCGCCAAATATCTCGCCAAGAAGGGCGCGGGTTTGCATCACCTGTGCATCGAGGTCGATGACATCACGGCGGCCCTGGCGCGCATTACCGACAGCGGCGCAGAACTCATCAACGAGACGCCGCGCACCCGCCCAGACGGGACGCGCTATGCTTTTGTCCACCCGAAAAGCACCGGCGGCGTCCTGCTGGAGCTGTACCAGCTTCCCGGCGCGTAGTGCACGTATTGTGCCAACCGTCGATCTGACTCGGCCTCTGCCCCTGCCTGGCGATCATGTTCACCGTCATGGGCTTTAACTGCCTCGGCGGCGGCCTGCGCGACTCGCTCCACCCTAGCATGGCGCGTCATTAGGTGGGATGTCATGTTGACCTAATGCTTTCCTGAGTTACGTTTCTTCGTCGACAGGTACAAATCCGAGGCCAAGCAAGCGGGTGAAGTCTTGACTACCTGGTCGAGGAACAGCCCACGCAAGTAGGTTTCGCGGGCGAGAACTTGCGACATACGCGAAATGGGCGTGTTCTCCATCACCTCCGCTTGGGTCGAGCCACTCTTGCCAGTGCCCTCCCTCTCTTCTATTCTTAGCAGTGTACACTTAACCTTCTAAGCCGACAGTTTACTGGTAAAGCGGGTAACAGTTTCAATCGGGCAACGGCCCATGTTGCGGTAGTCCAAATGAGGCCGTTCTGTGTTGTACTCCAGCAACCAGGCATCAAAGTCTGTTTGCAGCTCGTCGAGGTGCGTGGAGGTCTTGCGCCCGAAGGCAATGGCGAAGCATTCCTCCTTGGCGGTGCGAATGAAGCGCTCCACAAAGCCATTGGACTGCAGACGTTGGATGGGCGTGCGCCGGTGTTGAATGTCGTTGAGGGCGAGGAAGACCTCATAGGGATGCGCGAGTGTGCCACAGAATTCGCGTCCGTTGGGCCGATAGACCTGGAGCGTTTTGCCCTTCGGTAACCTACAGCGTGTTAATGTTCCCTGAAGTCAGGGGACGTTGTTCACGCCCGGCGGACCGGCAAGCACTCTAGGGACATATTCCAGCAGCTGAATCCTGCCATCGAAGGTTCGGCTGGAAACCATGTCGAGTGCAACATCGGGATATCCGTCGTAGATGCGTTCCGCGCCGGTGGCACCGGTGATCACGGGGAATATCACAACCCGGAAGCGATCGACGATCCCGGCGCGCAGCAGCGAGCGGGATAGGCTGACGCTGCCGAGCGTGCTGAGGATGCCGGAGTCCTCCTCCTTCATCGTCCGGACCGCCTGCACGGCGTCGCCGCGCACGAGGGTCGTGTTGGCCCACGTGAGGGGCTCCTCGAGCGAGGCCGAG
>JAHDWN010000041.1 GCA_023382675.1 Anaerolineae bacterium
GATGGATCATTCACGCGTGAGTGGGTGACAGACGCCTTCGAGGGTATTACCGGCTATCGGCTGGATGAACTGCCGGGCGAGCGCGTACACTTGCTCTATCATCCAGATGATGTCGGCAAGTCCTTCGAAGCCCGGCGTTTGGTTAACATAGGCCAGCACGTCGAAGACGAGATGCGAATGTTTCGCAAGGATGGCGAAATGCGCTGGCTGCTGGTCAAGCGTGTGCCACATTGGAATGCTGATCACACGAGCGTGATCGGGCACTACGGCGCGGTGGTAGACATCACAGAGCGCAAGCGCGCGGAGGAGCAGCGCTTGCAGCTTGCGCTGCAGCAGGAGCGCTTTGCACTGCTCAATCAGTTCGTGCAAGCCGTTTCGCATGACTTTCGCACGCGTCTGTCGCGAGTGGAAAGCGCCCGCTACGTGATCGGCAAGATGCTAGACGAAGCGAATTATGGCGACCGGGTCGATCAAAGCCTGGCGGCGATTCGGGATTCGGTTTTCCAGATGAACACGCAGATCGCCAATTTGTCGTTGATTACAGCGGTAAATAATCCCAGGCCGGAAAAGATGGACGTGCGACCGCTTCTGATCCGGATGAACGAGCATTACGCACCCAGAGCGAGCAAACGGCACATCACTTTCATCCTGCAATTGGACGATGTGCTGCCCATTATCCATGCCGACGAGCCGAAGCTCAATATCGCCTTCACACACCTGATTGAGAATGCGCTGGCGCACACGGCGGATGGCGGGCGCATCATCCTCTGTGCCGCCGTTGAGCGCAACCTACTGGTGATCGAAGTCAGCGACAATGGCGAGGGTATCGCCGCCGACCAGGTGGCGCACATTTTTGAACCCTTCTACAAGGTCGATGGCGCACGTACAGCCTCCCGCGCCGGGTTAGGGCTGGGGCTGACGATTGTGAAGATGGTGATCGACGCGCACGAGGGGCAGGTCGAGGTCGAAAGTACCCCAGGTGTCGGCAGCACCTTCCGCGTGCGGCTGCCGCTAGCGTATGCTGATGCGCCGACGCCGCTGGCGACGCGTGTTCAGCCTTGATCGCGCTGGAGGGCTGTGCTATCCTTCGCTTCGAACTATGGGGGATAGTTCAACGGCAGAACGCCTGGTTCTGGCCCAGGTAATCTTGGTTCGAATCCAGGTCCCCCAGCTCTAAAACCCGCGTCGCTATGGCGCGGGTTTTTGTTTGCGCCGCATCACCCATAGACTGTGACGCTGACCTCGGCGTTTTGATATGAGGTGTTCAGCAGATCGCCAGATTGTCCTTTCAAGGTGGTGTCGAAAAATGCCAGCGTGTACTGCCGTGTGAGTTCCATAATCCGATCTGCCTGACCCGGAACGGGCAGTAGGCTAGGCAGCAACACGCCCGTGTCGCTGAAGTCGGTGTGATGGGCACCTGGGATCACGACTTGATAGCTCCTGTTCGCCGCTTCTACAAACGAACGCGTGATCAATTCCCCCAGGTCGGTCTCTTTTGTCAGCAGCATAAACGGCTGAAGGGGCGGGGTGAAATCACGCTCCGCAGAGAATGGGCCACCAGCCTGCAAGCCATCGAGATTCGCGCACGCCTTAAAGCGCCCATCTGCGAGACAGGTTTGCATCGCGGTGATGCCACCCAGCGAATGCCCCATGACGCCGACGTGGGCGAGATCAAGCTGACCAGCAAAGGGGTTATTCGGTTCTGCATACAAGCGCTCCAATTGATCAAGCGCAAAGACAATGTCGGCTGTGCGCACGGCAATCCGATCTGCGACGTATGCAGCGTTGGCTTGTATCTCAAACGGGATTTGATCGGCGGGGAAAACGGCGATACGGCCATCGAGAAGCTCCACAGCGGCAACGTCGTAGGGATGGTTGATTCCGACCACGATATAACCGTGACTGGCAAGTTCCGTCTCGACGCCCTGATAAAACTCGACGTTGGTTCCATTTCCGGGTGAAAAGATCACGACTGGGTAGCGTGCTCCGCTTCTGTCCGGCGCGGCGTTGAGGCGTGTTTCGGAACGGACAAAACGTAAGCCGAAAACTTCGATAGGATCGACCTCACCGCTCGCGGCAAGCCCACTGCCAAGGTGACCGAGATTGGAAAAATAGGGCGATGCTTCCCCCGTGCTCGCTTCTGCCGGATACCAGAATTCGGCGACCACTTCACGGACATCATCAGGATCGTCTGTCACGGTTTCGGCACGTGTTGTGTCCGCCCAGTGCATCGACATGTGCCCGACGGCATAGCCACCACTTGGCGCGGGAAACGCCATTTGCAGCGCCAACGAAACGAACGCGAACGCCATCAGCCCCAAGATAACCAACACTGTGATGCGCAGAATTGAGCGACGCATTGCCTATCCTCCGCGAGCGACCCTAGAGTGTGTTGCTTTTACGCAGGGGGTCATCGGCAAGTTGCATAGTGGCGCGATGTCCGGAAACGGTTGCCAGCCGGATGTCTTTTGTCGTGTGCAGTTTGCGCTGTGCTGTTGGACGCCTACCGCCGCAGCGTGGGGTCGAAGGCGTCGCGCAGGCCGTCACCCACGAAATTGAACGCCAGCACGATCAGGCTGATGATCACACCCGGTGTCAACCACATCCACCACGCATTCGTCAGCCAGGCTTTGGCATCCTGGAGCATGTTCCCCAGGCTGGCATTCGGCGGCGGCACGCCCAGGCCGAGGAAGCTCAGAGTCGATTCGCTCAGGATCGCCGCAGGAATCGACAGTGTTGCCGCCACCAATATGGGCGCGAGCGCGTTCGGCAGCACGTGACTCAGCACCAACCGCAGCGGCGGTGCGCCGAGCGAACGGGCCGCGATGACGAATTCACGTTCCTTCAGCGCCAGCATTTCGGCGCGCACCAGCCGCGCCACGTCCATCCAACTGAATGCGCCGAGGATAAAGACCACCGTCCAGATGCTCGGCGGCAGCAGTGAATTCAGCGTCAGAAAGAGGATGAAGCTTGGCACCGACAGGAACACATCGACCATTCGCATCAGCAGGTTATCGACAGCGCCGCCCGCGTAGCCGGAAATTGTGCCAATCGTCACGCCCAGGCTGATCGCGATCAGCATCGCAAAAAACCCGACGGCCAGCGAGACACGCATCCCGAACAGCGCACGCGAGAGCAGATCGCGGTTCAGGTCATCCGTGCCGAGCAGATGCTCGGCGGTCGGGGGCTGCGGAAACCCGCGTGTCACGTTTGCGGCGCGCGGATCAATGTCGTTCGGGTCATAGGGCACAATCTGGTCGGCCAGCAGGCTAAGCAGCACGAAGATCACCAGCAGGATCAGGCTGACGACCGCCAGTTTATGTCGCCCGAACTGGTACATGGTGATCTGAAACGGTGTCTTGGCTGCGGGCGCAATCTCAAGGTGGGCGATGGAGTCATTCATAACGAATCCGCGGATCGATCCAGTGGTAAGCAATGTCCGCGATGAAGTTTCCGATCACGATAAACAGCGCTGTCAGCATCGTCACACCCATGATGATCGGGAAGTCGCGGCGCAGAGCTGCATTCACGCCAAGCTGCCCCAGTCCCGGCCAGCCAAAGACGAACTCGATGGCGAACGAGCCGGAAACAATCTGCGGGATCGACAGTCCGACCAGCGTCACCAGCGGCATCAGGGCGTTGCGCAGCGCGTGCTTCAACAACACATTCCGTTCAGTCACGCCTTTTGCCCGCGCCGTGCGGATGTAATCTTGTCCCAGCACATCGAGGATGCTGGAACGTTGATAGCGCACCCAACGTGCCAGGGACGCTGTTCCCAACGCGGTTGCTGGCAGTATCAGATGCCTTGCGGTATCCAGGGCCGCTTCGATGCCTTTGTAGTTTTCGCGCATATCGCGCAAGCCGGTGGTCGGCAGCCAGCGCAGTTGCACACTGAAGATCTGCATCAGCAGCAGCGCGACGAAAAACGCGGGCATACTGATGCCGATGAAAGATAAGAACGTGATCAGATAATCACCGAAGGTGTAGCGTTTGATGGCCGATAGGAGTGCCACCGGGATGGACAGCATGAGCGCTACCATCAGCGCCGTGATGCCGAGCAAAGCAGTCGCCGGGAGTCGATCCAGGATTTCCAGCGTCACCGCGCGATGCGCCGTCAGCGAGAAGCCGAGATCGCCACGCAGTGTATTGCCCAGCCAGTTGACGTATTGCACCAGCAGCGGCTGATCCAGGCCGAGACGGCTGCGCATACGATCCAGATCTTCCGCCGAAGGCGGCGGTTTGCTGGGATCGATATAGACCACCAGCGGGTCGCCCGGCGCTGCCTTGATGATGAAGAAGGACAGCAGCGAAATGCCGATGAGCACCGGGATCATCTGGATCAGGCGGCGCACCAGGTAACGTGTCATCTTGAACCTGTGGTTTCATGGCCTGCGCAACTGGAGCAGAGAGCGGCTGCGCGGGCAACCGCACTCTGCATCTCACGCAGGGATGGATGGCTTAGCTGGCGTTCAGCGAAAGCCGTTCCAGATGGCGGAAGCCACTTGCGAGCGCCGAATCGAGTTGGGCATCCTCGATATTGACGCGGTTGCTGAACACGATTGGGTTCTGGTTGCGGTAGATGGGCAGCGTGGGCAGATCGTTCCATAGGATCTGCTCTATCTGCTCATAAACGGCCATGCGCTCATCGTAGTCAGAGATCGTGCGTGCCTGCTCGAACAGGGCGTTGACTTCCGGATTGTTGTAGTTCTCGAGATTGGGGCCAAGCTCCGGCGTGGTGATGTAGAAATTAGAGTAGCTGTTCGGTTCTGGCCCGATCTGTGCCCACCCCGACACCATCACATCGAAGGGCTTGTCTTCCACGCGTTCCTGATAAAGCTGCGCGATCATCGTCGAAAGGTCGCGGGTTTCCAGTTCGACCTGGATGCCGATGTCCTGCCAGTAGGCCTGGACGACCGTCGCAAAGGCGAAGTAATCGCGGAAGCCTTCCTGGAAGCTGAGCAGATTTATCACCCACGGTTCGCCGTTCAGGTCGCGGATACCGTCGCCGTCGCTGTCGGTGATGCCGACCTCATCCAGTATCTGGCCGGCGCGTTCCGGGTCATAGTCGTAGCCGCCGAGCTTGTCATCGCTGTAGAACGGCACGACCAGATCGAAGTGCGAATTGTGGACATGCCCGAAGCCCTGGCGCACAGTATCGACCAGCGTCTGGCGGTCGATGGCGATCATCAGCGCCTGGCGTATGCGCACATCCTGGAACTGCTCACGTGCATTGTTGAAGAACACGGCAAAGAGGCTGTCATAGTCCACAACCTGGACGTTGAAATCGGGGTTGTTCTGGAACTGCGCCAGCGATGCGCCCGGCACGTTCACGATAAAGTCGATTTCGCCCGTCAGCAGCGCGTTCACACGGGCCTGCTCATCCGGGATAATGCGGAAGATGACGCGGTCAAGGCAGGGACGCCCACGGAAGTAGTACTCGTTGGCTTCCAGCGTAATGCTTTCGCCCGTGATCCATTCGGCGACGCGGAACGGGCCGGTGCCGATGGGCATACGGTTGAAGTCACCCGTGCGCAGATCCTGGTTGTCGAGCGAGCCAGCGGGGATGATCGGCACGCTGATGTCGGTGAAGAACGAGGCGTTGGGCGAAGTCAGCGTCGCCACGACGGTATACGTATCCACGGCTTCAAACTGGATCGGCTGGTCGCCCTGGTAAAAGCGCGGGCGGAACGGCGCGATATCTTCTTCCGAGGTCTGGATCGTGTTGAAAGTGTAGACGACATCTTCGGCGGTCAGTTCGCTGCCATCGCTAAACATGACGCCCTGGCGCAGGTTGAATGTCCAGGTGAGGCCATCGTCGCTCACCGACCAGCTCTCGGCCAGATCGCCCGTGATCTCGCTGCCCCAGTTTTCGCCGCCGAGCGTCAGCGGGTTAAAAATCCAGGAGAGCACCGACACCGATACACCGTCATTGGCGTAAATACCATTGAGGCTGACGGGGTTATCGGCGATAAAGGTGATCAGCGTGCCACCGGAGTTGGGGCAGGTGAAGGCGTCCGCCTGGGCCGTGGCCGTCGCATTCACCCCAATCAGCAACACAAACACAACAAATAGAAGCGCATATTTCTTCAAGGCAGCATCCTCCTGAGGACGGGTTGTGCCGGAAAAGCATACAATAGCTTATCTGCCCGAGCGGCGCAAAAGGAAATTTGCTGGCTCGTTCAACTGCCAAACTTGCCCGAAGCGCGTTACCACCGTTTGATGGACGGAAGGAGATATTTCTGGTGCAGTCACGCGGCGTGTAGGGGAGCCGTAACCGTTGTTAGGCCACTTTGCTATGACCTGTAGAGCGAATTGGGGTTGAGAGGCAGCGTCTTCCCCAATGCCTATGCAAGCATATCATTGCAACTAGTGGCGCGCCGCCGATTTCTTGCGGCTTCCCGGTGCCCTGTTACCTGTCACCGACTCGGTGTACGACGCCGGGATGGATCGTCTCTAGGGCTCAAATGACCTGTGGAATCAGCGGTTCAAGCGCCTCAAGACGGTTGTTCCTGGCGACCATAATGACCACTGCCAACGGAAGCTCAGCAATGTTTTGTTGGTACTCGATGTTTTGATCGACGGTCAAGAGGACATCGAACTGTGCTTCAACCAATCGCTTCAGCAGTTCGCCATTCTTGAGACCATTCCAGCTCATTTGCCGCATGGTCGCAACATCATAGTCGGCGAGCAGGCGTTTTAGCGGGTTTGGCACACACTCGTCAAGCAGAATCTTCATGCGCATTGGCGATCAGGTGAGCGGCAGCGGTTTCCAGGAAGCGCATGACCTGCTCTCGGCTTACGGTATCAAAATGCGCCAGGAAGCGGTCAATCGAGTCTCCGGCTTCCAGATAATCAAGCAGCGTTTGCACAGGCACGCGAGTGCCGTAAAAAACGGGTGTCCCGCCCATGATCTCCGGATCAATTGTGATCAGTGGCTCGCTCATTGAGCACTCCAGCAAATTCTCTTTGCCATTGTACCATTGTCTTGCTCTGCGTGGGCGATGCGTCCTACTCCGAGCGCAGGGCAACGACGGGTAGCAGGCGTGCCGCGCGCACCGCCGGCCACAAACCCGCTCCCAGCCCGACGATGGTCGCGACGGCGATGATGAAGATGGGTAGCTCGCTGGGGATAACGAGCAGTTGGTCGCCGATGCGCGATGGATCGAACGGCAGGAAGAAGATGCCGCCGCCCTCGCCTGTACCGCCCGCCTGCTGGATCGCGTTGTTGACCAGGTTCGCGATCCCGTAAGTGATGAGCACGCCGATGCCGCCGCCGACCAGCCCAACCAGCCCAGCCTCGACCAGGAAGACCATCAGCACGTCGCCATCGCGCGCGCCGACCGCCTTCATGACGCCGATCTCTTTGGTGCGCTCCAGGATCGCCATCGACATGGTGTTGGCGATGCCGAACGCCGCCACGATCAGCGCGATGCCGCCGATGCCGCCGAGCACGAGGCGCATGGTGGTGAAGAAGTTGTTGAGCTGGCGGATGAAATCGCCCGCATCCTCGACGAAATAGCCGAGATCGCGAAACACCTGCGCCACATCCTGCGTGACCTCGCGGTCGGTCGTGCGCACGATGGCCTGGTCATAACGCAGGTCGCGCCGGGAAACGGTCTCGCCAGTCACCCACTCGTTGAGATCGAGCACGTCGTCCAACGGCATGAACATAAAACTGTCGTAGAGGCCGGTGCCGGACTTGAGCAGGGCAGAAGGCCGCAGGCGAATATCGCGCTGGCGGTTGTCCGAATAGGACGTGACGCGCAGTTCAATCTGTTCGGCGAAAATATCGACAGTAACCGGCTCATAATCAGTCGATTCCGGATCGACGAAATACTGGTTGACCTGGCCGCCGAAGATGACTTCGCCGGGGCCGAGGCGCATCTCGCCCTGATCCACCTCAAGGTCAAGCGTGGACAGCAGGGCAGGATCGATGCCGAGGATCGGCGCATAAGATCGGTAATCGCCCGCAACCAGTTCGCCCGCGCCATAGAAATTGACCGTCGGGATGATCGTCTGGACGCCCGGCGTCTGGCGTAGTTCATCCAGCGTCTCATCATCAAGCACCGGCGCATCCTCAATTCTGGTATCGAAGGCAGGTGGCGCGTAAAGGCGAATTTCGGTCAGGGCAGATGACGCGCCAACGCCGCTTTCCGCCGCACGCTGCAAGCCATAGGTGAGCGAGAGCAGCACCATGACAGCCGTCGTGCCGACGATTACGCCGCTGACGGTCATGATCAGGCGCGAGCGGTTGCGCGTCAGATTGCTGAGCGCAAGCCGCGCCAGCTCGAAGAACATGGCGTTAGCTCCCCAGCCCCATGAACGCCAGCACCAGCCGCGATAGCCAATCACGCTCTGGTTCTTCCATGGTCGGCGGGACGAAATCGGGCGGCGGCGTGAATTCGTCCGGCGGCAGCTCGACCATGACCGCGGTAACGGTGTAGCTGCGCTGGATCGTCTGTTCCTGGTTGAAGTCGTCGATGTAGGTGAGGGTGAAGGTCAGGGTCACGTCACCTTCTTCCTGTGGAACGATTTCTGTCTCCAGGCTCCGATCTTCACCCGGCCGCAATGTGCCGATGAACAACTCGCTCTCGCCGACGATCTCGGCATTTTCGGCTGTGATTTCGCCGATGGTCAGCGCCACATCCTGCCGTCCGATGTTGATGATAGTCAGCGCAATGGGCGACGGTTGGCCGACGGGATAGTCCGGCCCGCCGATCGACGCTTCCAGACTGAGACGCAGACGCGGTGGCCGCAGCACGACCAGGTTCGCGGTCAGGGTTTCTTGCTCCGCGCGCCCGCTGCCGCCGACATAGCGCAGGTTGATCGGCAGGTCATAGATACCGCTGTTGACCGTGCCGTTGACGATGAAGTTCTGTGTGATCTCGATGCGCCCGTCGGCTTCGACACTACCGACAAAGCGGGTCGCACCTGCGTCTGTGGCGGCAAAGGTCGTGCTGTTCGCGCCTGCTGTGGGCGTGCTCGGTGCGGTCTGTGTCGCCGCCTCGCTGGTGGGCAGCGGCTGGGACTGCGCACCGCCGAAGGTAAGTGTCACGTCGTCGGCGGAAGTGTCACCGGCGTTGACGATGACAATCGACAGGCTGAAGCGGTCGCCGGGTGTGAGCGTCTCCGGGTCGCTGGTGTAGCTTTGCAGCAGGAAGAGCGGTTCTGACGTGCGCTTTTCGCCGACCTCGATGGTCACGCCGCTGCTGACCTGCTGCGCTTCGCCCGCCTGGATCAGTGACAGGCTGAGCGTCTGTAACTGCGGCCCCGACTTGGCCGAAGGATTGAGAATCATCGGCAGTTCGAGTTCGATGGTATCGCCCGCCGCCAGATCGCCGACCGGGAAGGTATCCCCCTGCGGCCCCGGCAGCAGGACGCTGTCCGCTGCCGTATTGACCTTAACCAACACCTGCTCGGCGTCCTGATTGCCGCTGTTGTTCAGCTCCAGCGTGACAAGCACCGGTTCACCGGGCAGGGCGGGAACCGGCTCCGCTGAGTAGCGCGCGACGGTGACTTGCGAGGTGAGCGCAAATTTCTGGACATTGATCGTCAAATTAGAGGCGCGCGTGTAAGTGTTGCCGAGGAAATCGGTGTAGGTGAAATTGAGCGTCACCGTGTTCGGGCCATCCGTGGCGCTGGACGCCGCCACCAGCGCGACGTTGCTATAGGCAATGCCGCCCGGCCCGATGTTGGGCAGCAGAATCGTACCCTGGCCGCTGGCGGGTGAGAAACTGCCGCCCGTGGCAACATCGATGGCAATGCCCTGGGCGATGCGGTTGCCCTGGTTGATGATCTCCAACGAGAGGATAACGGTATCGCCGGGCGCGACGACCTGCGATGAGGCGCTGTAGCTGCGGATGACCAATGTCGGTTCGCCGGGTACAGGTGTTGGCGGCGGCAGAGTTGCCGTCGGCACGCTGGTCGGCGCGGTCGTAGCCGGTGGCGGTGGCGAGAGCGTCGGCGCCAGGACGGTGAACGTGTTCGGCGAGTTGGCCACTCCACCGACAGGATCGGAGACTTCGATGCCATATGTCCCCGGCGGTACGGTGGAGGGTACCTCCGCAATCAGAGCGTTGGCATTGACGAAGGTCGTCGTCAGCAGGCCGTAGCCCGTCAAACGCACGGCAGTGTTTTCGGTGAAGTTCTCGCCGAAGACCGAAAGCTGAACACTTTGACCGGCCACCGTTTGTACCGGCTCAGTCTGCGTGACGCGGATGACGACTGGCTCCTGTGCGTGTACGGGCACATAGACCAACGCAGCCAGGAAGAGGACAAGCATAAGCAAAATATATCGTTTCATGGAATTGCCGCCGGGAGTTGTTTTATGTCTTCGATGATGCTGCCATCTTGCAGGCTGATAACGCGGTCAGCGCGGCTGGCGATATGCGAATCATGCGTGACGACAACCACTGTCTTGCCGAGCTTGCGCGCCATGCGTTCCAACATCTGTAGCACGTGTGCGCCTGTCTGGCTGTCGAGCGCGCCGGTCGGCTCATCCGCCATGATCAAGGGCGGATCGTTGAAGAGCGCCCGGGCGATGGCGACGCGCTGCTGTTGCCCGCCGGAAAGCTGCGTCGGCTTGTGATCGATCCAGTGCTCCAGGCCGAGCGCATGCATGAGGCGATAGGCGCGTTCTTCGCGCTCGTCGCGGGTCATACCTGAGAACAGGCCGGGCAGCGCCACGTTTTCCAGCGCCGCCATGGTCGGGATGAGATGGAACGCCTGGAAGATAAAGCCAATGGTTTCGCGCCGGAATTCGGCCAGGTCTTCCGCGCTGAGCGCGTTGATGTGCTGGCGGTTGACGACGATGTCGCCGGAAGTCGGATGATCCAGCCCGCCGAGCAGATAGAGCAAGGTGCTTTTGCCGCTGCCGCTGGGGCCCATGATCGCCACGAACTGACCGCGCGGGATGGTCATGTTGACGTGCGCGACCGCGTGTACCTGATGCGTGCCGATCCTGTAGATCTTTTCCAGATTATGCGTCTGTACCATCGGGGCGCGGTCGTTTGTCACGTCGGCCATGGGCTACACTCTGTTGGTGACGACGGGCAGCATGACGACGATGATGATCCACATGATAACAACGAGCAGCGCGGCCCAGGTTCTGCCTTTGAGGGCGTGGCGCGCACCCAGGTAGAGCAGGGCTAGATGCCAGAGCCAGAAGAGCGTCAGATTGCCCGCCAGCGCGCGCAGAATCTGCTGCAAGAGCATCGGCAGCGTGGCGTAAAAAGGCAGCTCTGTCAGGAAGCCGGATAGCCCCGGTTCGCCAATGACGCCGCCGCCGCTGCGATAGAGCATTTGCAACCCGGCCATGAAGCCGAGTGGCAGGCTGGCCCAAACGGCGACACGCCAGTTCAAGCCTAACTGCGGTGATTCACCGTTGAACAGCGAAACTTCGCTCAGCAGCACAGCCAGGAGAATCCAGCCAAAGACAACCCGCGCGATGGCGACGAGCGCCGCTGCCCAGGTATCGACCGGTGTCGCCGGGGCGGTGGCATTCAGCGCCTGGACTTCCGCGAGCGTGATCAGCACCAGGATGACGAGCGCCGCCATCCCCCAAACAGGACTTTGTCGCAGCCCCAGGTAGAAGGTACGGGGGTGCAACGCCACCTGTCCAACGTCGCTTAAGAAACTGCGGCGGCGGCGGAAAGGCATCTGGATCGTGTTCGGTGTGTTACGGGGTGTTAGCGCCATGGCTTCTGCCAATTGATTATCCAACTCAATAGTCTAGCCGTGTCTCTGGCGTGTGACAAGCGAATCTAGCAAACGTACAGACGGCGTAGGTGCTGCGTTGGTTAACGGGTGGTTTGAAAATGGGTGTATGCTTTGATTAAGAAGTCAGAAGAAGATCGCACGTTAATCTTCGATACGATATTCTTGTGCCAGACTGAGAATGTGATATACAAGGAGGAAGACAGGCATACACACGAAAATTTCAGTCATTCTAAATCTGGCTTTAACAGAACTGTGCGACACTATAAAGATGAGCCATAGTCCATTTTGATTCTTGTGATAGAGGGAACAATATGCCAACCAACAATTTCCACGTTTCATATCCAGATGTAAATCGTTACTGGTCGCCACTTTGCGAACCTTACGCTGGGGGGGACGCCTTGCTGACGGCCATGAGCACTGGCTGGAAGGTCATCGGCGCGGCCCAGGAAGAAGAGTTCTGGCTTGGCGGATTGCGGCTGGTGGTGGTGCTGCACTTCACCTTGAGTAAGGCAGGACAGACGATGAAGATGCGGGTCCTCAGCAATCCATTCGTGCGCCGGCTCGTCTTCTTCGAAAAGATCGGCGTCGAGCCTATCAGCGCGCAGGCGCTGCAACAACGCCGGGCGCGGGACGTCGACACCGTCGGCGAACGGGAGGCATAAGCACCCATTCATAACGAGAGGACGTGTACGCTGCACCGCGCCGACGTGGCAGCCGGCGTAGCAGCAATGAGAGAATGGCTTTCATCTGTGTCTTCAAGGCACAGCCGTTCAGGATTCGCCGTCTACCAACCCACGTGGCGGATTGGCTGTTCGTGATGTGCCAGCCATTGTCGTGACGTTCCGCAGTGGCAACATTGTGCTGTTCACCTTTACACATGCAATCCAATGTTCTATATGAATACGCTCCCGGTTGTGCGCATGATCAAGCTCATGCCCCTTCGCCGGATGTATCCACACATGGCTTGCGCCCGTCAATCGAGGTGAAAGACTTCCTCTAGTGAGATCAGCATTTGATCAGGATGTGCGCCAGGCGGGATTTCGAAGAACGGTGACATCATCTCCTGCCAGCGGGCATTGACTTCCGTCTTCGCCATGCCTGCCTGCGCCGCTTCCAATGACTCTGGCGTTTCGAAATAGCCGAACAGCAGCCCATCATCGCGCATGAACAGTGAGTAGTTATGCCAGCCGGTCGCCTTGAGCGCTTCCAGCATCTCCGGCCACACCTTGCGATGATGTTCCTTGTACTCGTCGATGACGTTCTGCTTGACCTTCAGGATGAATCCGACCCGTTTCATGATTGCCCCTAGCCAATAACCGCGAGTTCAATATTCATGATGCGCGCGAGTTTGAGAATCTGGCTGACCTGATGGCCGATGCCGAGAGCCACGTGATGCGTCGGCCCTTCTTCGCACCAGCGATCCATAAACGTCGCCGGGTCGAGGCCGAACTTCAGGCGTGAATTGGTGTTACCGATTTGCAGTGTATCCCCCGGCAGCGACTCGCCTTCCGCCGCCAGCAGCTTGAGCTTGCCTTCCGCCGTCTGTGTGACGCCGAGGATCGTAATTGGGCCGGTCTTGACCTTGAACTCGACCGAGATGCCGAAGCCGCGCTTGCCGTGATACAAGCCCAACCCGCGCAGTACCGGCTTCTGATCGCTGATTGCGATGTGGCCGGGGCCATCGTGCCCCATCAGGATGAAATCGTTGTTGAAGTCCATGGCATAGAATTCGGTGTACGAGCCACCCGCATCAAAGCGATCCATGATCATCATGGCGACACAGGTCTTGAGATCGCCTTCGCCCGAAGCTGGGATGCCACGCGCTGTCAGCAGCGAATTGCCGACGATCAGCGATGCGCCGAGTTCCTCATTCGGGTTGGCGTCCAGCCCGCGATAGTAATACGTCAGCCCGTGCAGATCGAAATCGGCGACCAGCTTATCCAGCCCGCAGGCAACGCGCGCCGTCCACTGCATCGAGTCTTCGGTCACGGGCTTGGAGATTTTGTCTCGACCCGGCTGTGCGATCTCGAAGACCGAGGCGATCTCGTCAATCTTGGCGCTGAGTTCGCCATCCGTGACCGCCGCCACACGCTTGTGCAGATCGTCCATCTCCAGGACTTCGATGTGTGTGCCTAGCTGCGCGTGATGCATGGTGAAATCGGAGTACATGTCCAACATACCGGGATACGTGTGGCCCAGGAAGCCGATCCGGCTGTAGTTGACGGCGCGCATGACGCTGGCCGCGCGCACCCAATCGCTGATCTCGCGCCACGCTCGCTCATGATACTGGTTGGCATGGCCTTCCACCGGCGAAAGCAGGCCGGAGACGACGTTGAACTGAATGCGGCTGCGCGCGAATGCGTTGGAAATCTCCGGCACGCAGCAGGCACAGCAGTTCGCCAGCCATTCCGCCGTGTCCGTGTCAAGGTAGTCGAGCGCGGGCACAGGTTGCAGATTGAGCACCAGCACCGGCGCGCGGCGGCGCTGGACAGCGGGCAGCACCTGCGACGAGGTGGAATACGTGCCGACGTAGCATACGATCAGATCGACGTTCTCGCGCGCGAAAAAATCGCCTGCCGCGCGCGCGCCCGGCGCATCATCGACCAGCCCTGCCGAAACTACGTCCGCGCCCATCGCCGTGATGCGCTCCTCAACGCGCCGCTGGTAGCCTTCCAGACGTTCTTTCAAGCCCTCAAACTGAGGCCAATAGGCTGCCAGCCCGATGCCAAAAACACCAACTTTCGCTCTGATGGGGTTCATAAGAAATCTGCTCCTATGTTTTCATGAATCACTGTGTCGAAGCACGGGCTTGCCGCCGAAATAAGCGCCAGAGTCCCAGGTCGATCTTGCCCTGCCGCACCTGGTCGATGCCGACCGCCAGCAGCAGCACCAACCCTTGGGCGATGTTTTGCAGTTCGGTCGAGACGCTCTGCAACTTTAGGCCATTCAACAAGCTGCTCAGGATCAGCACGCCCAGCAGCGTCCCAAACAGATTGCCCTGCCCACCGGCGAGGCTGGTGCCGCCGAGAACGACCGCCGTGATGACCGTCAGCTCGATGTTCGGCGCAGCGCGTGGATCAGCAGCGTAAAGGCGCGAGGTCAGGAAGACCGCCGCCACCGCCGCGCTCAGGCCGGAAAGCGTATAGGCGATCATGCGGTAGCGCCGGACGGGCAGCCCGGCCAGGAACGACGCATCCTCGTTGTCGCCGATGACGTACATGGCGCGGCCATACGTCGTGTAGCGCAGTAGGACGATACCGAGGATGAACAGGCCACTCATGACCAGGATCGGGTAGGGAATGTCGAACAGCCGCCCTTCCGCAAGCTGCGTGAACGCCGTGTAAGTCGCCTGGTGCTCGCCGGAGAGATCGAAGACGGGGATCGTCAGGCCATCGGCAAAGACGAACGCCAGCCCGCGTGTGATCGAGAGCATACCCAGCGTCGTGATCAGCGGATTGATGCCGACGAAGGTCACGAGGAAGCCGTTGATCAAGCCCACCAGTGCCCCGGCGATCAGCGCGAGCATAACACCCGGCCACAGCCCGATAGTTGACTGCGACGTGCCGATGATCACGCCACACATGGCGGCGGTCGAAGCGACCGACAGGTCGAGGCCACGGCTGATCATAAGCATGGTCGTGAAGACGGCGATCATGCCCACCGTCGTGCTGTCCATCAGCAGGTTGATGATGTTGCGCGGCGAAAGAAACAGGTTGGAGTTGCTCGCCATCACCAGCACGATCAGCGCGAGCATAATTACCAGCGCCAGCACCTCTTGTACTTCGCTCGCGCGCAGGAAACGTCGCAGCCCGGTCGGCCTGCTGCCAGCGGCGGCGGTCGATTCCATCGTCGTCATACTGCTTCTCCTGCCGCGGCGGCCAGCAATTCGTCTTTCGACACACTTTCACGATGAAACTCTGCCGTGATGCGCCCGCGATAGATCGTCAGGATGCGCGGGCAGACGGACATGATCTCCTGGATGTCTGACGAGACGATCAGGATTGCCAGCCCACTCTGTGCCAGCGCTTCCAACTGGTCATAAATGTCCGAGCGCGCGCCGACATCGACGCCCCACGTCGGCTCGTTGAGGATGAGGACGCGTACGTTCGCTTCCAGCCAGCGCGCCAGCACCGTTTTCTGCTGGTTGCCGCCGCTCAAGAACCGGATCGGCACTTCCATATCCCCGGCCATGCGGATGCCGAGCGAATCGACCCAGTGGCGCGTGTGATCCTTCTCGATCCGCTGCTGGAAAAAGCCCATGCGCGCGAGCCGCTGCCAATTCGACAACGTGACATTCTTGCGTACACTCTGGCCCATGATCAGGCTTTGCACCTTGCGATCCACCGGCACGAAGCCGATCCCGGCGTTGCGCGCATCTTGCGGGTGGCGGATGGTGCATTCGCGGCCATCCACCAGAATGCTGCCTGAGTCTGGACGTTCCGCGCCGAAGATGCTGCGCGTTAGCGACAACTGGCCGGAGCCGATCAGACCAAAGACGCCGACGATTTCACCCGCGTGCACTTTCAAACTCACGTCCTCGTACGCGCCGAGCTTGGTCAGGTTCTGGACTTCGAGCACGACCTGGGACTCCTGGCCGGTGAGCGCCAGCGTCTTGCGCCGCGCCTCAATCTCGCGCCCGACCATCAGCTCGACGACCGAAGCCAGCTTGACCTCGTCGACACGTTTGGTGGCGACGTGCTGCCCATCGCGCAGTATCGTCACCCGATCCGCGATTTCGAAGATTTCATCCAGCCGATGCGAGATGTAGATAATGGCGACGCCTTGTGCGCACAGATTGCGGATGATGCCAAACAGCATCTCGACTTCCGGTGGCGTCAGGGCCGCGGTCGGCTCATCCATGACGATGATCTGCGCGTCGGCGGAGAGCGCCTTGACGATCTCGACGATCTGGCGTTCGACCACCGGCAGATCGCGCATGTGTACGTCAGGATCAATCGCCAGGTCGAGCAGCTTGAGCCGTGACTGCGCGATCTCTCTTGCCTGTCGCCAGTCGATGATGTATCGGCCAGGAAAGCCACGTCCGCGCGGCAGTTCGCTCAGCAGCAGATTCTCCGTCACCGAAAGATCCGGCGCGTAGTGCAATTCCTGGTAGATCATGCGGATGCCGTGGGCTTCGGCGTCGCGCGGCTCGTGGAACTGGACGTGCTGGCCGTTGAGATAGATCTCGCCGCTGTCCATGGTATAGTCGCCGTTCAGGATTTTGATCAGCGTCGATTTGCCCGCGCCGTTTTCGCCCAACAGCGCCAGCACCTCACCCTTATGCAGCGAGACAGACACGTCGTCAAGGACTTTGACGCCGAAGAAGCTCTTGTGAATGTGGCGCATTTCCAGGAGCGGCGCGGCGCTTGTGTTCTCGGCCATCATACCCCCTTGCTCCGCTGAAGCTGCCCCAGCTTGAGCCGGATCTGGTCGAAGCCGACGGCCAGGATGAGCACGAACCCGCGCGCGACATCCTGATAAAACGACGACACCTGCATCAGCACCAGGCCGTTATCGAGCGTGCGCAGGATGATGACGCCGATCAGCGTGCCGATCAGGGTGCCCTTACCTCCGGCGAGGCTCGTACCGCCGAGCACGACCGCCGTGATGACGGTGAATTCCAGACCGACCGCCGCGCGCGGCGCGCTCGACGCTAACTGCGAGACGTTGATGATGCCGCTGAAGGCCGCCAGCAAGCCGGAGATGATGTAAACGATCAGCAGGTGGCGCGTCACAGCGATCCCGGCCAGACGGCTCGCCTGCGGGCTGCCGCCGATGGCATACAGGTTCCTGCCGAAAGCTGTGTAGCGCAGGATAAAGCCGAAGACGAGATAGAGCGCCAGCATCACCAGCAGCGAAAAAGGAATCCCCGCCACCGTGCCACGCCCGATGAAGTTGAACGCCTCGTTCGAGAGCAGATTGGTCTGTCCCTCACTGAGCACGAAGGCCAGGCCACGAATGATCGAGAACGTCGCCAGTGTTGTGATCAGCGGGTTGATCTTCAAATAGGTGACGATTGCGCCGTTGAGCAGCCCGACGAGCGCGCCCGCCAGGATGCCGAGCACGGTGCTCACACCGAGCGGGATGCCGTGCTCCAACCAGAGCAGGCTTGTGACCACGCCGGACAGCGCGGCCACCGAGCCAACCGAAATATCGACACCGCCTGTGATCAGGACGAGCGTCATGCCAATCGCTGTGATGCCGACGATGGCGATGGTGCTGGCAATCGTGCTCAGATTGGCCTGCGTCAGGAAGAACGGCGTCTGCGAGGCAAAGAACGCGCACAGCACGACAAAGCTGACGATCAGGCTCAGGCTGGTAAGAGTGTCATCGGTAAGCCATTTGCGCCGCCGGGCGGGTGTGAGGCGAGCGGGATCGGCTGAGATCAGATTGGACATGAAAATTATCTTTTGCGCATGGTCAGCAACAATGAACTGCGAACTTTTGCCTGAGAGGGAAGTACGCCTTCCCTCTCAGTTTCACAAACCGGTTCGCGACCGGTCATCGTCCGAACTGCGCCTACTGGCTGCAAAAGTCCGGCCAGTTGTCAGGATAATAGTCGCACACGTTGTCGGCACTGATGAACACATGCTCGACGTAAATCGACGGCGGCACCGGGCGGCATTCCAGCACGTCGATAACGCGCGGCAGCAACTGCGCGCCGTAGTTCTCCGGGAAGTAACCCGTCGCGCCCAGGTAGCGGCTGTTTTCCTTGATCATCTCTTCCTGGCCGGAAGGATCGGCGTTCTGGCCGACGACCATCAGGTTGTCACCGCGCCCCGCCGCCTCGACAGCCGCAATCGTGCCTAGCGCCGTGCCGTCATTGATGGTGACGGCGACGATCTTTGCATCTTCATCGATGGCAGGCAGCGTATCGCTGACAACGCGGAAGGCTTCTTCCTGGGTGTTCTTGCTATCGAGATGGAAGACCATGTCGTCAGCAACAGGTGTTTCCACATTGTTCTGGAAGGCTTCTTCCATGCCTTGCATACGCGCCGCCGGGATCGGGCCGGACTGCGGCAGTTCGAGCACGAGCATCGCATCGGCCTGACCGTCCCAGTTTTCGTTCACCCACGCGGCCAGCGCTTCACCGGCCAATTGACCGGCATAATAGTTATCCGCGCCGAAGAAGGTCGCGCCCGGCATCGGGATGTCGATGGCGAAGACCGGGATGCCCGCAGCGCGCGCACGCGCCATAATCACGTTGCCGAACGCCTCGTCCGTCTGGAAATGGATGATCGCGTCCACGCCCTGCGTGATGAAGTTCTCGGTGTTTGCCAGCGCCGTCGCACCATCGAGGCGGTTATCGGCCAGCACGAGATTGACGTTGCCCATCTCCTCGGCAGTCGCGACCATGCCTTCGCGGACGAGCTGCGTGAAGACGATATCTTCCGTCAGGTTGGCGAAACCAATCGTATAGCTATCCTTGGCCGTCGGGCAGGCGCTATCCTGTGCCAGGACGCGCACGGCAGAGCCGCGCAGCGCCATGGTGACGACCAGCGCAAAGACCACCGTTCCCAATGCGATTGCCGAAAGGCGCCTAGTATTCATAAACAACCTCCAGAGAGATACAAAGCGATTTGCTGAGATAGTTCGTAACTTTCGCGTCAGCTTTCGTGATCAACCTCCTTCTGATGGCGAATACCTGCGCCCTGAAATGCCCGATCCGGGCCGCCGCCATCGCGTCTATCGGACAAGACTTCAGCAAGACATTGTTGAAATTTGTTGAAGTCTTGTGAAGTTTAACGAATTTTTGCGATTGCAACAACATTTGCCAGCTTTCTGTATAATCTATACGAATCGATTGGCTAGGAATCCATCCATGACCACTTACGAGCGACAACAAACGATTCTGCGGCTGCTTGCGGAGCGAGGCACGGTCTCCGTGTCTGATCTGGCCTACCAGTTTGACGTGTCCGAGGGCACGATCCGCAACGATCTCAACTTCCTGGAAGAGCAAAACCAGCTCGTGCGCATTCGTGGCGGTGCGATCCCGGTCAATGGACATTCGATTCCTTCGCCCTTTCATTCGCGTATCCACAAGAACGCCGATGCCAAGAAAAAGATCGCTCGCTGGGCTTCTGAACTGGTCACGGATGGCGAAGTTATTTTGCTGGACGCTAGCACGACTGCCTATCATATGGCGACTCATCTACAAGATCGCCATAACATCACCGTCGTGACCAACCAGATCGAGGCAGCGCGTTTGCTCGCCCAGGATGTGTCCAAGCGTGTCATTCTGCTCGGCGGCTATCTGCGCCCGGATGGCTTGTCCGTCACCGGCGAAATCGGCCAGGAGGTGCTGCGCAATCTGCACATCAACACCGCCTTCATTTCCTGCGTCGGCATGTCGTTCGAAGCCGGGTTGATGGAGGGTGATATTGAGGATGCCAATCTCAAGCAGCAGGTGTTGCAGTCAGCAGAGCGAGTGGTTGCGCTGGTAGATGCTTCCAAGTTCGGCAAAGTTGGGCTGAGACCCTTCGCCTCGCTCGACCAGATCACCCACATCGTCACTGATGACGCCATCGACGCCCCGACTATCGAACGGCTGCGCGCCGCCAATGTCGCCCTGACGATCTGTGGCGAATCGAGCGTGCAATCGCTCATCCACCAGCCAGAGGAGACGCACATCTGCAAGATCGGCTTTGCTAACCTGAGTGAAGCGATCCCATTCTCCATCGACGTACGCCGCAGTATTGAGAAGGCGGCGCAAAAGGCCAGCAATGTCGATCTGATCATTGTTGATAACAACCTGGATGGCGCGACCGCCCTGCGCGCGGCGGACGAATTGATCCGCCAGCAGGTCGATCTCGTGATCGAGTATCAAATCGATGAAGGCGCGGGTCACATTCTCATGAACAAGTTCAAGCAGCACCAGATTCCGGTGATCGCGATTGACATCCCGATGGTGGGCGCGACCTATTTTGGCGTCGATCACTTCGTTTCCGGGAAATTGGCCGGTGAGGCTCTAGGTGGCTGGATCAAGCGGCACTGGCTTGGAGAAGTCGATTACGTCCTGGCCCTGGAAGAACGCCGCGCGGGTGTCTTGCCCGCCGCGCGCATTCAAGGCCAGTTGCACGGCTTGCAGGATGCGGTCGGTCATCTGGAGGCGGACAAACTGATCTTTCTCGACAGCGGCAATACCAGCCAGACGAGCTATCGCAATGTCTATGATGCGCTGGTGAGATTGCCCGAAAACAGCCGCAATGCCTTCCTCTGCTTCAATGATGATGCTGCGTTGGGGGCATTACACGCTGTCGCTGCCCTGGAGCGCCAATCGACCACGGCGATTGTCGGCCAGGGAGCCGACCGGTTGATTCGCGACGAGATCCGCAAGTCGGACTCCCCGGTCATTGGCTCGACCTCGTTTATGCCCGAACGCTACGGCGAGCATATTCTCAAGATCGCTCTCAGGCTGCTTGGCGGCGAGCCGGTCCCGCCAGCGGTCTACATTGATCACACCTTCATCGATGCGGGCAACATTGACTCGTTTTATCCCGACGACTACCGCAGCCAGGATGCGCCGCCCGTGACCTCCAGCATCAGAGCGGAGGCCGACCACTGAGGCAGGCGATTGACGAGGCGGTGCGGCGCGTTGACCGGTGCTCGCAAAGATCGCTTTCGTCAGGATATGGAGGCGTGACACTAAGCAAGTCGTCTATGCTTCGGGGTTGTCCAGCCGGAAGCCATGCCCGCGCACGGTCACGATGTACTGCCAGTTGGGTTCGATCTCGGCCAGCCGGTCACGCAGGCGCCGCACGAGCGCGTCAATCGCCTGCTCGCTCACCCCGTCAGCGATCGCATCCGGCCAGACGACGGTCACGACCTCGTCGCGGGTGCAGATGCGCCCGGCATTGCCGATCAAGAGTTCCACCAACCGGTACTGTGGCGGGCTGAGCGGCGGGTCGATTTCTTTGCCGCCGATGAAGACGCGCCGCGCCTGGGGGTCGATACGAATGCGGCTCGTCATCTGTGCGGGCGGCTCGAAGGGAAGCGGCGCGGTCGATCCGCTGCCGATGAACTGCATCCGCACCGCCAGCGCCAGGTGAATCTCGTCGCCGTCAAACAGCCGGTGGACGCCCTTGATCTGCTGGCCGTTCAGCCAGGTGCCATTCTTGCTGTCGAGATCTTCAATGAAGTACTGTTCGCCCTCGCGGTAGACGCGTATGTGTACGCGCGAAACCTGTCGCTCGGGCAGCACAATATCACATTCCTCGCCGCGTCCAAAGGTGAAGCTGTCGAGCGCCATTTCGATTTCGCGCTCACCCTGCTTGTCGTCGCTGAGAATGAATATCGGGCGTTCAGCGGCTGCGTCTGCCATTCGAACAGCTCCTGTTCCACAGAATAAACCGTCTCATCGACGGGGATAATCCCCTCTATTATACCGCCAGTATTACGCCAGTTCGAGTGAACGCTGCTTACTGCTGGAGCGGCGTTGTGCTTATCTCCACCGAATCGGATTCGGCATACCCCACCCACAAACCTTGATCGTTGTAGATCGGCGTCGCAACGATGCCTTGCGATTGAACAATCGAGCCACGGGTTACGCCGCGATAATAGGCCTTCACCTGCGCGGAACCACTCGTCAACGATGGATCGACCAGGACGTTACCTGCAGGCACTTCGACGACGTGAATGCAGCTCTGGCGGGGGCCAAGGAGACGAATTTGCGTTTCGGGGAATGCCTGTGGATCGGTGCCGCGCGCAAACTGACCTTGCAGCGCATTCGCCGGTGTGAAGATCAAACCCATGCCGCTGGTGCCGTTATCGCCGATGCTCACCTGTGCCGGGTCGTAAACAATCGGCACGGTGCCGAGTGAGTTGTTGCGCAGCGTGATCCGGATCTCCCAGATGTCGCTGCCCTGCTGCGGGAATGGGCCCAGGCTGACGCTTAACTCGAACGGATTCGTCACGGCCCGTCCCAGCAGCGATTGGTGATTGGCGCGGTCATCTGCGCGCCGCAGCCACTGGCAGGGGATGCCGCTGTAGATTTCCGGCGCGATGTCCGAGACGAAGCGTGGTAGGAAGTTCGGGCTGAGGAACAGCGACAGGACAATCAGCAAGAAGATGCCGACGATCAGGTTGGGATTGCTCGACCTGCGAAACATGGATTACCACCCGGTTCTGTTGATGATACTGCGCGCGCCGCAGTTTGCCGTCGGAGTTTTTGCCCCGTGCCTCATCCCACGTTCCTCATTCCTGCTTGAGCCAGCCCGCCGCGTCTTCGATCAACGCATTTATAGCCAGCGTCTCTCCATCTTGCCATAGAATCTTGCCGCCGTCGTGCCCGCGAAACCAGGTGTATTGGCGGCGGATGAAGTCGTGGGTGTTATGTTTGGCGCGTAACACCGCCGCGTCGAGCGGCTCGCCGTCGAGCAGATGCGCCGTCAATTCCGCATAGCCGAGGCCGCTCATCGACGGCAGTTCGCGGCCATAGCCTCGCGCCAGAAGATCATGAACCTCGTCCAGGAAGCCATCGGTCATCATCTGGTCGAGGCGCGCATCGGCACGGGCATAGAGCTGCTCGCGTGCCATTGTCAGCCCATATTGGCGGATGCGGTAGGGCGGCGGCTGCTTGCGCCGGAGATCACTCCAGCGTTTGCCGGTCGCTGCGCAGACTTCTAGTGCGCGGATCACCCGGCGCACGTTGTTCGGGTGGATGCTGTCCGCGCCAGCCGGATCGTGGGCGCGCAGCCGATCATGCAGGGCCATCGCGCCGTGTTCAGCGGCGAAGTGCTCCAGATCTGCGCGCAGTTGCTCGTCCGGCGGTACGCGCGGGATCGTCCAGCCTTCGATCAACGCCGTGATGTACTGCCCGGTGCCACCGACGAGCAGCGGCAGCCGCCCGCGTGCGTGGATGTCGGCGATGGCGGCGTGTGCCTGCGCCAGCCATGCTGCCACGCTGAGCGTCTGATCTGGATCAACCAGATCGAGCAGATGATGCGGCACGAGCGCACGTTGCTCCGGGGTCGGCTTGGCGCTGCCGATGTCCATGTAGCGGTAGATCTGGCGGCTGTCCGCGCTGACGATCTCGCCGCTGAGCGCTTGCCCTACCGCGATACCGGCTCCGGTCTTGCCGCTGGCTGTTGGGCCGAGGATGACGAGAAGCGGCAGCGCGCGTTCACCAGCCAAGGACATCCTCCGCGTGATCGAGGCGCAGTGTGCCACCAGGTGCGGCGCTCAGAGCGATGGCGTCGAAGCGGCAGGGTGCGTCTTCCAAGTTGTGCACGCTCAGGAATGCCTGCGCCGCCAGGATCAGCTTCTGCTGCTTGCGCGGCGTGATGCTGGCGAACGCCTGATCCGATCCGGCGCGGCGCGCGCGCACCTCGACGAAGACAATCGTCTCGCCTTGCTGCGCGACGATGTCGAGTTCGCCGAAAGCACAGTGCCAGTTCGTCGCCAGGATCGTGTAGCCCTGGCGCGTCAGGTGCTCGCGTGCGATCTGTTCGCCGCGCGCGCCCAGGCTGGGTTTGCGGTTCGCCGTGTTTGCCATCGTGTCCCTTCGTTTATGTACGTCGCTTCCGGGCCAGATGCCAAGAATGGCATCCCTACGTTGCGTTTATGGATGGTTTGCGGTTCAATTTTACCTGAGTTAGCAATACCAAGAGATTTTCATCATGGCGACCAACTACAAAGAAGAACTGACTGGCGTGTTTGGCTATCCTGTGGCGGAAAACCCGACCTGTGTCATGCAGCAGGCGGCGTTCGATGCGCTCGGCTTGCAGTGGCGCTATCTGACCATCGAGGTACACCCGGAGTCACTGCCGTCGGCTATCATCGGGGCGAAAGCGATGGGCTTCCGTGGCATCAACCTGACGATCCCGCACAAAGTCGCGGTGATCCCGTTGCTGGATGCGATTGCACCGGATGCGCAGATGATCGGCGCGGTCAACACAGTGCGTCGCGACGGCGAAGGGCGCTTCGTCGGCGAAAACACCGACGGCAAAGGCTTTCTGCGCGGCGTGCGCGAGGACGCTGGCATTGATCCGGCGGGCAAACGGATAGTATTGCTCGGCGCGGGCGGTGCGGCGCGGGCCATCGCCGTCGAACTGGCGCTGGCCGGGGCGGCGGAGGTCGTGGTCGTCAACCGCAGCGTCGAACGTGGCGAGACGATGACCAGCGATCTGATCGTGCGGACGGGGGCGAAGGCGACCTTCCTGCCCTGGACGAGCACCTATCACGTCGGCGGCGACGTGGACATTCTCGTCAATGCGACCAGCATCGGCCTCTATCCCGATGTCGATGCCATGCCCGATGTGGTGCTCGGTGATGTGTCGCCCAATCTGCTCGTCTGCGACGTGATCCCGAACCCGCCGAGCACGCCGTTCCTGCGCGCGGCGACCGAGCGCGGCCTGCGCACGCTCGATGGCCTGTCGATGCTGGTCTTCCAGGGTGTGATCGGCTTTCAGATGTGGACGGGCGAGACGCCACCGGAAACCGTCATGCGCGACGCGCTCAAGCAAGCGTTCGGGGTGTGAGGGCGGTCTACCTCTGCTCCTCGGTGGGTAGAATGGCAGGGAGCACAATCGTCTGGCCGAGCAGCGGCGAGGTGAAGCTCTCGTCCGCTTCATAAACGCCGTGCTGGACGAAGATGCCGTTCATCAACTGCCAGATTTCGATAAAGCGGAGTTCTGGCTCGATGATCCAGTATTCGCGTACGCCATGGGCCTGATAGGTACGGAACTTGTGCCCGCGATCGGTACTGGCCGTGCCTGGTGAGAGGACTTCGACCACCAGATCGGGAGCGCCGTTCAGACCATCGCGTGTGATCTCGCACGTGCTGCTCGCGGCCACCCGGAGGACATCCGGCTGGAAGAAGTTGGCATCGTCGAACTTGACACTGACCGGCGCGACGAAGACCTCGCCATTGGGTACAGCCTTCGCCAACATCTGATAGGTATTCCCGACCACCCGCTGATGATTAATGATCGGGACGCCGCGCACCACAAGTTCCCCCTCGATCAGTTCCGTCGGGAAGCTGCTCTCCGGCAGCGCCTCGAATTCTGCCGCCGACATGCGTATAGATGTTTGCACAGCCATCGTCAGTAATCCCTCGCTCACTCTGGCTAATTACAGCATGGAGAGCAGAACCTCTTGGTGGTCTATCAACAGCCTCGCGCTGCCTGTCGAAAGCTATCCCCCCACCGGCACGAGGCGCACCTCGTAGACCGTTGACCAGAGCTTGCCCGTCAGATAGAACGTATCTGTAGTGGGATTGTAGGCAATGCCGTTGAGCACGGCGCGGCTCGGCGTCAGCGTGACCTCCGGCTGCGGCGTCGCTGCCTGTGCCATGGCCGTTGCCATCGGGCTGAGTTCCGCCAGTACGCTCGGTTCCTGGTTGACCAGATTCGAAGCATCGATCACCGCGTCGACGTAGCCGGTCGTTTTCTGGACGCGCACAATCGTGTTCGCCTGCCACACATTGGCGTAGACGTGATCGCCGACGCATTCAAGTTCATTCAGGTTACGTACCGGTACGCCATCCTGTGTCACCGGCAGCATCGCCAGCAAGCGGAACGACAGCGCATCGCGCACAAACAGGTTACTGCTGCCATCGCTCATGTAGATCTGCTCGCCATCGTAGCAGATGCCCCAGCCTTCGGTCTCGTAGAGATAGCGTCCGACCGGTTGGAGTGTCTCCAGATCCCAGGTAATGGCGATATTCTCGCGCCACGTCAGTTGGATCAGTTGATTATCGACCAGCGTCAGCCCTTCGGCGAAGATCTGCTCGGTCAAATCCACCTGCCGGATGACTTCGCCCGTCTCAATCGTCACCTGGCGCACGTCGGAGTTGCCGTATTCCCCGGCGCTCTCGTAGAACGTGCCGTCGTGCACCAGCAGCCCTTGCGTGAACGAGCCGCTGTCGTGCGGGAAACTGGCGATCACTTCCGGCACAAGCTGCTCGATGGTGGGCGGTGGCTCGGCGCATGGGCAGGTTTGCGCGGCGGCGGGGATTGCCCAGACGAGCAAACAGATAGTCATGATCCAGAACAGCGTGGGTTTGATCCGCATGGTGGTTGTCCATCTCTAGCCGATGATTTCCTGACGCGCAATCGACAGATGCGCCGCTCGTGAGTATAGTAACGTCCGCGAAATTCGCAATCTTGTGCCTGCCGAGGCGGCGTCTGTACTGTACGCCGGGCCAGGGTTGCACCCACGAGGATGTATGCGCCGACGCCTTCCTGATCTCGCCATTATTGCCTTGCTTCTGCTATTGCCAATGATCTTGTTCTGGCAGCAGACGGCTGGCGGGTACACGTTGCTCCCGGCGGAAAACATCTACCAATACGAACCCTACGCGACTTACCGCGAGGTCGCCCAGGCTCCGGCTATCCCGCACAACCACCTGCTCTCGGATCTGGTGCTGCAAAACATGCAGTTCCGCAGCTTCATCCGCACGCAGTTAGCCCAGGGCGAATTTCCGCTCTGGAATCCGCATCAATTCAGCGGCATCCCGTTCTTCGCTGCCGGGCAGCATGCCGTGCTCTATCCCTTCAGCGCCATCTTCTACGTCATGGATCTCCCGGCGGCCTACGGCTGGTACACCGCGTCGCAGTTGTGGCTGGCGGGTGTCTTCATGTACCTATTCCTGCGCGCGTTGGGCGCTGGACGCTTCGGCGGCGCGGTCGCGGGCATCACCTATCAGTTGAGCGCCTTCTTCGTCATCAGCGTCGTCTTCCCGATGATCATCGGCGCGGCCATCTGGCTGCCGTTGATTCTGCTGGCTACCGAGTATGTTATTCGCGCGCAGCCGATCCGTGGTCGCCCGGTGACGCCGATCTGGATGGTGATCGGGGCGGCTGCGCTCGGTTGCAACATCCTCTCCGGACACGTCGAAATCACCTACTACACGCTGCTGGTGACTGCCTTCTATGCCGCGCTGCGCCTGCTTGGCGATCTGATCACGGCCAGGCGGACGGCAGGTACGCCCATCGCCGCCGCGCTGCGCCCGGTGATCGCGCGCGGTGTCTGGATCGTGCTCATGATTGTGCTCGGTCTGGCGCTTGGAGCGGTGCAGTTCATCCCGATCTTCGAGGCGGCCAGCACCAACTTCCGCGTTGGCTCGGCGTCGCTTGATCAAATCCTTGGCTGGGCGCACCCGATGCGCGATCTGCTCCAGTTCGCCATGCCGAACTTCTACGGCAGCCCGGCGCACCACTCAGTCTTCGACGTTTTCACCGGCCAGAACGTCCCCCTGACAGTCAATGCCCTCGGCGCGCCGGTCACGAATACCGAGTGGGGCATCAAGAACTACGTCGAAGCGGCGCTCTACGTCGGCATTCTGCCGTTGGCGCTGGCTGTTTATGCGCTTCTTCCGCGAAAGCGGGCGCAGCATGACCCGCCGCCCGGCATCCACAAGATCATCTTCGCACTGCTTGGCCTGCTCTCGCTGACGTTCATGTTCGGCCTGCCGACCTACGCCCTGCTTTACTACACCCTGCCGGGCATCGACCAGCTGCATTCGCCTTTCCGCTGGGTCTTCGCGCTGACGCTGTCGGTGGCCGCCCTGGCCGGTTTCGGCGCACAGCGGCTGCTGGCCGCGCTGCCGGATGTCACAGGTCGCCAGTCTACTGCGCCCGCGCCACGCGAACTACGTCTCACGCGCGGCATCGGCTGCGGCCTGAGCGCCCTCGGCCTGCTCACGCTGATCGGGCTGGCGTTCTCGCGCATCTTTTACGCTCAGGTCGAGCCGCTCGTTACGCGCATCTTCGAAGGCATGGCGCAGGCCGTCAACGCCTTCCCGGACGCGCGCGCCTTCTACAGCTACGAGTTCACCAACGTGCTCGTCTTCGGTCTGCTGCTGCTTGGCGCGGGGCTGGTCTTTGCGCTGGCATCGCCCACCGCTTTTCCGACGCGCTGGATCGTCGGCTGGGCCGGGCGCCGCGGCGCGCTTGGCCGCCTGTCCACTGCCTGGCAGATCGGTGTCGTCGCGCTCATCGCGGTCGACCTGATGATCGCCTCGTGGGATTTCAACCCGGCATCCGACCCCGCGCTGCTCAATTTCACACCGCCTGCCATCGAGTGGCTGCAAGGCCAACTGGGCGACTGGCGCTACACGACAATCGACGATCCGACCCTGGGCGAACGCGGCAAAATCCTGAACGCTAATCTGGGGATGCGCTACGGTTTCGACGACATCCGCGGCTACGAGAGCATCATCTCCGGCCAGTACGTCGATTTCATGGAGCAGCTTGCGCCGCAGCCACAGTTGGAATTCAACCGCGTCGCCCCGCTTTACACCGACGAACAATATGCGGCGATGGGCTACGACACCCGCCTGCGCGACGCTCTAGAGTCGCCGTTGCTCGGCCTGCTCAACGTGCGCTACGTCATCACGTCGCGCGAGTTCTCGCTGCCGGAAGACCTGACGACCAGCATTGATCCACGGCGGATCCCAGCGGCGTGGCGGCTGGCCTATGAAGACGAGGCGGTGCGTATCTGGGAGCACGGCGTGTTCCCGCGTGCCTACGTCGCGGAGCTTTACGACGACTCCGAGCGCCCGACCATCGACATGAACTTTGGCATCGGCTTCGACGTGACGCGCGGCGCGGATACCGGGCGCGAGCAGGTGCTGCACGCCAACGTCACGCAGCAGACGTCCTGGCTGGTCGTCAGCGAGACGTATGCGCCTGGCTGGCGCGCCTTCGTGCGCCCGCGCGATGGCGGGGAAGACACGGAACAGCAGATCCCGATTGAGCGCCTGTTCGGTAATTTGATGGGGATGAACGTCTCGCGCTCGATCATCGGGCCGCTCTACGAGGGTGCGGAATTGGCGGAAGCACAGCAGATCGCCCTCGACAATGGGCAGATCACCGTCCGCCTTGTCTACAGCCCGACCAGCTTCCAGGTCGGCGCGTTCGCTACCTTCATCGGTGCGGCGCTGGCTGTGCTCATGATCGGCGCGTGGCTCTGGCGCGCTTTCGTCGTCGTGCCGGAGGATGAACGCGGCACAACTGCCCGCGTCGCCAGGAACAGCATCGCCCCCATCGTGCTCAATCTGTTCAATCGCGGCATCGACTTCGCGTTCGCCGCCGTAATGCTCCGTCTGCTCGGCCCGAACGACGCCGGGTTATATTACTACGCCATCATCGTTTTCGGCTGGTTCGATATTTTCACTAACTTCGGTCTGAATCTGTATGTCACGCGCGAGGCCGCCCGCAACCGCGCGCAGACACGCCGCCTGTTCGTCAACACCAGCGCTCTGCGCCTGATCCTGGCGTTGATCGGCGTGCCGCTGTTAATCGGCTTTCTCATCACGCGCCAGGCGACTGGCAGCGAACCGCTGGCTGCCAACGCTATCCTCGCCATCATTCTGCTCTATATCGGCCTTGCGCCCAACAGCCTGAGCACCGGCCTGACCGCTGTCTACTATGCCCACGAGAAAGCCGAGATTCCGGCGGCAGTAGCGACGGTCAGCACCATGTGCAAGGCCGTCTTCGGGCTGGCGGCGCTGCTGCTTGGCTATGGCTTCGTCGGGCTGGCCGCGGCCAGTATCCTGACCAACGTCATCACACTCGCGATCCTCTGGTGGTATGCGCGCCCGCTGCTGGCACACACACCATCCACTGTGGAAGCCGCCGCGCCAGCTCGTGGACTCGATGCCGCACTGATGCGCAGCATGGTCGGCGAGAGCTACCCGCTCATGCTCAACCACTTCCTGGCCAGCATCTTCTTCAAGATCGACGTGATTTTGATCGAAGCCATCCATAACGCGACCATGGTCGGCCAGTACAGCCAGGCCTACAAATGGGTCGAGGCGATCAACATCATCCCGTCGTTCTTCACCCAGGCTCTGCTGCCGATCATGTCGCGCCAGGCGCACAACGACCGCGCTGCCTTTCGCCGTGTCTACCAACTGGCGGTCAAACTGCTGGTGATGGTGGCGCTGCCCGCAGCCATCTTTTTCACGGTCGCGGCTTACTTCCTGACCGATGTTCTGGCCGGCCAGCAATATTTGCCCGAAGGCGCTATCGCCCTCCAGTTGATGATCTGGAGCATCCCCATCGGCTGGATGAACAGCCTGACGCAGTATGCGCTGATCGCCCTCGACTTGCAGCGCATGATCACGCGCGCCTTCGTCATCGGCGTGACCTTCAACCTCGTTACCAATCTGATTTTCATTCCGCGCTATGGTTTCCAGGCGGCGGCGGTGACGACGATCTTCTCGGAGCTGGCGCTGCTGATCCCGTTTGCCATTCTAATGCAGCGCAGCGTGGGCAAAATCGACTGGCTCGATCTCATCTGGCGACCTGTGGTGGCTACAGGGGCAATGCTGGCCGTCGTAGTCCCTGGCTGGACGATTGCGCCGCTCCCGGCCCTGCTGGCCGCGATTGGCGTTTATGTGGCGGTGCTTATCGCACTGCGCCCACTCTCGGCAGATGAATGGGCACGGCTGGCACCACTGCTGCCCGCCCGCTTGCGCAGGCTGCGCCCGACTCTGCCCATGAGCAGTTAACAGGGCAACTCACGTTCCTGAAAAGCGCCTCCCAGCGCCGGGGATAAAGATTAGCCTGGTGACGCGGTATAATAGCCATCTAATTGTGTTCGCCAGCAGGAGCTGACGCCATGACTTACAGCCAGGAAGACTATACGCGCGCTGTCGAGGTGATCCGCAGCCGCACAACGCAGACACCTAGAATCGGCATTGTGCTTGGCTCCGGCCTGGGTGCGCTGGCTGAGGAAGTCGAATCGGCTGTGGCTGTTGCGTATGAGGATATCCCTGGCTTCCCGCGTTCTACCGTGTTTGGACATGCCGGCAGGCTGGTAATCGGGCAGTGGGTCGGGGGGCCAGTGATCATGCAGCAGGGGCGGACGCACTTCTACGAAGGCTACAGCATGGAACAGGTGACGTTCGCCATCCGCCTGATGCGCCTGCTCGGCGTGGAAACCGTCATCCTGACCAATGCTGCCGGCGGCGTCAACAAGGGCTTTGCTGTCGGCGACGTGATGCTGATCGTCGATCACATTAATCTGGTCGGCATGGCCGGGCATAACCCGCTGATCGGCCCGAATGATGAGCGAGTTGGGCCGCGCTTCATCGGCATGGCGCAGGCCTATGACCGGCAGTTAGCGGCGCTGGCGCGGCGCGCTGCCGAGGCGGAGAACGTCAACTTGCGCGAAGGCGTCTATGCCTGCGTGGCCGGGCCGAACTTCGAGACGCCTGCCGAGATCCGGATGCTGCGCACGATTGGGGCGGATGCTGTCGGTATGTCAACCGTACACGAAGTGACTGCGGCGCGGCACGGCGGGATGCGGGTGCTGGCCTTCTCCGGCATCACCAACATCGGTATCGACTCGCTCGATGTTGACGCGGACGCCAACCATGAAGAAGTGCTGGAAGCAGGCAAGATCATCGTCCCCAGGATGACGGCAATTTTGCGCGGTGTGCTCGCGGGCATCGGGCAGGCGTGAACGGCAGGCTTTTGGACGGTGAGATAAGGAGTCAGATGCTGAAGTCTGACTGCCGATCATCATGAGTGGACTTGTTTTCTTCATCGAGCAAATTGCGCTCGGCCTCTACATTTTCCTGGTGCTCGGCCTGCTGCTGACGCTGCGAACGCTGCTGCGCGCGCGCGGCGAGTATCGCGCGACTCGCTATGAACTGGAGCGAGAGTTGGCGCGCGGCCAGCAGGTGGCGGCATTCACCCGGCTCGTGCTGTTGATCGAGGCTGCGCTGTTTGTGCTCGGCGTTCAGCAGGTGATGGCCCCGACGCTGAGGGCACAGCTCGATCAGGCAGCGTTGGTGCAGGCGATCCAGCCCGACGACGGCAGTTTCATAACACCGGTGCCGGAAGCGGGTGGCGATCCGTTCGTGCCGGATACGAGCAACGTGGTCATCAATCCTGATCTGCTGGTGCAGCGTGCGCTGGCGACGCCGACGCTGACGCCGACAGCTGTCGGCACGATCATTCGCAATGCGCCGGTGGCGGTTGGCTGCGAGTCGCCGGATGCGCAGCTCCAGGTACCCGCCAACGGCATGATCGTCTTCGATCCGATGATCGTGCGCGGGGTGGCGACCACGGACAATTTCGCCTTCTACCGCCTGGAATTGATGGGCGGCGCATTGAGCAACTTCGGCGTCCTGACGCAGAGCACCTCCCCGGTGCGCGAGTTGGGCGAACTCGGCCAGTTCACGCCGTCAATCTATGATCGCGGCGAGTATCGCTTCCGCCTGACCGTGTTCGACGTAACGGCGGCGGTCAAAGCCTCCTGCGAAGTCACTATCTACGTCACCGATCCCCCGGCGACGGCGACGCCGCTCGGCACACAGCAGCCATGAGCAGCGACCAGGCACGCCCAACGCTCGGCATCGTCGGCGCGGGCAAAGTGGGAGGCTCGCTCGCACGCCTGAGCCAGGCGCGAGGCTATCGCATCGTGGCTGTTGCCAGCCGTGACCGGGCGCACGCCGAGGCGCTGGCGGAGGCCGTGGATGCAATCGTCGTATCATCTCCGGCGGAAGTCATTGCGCTGGCCGATCTCACCCTGCTGACCATCCCGGATGATGCGATCTCGGCTGTGGCAGAGACGGTGACCATCGACACGCAGACACCGAAAGCCGTCATCCACACATCGGGCGCGCATTCGCTCGACGTGCTCGCGCCGCTTGCAGCTCAGGGCATCATGACCGGCTCGCTGCATCCCGCCTACCCGTTCAGCGGCATAGCCGAAAGCCTGGCCGGTATCGCCTTCGCCATCGAGGCAAGCGACGAGCCTCTCCGCATGTGGTTGAGCGATCTCGTTGCCGCGCTGGATGGCCGGGCGCTGATGATCCCGCCGGGTGGCAAGGCGCTCTATCATGCGGCGCTGAGCATCGCCAGCAACTACACGGTCACATTGTATGCGCTGGCCGAGCGACTGTTGGCGTCATTAGGCGCGGAGCAAGAGGCCGCCGCCGCGCTCCAACCGCTGCTCGCGGGCACGGTTGAGAACATCCGGCAGCGCGGTATTCCCGACGCGCTAACCGGCCCGCTCGTGCGCGGCGACGCCGGGACAATCGCGGCGCATCTGGCGGCACTGGTGGCATACGATCCCCAGGTGACGCAGGTCTACCGGGCGCTGGCGCGGGCGACGCTGCCGCTGGCTGAGGCACGCGGCGTCGATACGCACATGCTTGCCCGCTTACTGGCCGATGACGCCTGAGTGTTGATCGTCGGAAAGCTGCGCCAATGTCGCTCGTGCATACGCTTGAGGATATATCCAACCACGCCCTGCCCGCGCGCCTTACGCTAGACTACGACGGATGGCTGCTGCGCGTCGCCGATAGCCCGATGCGGCGGGCGAATTCGGCTCAGGCGTATGCACCCTCGACGCTGCCGCTCGGCGGAAAAATCGACTACTGCGAGATGTTCTACCGCGCGCATGGACGGCGTATCGTCTTCAAGATGATCTCGACCTGGGAGCCGTCGGCGCTCGCCGCCGCCCTGATCGCGCGTGGCTACGTCGAAGACTGCCTGACGAGCATCCAAATCTGCGCTCTGGCTGTGGGTGCAGCGCCCGTGCTGCCCGATGGATTGACGCTGGAGATGCTGCCACGGGCAGATGACACCTGGCAGGCCGAGATCAGGCAACTGCACACCCCGGCGGAGCGCCCGTTGATGGAGACACCCGGCATGTACGCCGCCATCACGGCCCAGATGGGCTGTTTCCGGCTGGCGCGCGCCGGCGAGACGGTCGGCATGGGGTTGGGCGTGTTGGAGCGCGGCTGGCTTGGCCTGTACTCGCTCATCATCGCCGCCGAGCAGCGCGGGCGTGGTTACGGCACGGCGCTCGTGCAGGCGCTGCTGCAATGGGGCGCGAGCCAGGGCGCACACGGCGCTTATTTGCAGGTGATGTGTGATAACGCCTCGGCGCTGCGTCTATATTCCAGGATTGGTTTCCGCGAGGTCTACCGCTACTGGTATCTCCAGAGCCATGAATAGTGTTTCTTAATCTGTAGATGCAATCGCCCTGAGCAAGTGTCAATTGTCTGTTGTGAACCTTTACGGTCTAATTGTGCCGTCTGGAGAGGAAGGATAGCGCTATGACAGCCGCTTCCAGATTTACGGTTCGGGATATTCATAAGCTGAAGGAAGATGGCACGCCAATCGCGATGCTGACCGCCTATGACGAGACGAGCGCCCGGCTGGCGGAACTGGCGGGGGTGCCGATGCTGCTCGTGGGCGACTCGCTGGGCATGGTCATCCAGGGGCATCAGACGCCGCTGCCAGTCACACTCGATCACATCATCTATCACGCGCAGATCGTCACCCGCGTGACGACACAACCGCTGGTGGTTGGCGACATGCCATTTATGACCTACAACATCAGCCCGGAACAGGCGCTGGCAAATGCCGGGCGTCTGATGCAGGCGAGCGGTGTGGGCGCGATCAAGATGGAAGGCGGCACCTATCTCGCGCCGACAATTGCGCGCATCGTCCAGGCAGGCATCCCGGTGATGGGGCACGTCGGCTTGCAGCCGCAGAGCATCCACAAATACGGCGGGATGCGCGTACAGGGGCGCGATAATGTCGATGCCGCCCGTAAGCTGCTGGCCGATGCGCAGGCTGTGGAAGATGCCGGGGCGTTCGCCATGGTCGTCGAAGGCGTGCCGGTCGAACTGGGCAAGATGATCACCGAGCAGGTGCGTATTCCGACGATTGGCATCGCCGCCGGGCCACACTGTGACGGCCAAGTGCAGGTGTTTCACGATCTGCTCGGCCTGTTCGATGCGTTTCAGCCGCGCCACGTGCGCCGCTATGCCGAGGGCGCGCAAGTCTTCCGCGAGGCCATCGCCAGCTATGTGGACGACGTGAAGAATCGGCGTTTCCCGACCGATGAACACGCCTTCGCCATGAAGCCGGAAGTGTTGGCTCAACTCAACGGCACGGAGACAGAAGACAAGTGATGCGCCATAAGGCGCAGGCGCTCGTGAGCCTGGGGCGCTACGCCATCTTGAGCAAGAGCGGGCGATGACCTTCGCATCCCTTGAATTGTGAACCCGGAACCACTCTCAGAGGAGCAAATCGTGCGTGTGGTAAAGACGATCCCGGACTTACGCGGCGCACGTGCAGCGCTGGGCCAAAGCGTTGGTGTGGTGCTGACGATGGGCGCGCTGCATGAGGGGCATCTGGCGCTGGTGCGCGCCGCCCGCCAGGATCACGACCACGTGCTGGCGACGATCTTCGTCAATCCGACGCAGTTCGCGCCAGGCGAGGACTTGAGCAAGTATCCGCGCCCGCTTGAGCGCGATCTCGACTTGCTGCGCGCTGCGGGGGTCGATGTTGTCTTCACGCCGTCGCCGGAGGTGATGTATCCGCCGGGGTTCCAAACACATGTCACAGTCGAGTGCGTGACCGAAGGTCTGGAAGGCGCGGCGCGGCCAGGGCACTTTCAGGGCGTGGTGACCATCGTCGCCAAGTTCTTCAATCTGACACAGCCGACCACGACCTATTTTGGCCAGAAGGACGCGCAGCAGGTGGTCGTCATTCGACAGATGGTGCGTGACCTCAACTTCCCGCTGACCATCGCCGTCATCCCAACCGAGCGCGAGGCGGACGGTCTCGCAATGAGTTCGCGCAACGTCTACCTGACGACCGAGCAGCGGCAGAATGCAACATCGCTGCATCGTGCGCTGCAGGCGGCGGGCGAAGCCTACACCGCAGGTGAGTGTGATCCGCAAGGGCTGCGGGCTGCGGCGCTGGCTGTGCTGGCGGACTGCGGTGGCGAGGTCGAGTACGTCAGTCTCAACGACCCGCGCACCCTGGCGGAGGTCGATCAGCCGACCGAGTCGCCACTGCTGATGTCGATGGTCGTGCGCTATGGCAAAACCCGTCTGCTTGATAACGGGCTGCTGCCGGCGTCGCTGAATACACGCGAGGGGTTGACGGCAACGCTCGGTGGCGAATAATCCGCAGAATAATCCAACGGTCGAGGACAGTGTGCATCATCTGGCTTATGCTAGGCGATGTTTGGCCTCGCGATGCTCATACAAGTGGGTATCTATCTCAGGAAAGCTGCGTCATGAAGACGATTGATCCGCAACTGCGCGTGCTGGCCGAAACGGTCGAGTTCGGCGAAGCGCATGTGTATACCGAAATGTTCGGCGCGCTCGCACCCGCCTTCGCTCAGGCACACGGCATACAGATTGCGCGCTTTGGCTCTGCCATTGCTCTCAACATGAAGACAGCGCCCCAGATCTTCTGTAATCGGCTGCTTGGATTGGGGCTGCGCGAGGCGGCGACCGACGATGTGCTCGATCAGGCACTGACATATTTGCGGGCGGCCTGCGGTGGCAACTACCAGGTGCAGATCAGTCCGGCGGCGCAGCCGGACGATCTGGCAGCGCGATTGCTGGCGCGTGGGCTGCATCGCACTCGCCCCTGGATGAAGCTCTACCGTGACGCTGCGCCGCCGCCAGCATTTGCCTTGCCGTACCGTATCGAACGCATCGATGCCGCCAGGGCCGACGCATTCGCTGATCTCGTGACGACCGCGTTCGGGATGCCGGATCAACTCAAGCCATTGTTTATCGCGCCGATGGGGCGTCCCGATTGGCACTATTATCTGGCTTTTGATGGCGAGCGCCCGGTCGGCAGCAGTGTGTTGTTCGTTCACGATGGTGTCGGACATCTCAACATGGGTGCGACACACCCGGATTACCGGCGGCAGGGCATCCAGCGCGCGCTCATCGCCCGGCGCATCCGCGACGGCCTTGATCTCGGCTGTCATACTTTTATCACAGAGACGGATTATCATTCGGCAGAAAAGCCGAATCCGTCGTATCGTAATTTACAAGCAGCCGGGTTCAAGCTGGCCTATCCACGCCAGAACTACGAGCTGATCCTGGTGGACTGAAGGGGGAGCCGATGGATTTGCCTGCGATTCTAAAGTACGGGGATGCAACGCTGATGACCGCGCTGAAGCGTGTGCCGGAAAGATCGCGCGAGTCGAGCGGTGTCTGTGGCCGCTGGTCGGTGAAAGATATTATGGCGCATCTGGCATCCTATGAGTGGGTGCTGGTCGGCGTTTTCGGCCTGATGAAAGGTGATCCGCCGACGCCCGTGCTGGAAGACATGATGCGGCTCGGCGACGATTTCAACGACGAGATGGTCGCGCGCTGCCGGGACAAAACCTTCGACGAGATCATGGCTGATTACCGACAGGCCCACGCACAGGTGCTGGCGCTGGCGCATCAGTTCACGCCGGAGCAACTGCGCCAGACCGGAACGCTGCCCTGGTATGGTGAGGAATACTCGGTTGACGATTTCGTCGTCTATACGTCCTATGGGCACAAGCGCGAACACAGCGCCCAACTCGACGTGTACGCAGACCGTCTGGAACGCGCTCGCGATATGACGATCCCTGTGCGGTAGGTGGCAGCGGCGCGCGTTAGAATAACGCGGCAGGTCTACGCATGAGGGAATGATTATGCCATCCAGCAATCAGCAGGTGCGCGGGATCATCTTCGATTGGGCCGGGACGACGGTCGATTATGGCTGTTTCGCGCCGACGATGGTCTTTATCGAGGGTTTTCGCGCTCACGGTGTCGAGATCACTTTAGAGGAAGCCCGCGCGCCGATGGGGCTGCACAAGCGCGATCACATCGCTGCTGTGCTGGCGCTGCCACGTGTACGTGAAGCCTGGGCGGCAGTCCACGGCGCAGCGCCAACCGACGCCGACGTTCAGCGCGTGTACGATGATTTCGCCCCGCGTCAGATCGCGGTCATCGCACAGTACGCCGCGCCGATACCGGGCGTCGTCGAGGCGGTAGCGGTGTTGCAGGCGCGCGGTCTGAAGATCGGCTCAACCACTGGTTACACGCGAGCGATGCTGGATGCACTGATGCCAGTTGCGGCGGCGCAGGGCTACAAACCGGATGCGTCCGTGGGCGCTGACGAAGCCCTGGCAGGCCGCCCCGCGCCGTGGATGGCCTTCATGAACGCGATGAAGCTCGGCATTTACCCGATGACAGCGCTGGTCAAGGTTGGTGATACGCCTGCTGATATTGCCGAAGGGCTGAATGCAGGCATGTGGACGGTAGGCATCGCGAAGACCGGCAACGAACTAGGCATGAACGCCGCCGAAGTCGATGCGCTTGATGCGACGGATTTGCGGGCTCGGCTCGCACCGATCTACCAGCGACTGTATCAGGCGGGAGCGCACTACGTGATCGACAGCGTTGCCGATCTGCCGCCGCTGCTGGACGACGTCGAGCGGCGGCTGGCTGCGGGCGAAAAGCCGTAGGTCAGCGCGTCAACCGGTCTTGGTCGGCGTGGCAGTGAACAGCGGCTCGCGCGGCGGCAGGATGGCGGTCGGCGTCGGGCTGGGGCCAGGCGTGTTGGTCGCGGTCGGCGTCTCCGTCGGCAGCGGTGTCTCGGTCGGTGTCGGCGTGATCGATGGTGTCAATGTAACCGTCGGCGTATCGGTCGGCGGTGGGGTGTTGCTGGCGGTCGGACTGGGGCCGGGCGTGGCACTCGGTGTCAGGGCGGCGATGAGCGCGCCAACATCAGTGGCGTTGGTCGGGATGGGCGTGAAGCTGGCGACCGGCGTCGGCTCAACGAAATTCTGCCCGCTGCTGATCTGAACGCCGGTCGTGCTAAACACGACTTCGACTCGCTGCCCTCGGTTGCCGAACGTGCCCTGGCGCTGGCCATTGTAGATGACGCTCAGCGCTTCGGCATTGGCGGCGCGCAGTATGATCTCACCCGTGGCCGTATATTCGAGGATCGTCCCTGGCCGGGCGACGCCGCTGAAACGCTCCGCGCCATCGACGGCTACGCTCAACCACGAACGCTGTGTCATTGTGATCGCCACCTGCACGCCCTGGCCGCTGAACAACTGTCCGGCAAACGGTGTCGCGCTGGGCGGCGCGGTCGTGGCCGTCGGCGCAAGCGTGAATGTCGGCACGGAGGGCAGTTGAGCGAGGATGTCCGACGGCGATGGCTCGTCTTCCGGCAGAATGCCGACCGGCGTCGATTGCAGCACCTGGATGACAACGAAGGCAATTATCGCCAGCGCCGCGACAGCGATGATCAGCCGCAGCAGCCAGCCGATGACGCCCGGGCCACGGCGAGCGGGGGCATAGGCATGGGTGGTTGCGCTGGTGGTGGCGACCGGCGGTGGCACACTGACTTGTGTATCAAGGATGCTGCGTGGCTGTGTTTTGTTCAGATCCTGCGTGGCGCGCTTGTTCTTCTTGCCTTTGCGGCGGGCAAGGCGGGCATCTTCGATCTTGGCGGCTTCGTAGTATTGCAGCACCTGGTCTTCATCCAGGCTGAGAAAGCGCGCGTAGTTGCGGATGAAGCCCGTGATCTGCACCGGCGAGAAATTGGGCAGGTCGAATGCGCCTAGCTCGAACGACTCCAGAATGCGGCGGCGGATGCGAAGCCGCTCTTCCGCCTCTTCAAGCGTGAGTTCGCGCTCTTCGCGCGTCTGGCGCAGGTAACGACCGAGCGATTGGGAATCCATAGAATCAGCGGCGCATCCACACGACTAACGCAACAGGGCGACCGGTCGGGTCGCCCTCGAATTGTAGCGCAGTCTGAAGCAAGCGGGTGATGACAGTGAAGTCCGGCAAGGGCGGAATTATTCAGCGGCTTCCGGCGTTTCTTCGCCCTGCTCTGGGGCTTCGGCCTCGGCAACCGGCATTTCAGACAGGTCCGCTTCAGCTTCGGCGGCTTCTTCAACTTCGGGAGCCGTGCCTGCTTCCAGCTTCGCCATGAAGTCAGCGAACTGCTCTTCGCGGATGATTGTCACCTTGAGATTCGGCGAAATCTCCGTGCCCAGGCGCACCGGCACGTCATGCGTGCCGATTTCGCGCAGCGTTGTCTGGCTGATGCGGCGGCGGTTGATATCCAGGCCGGTCTTCTCACGCAGTTCCTGCGCGATTTCGGTGGTCGTGACTGAGCCGAACAGCTTGCCGGTCGGCGATGCACGGCGGCCAAAGTAAAGCTCAATACCATCGATTTGATGCGCCAGTTCGTTCAGACGCGCATCAAGCGCGGAACGGCGCTCGGCGGCCTTGGCGCGCAGGTTTTGCGCCTGCTTGAGCGCGCCGGGCGTGGCCTGCACCGCCAGCTTCTGCGGGATCAACCAGTTGCGCGCAAAACCATCGGCGACGCTGACGACTTCGCCAGCCACGCCGTGTTTGTAAATATCCTGAAGCAAAATGACCTTCATAAGGATCGTCCCTTGTCACATTCGAGCCGCGCGCCGATACGCGGTGGCGTTCATTTTTGCACAATAGGGGGCCATTATAAAGGCCAGCCTGCGTGAATCCAAGTGCGAAGGCTTGACAAAACCAACAGATTGGGCGTATTGTTGCCAATAACCGACCGAACGGTCTGATTTGGCCAGGATCATGCCGACCAAGGGTGAACAAACGCGCGACAAAATCATCCGGCGCGCCGCAGGTATCTTCAACCGCAGCGGCTTTTCCGGCACCTCGATGTCCGATCTCATGCGCGAGACCGGCCTGGAGAAAGGTGGACTCTACAACCACTTTCCCAGCAAGGAGGCGCTGGCGCTGGAGGCATTCGAGTTTGCACGCGGGCGGATCGCGCGCCGTCTGGAGCCAGAGTTCAAGCGCGTCCGCCATGCGGCAGACCGTTTGATCGCCTTTGCGCAGGTCTTTGAGGCGTTGATCGACGACGCCGAAGTCCCCGGCGGCTGTGCGGTTTTCAACACGGCGGTCGAGGCCGATGATGGCAATCCGGTGCTGAAGGCCAGGGCGCAGGCTGGCATGGACGAGTTCACCGCGACGGTGCGCCGCATCATCGACAAAGGCATCGCGCGCGGCGAGATCAAGCCGGAGGTGGACAGCGTCTACGAGGCGACGATCTTTGTCGCGCTTATGGAGGGCGCGCTGGTCATGAGCCGCCTGTACAACGACCCTGTCCACGTGCAGCGGGCGATCGCGCATGTGCGTGAGCGCGTTGAATCAGCGCTGCGCGCATAGGCGCTCTTTTTTTGCGACAAAAACCGACTGAACGGTCTTTTTCACGCATAAGGGGGATGAGATGCAGGGCACATACACCGCGACAGAGTTGGGCGCGCAGTTGCGCCAGATCCGGCAGGCGGTTGCGGACAGCGCGCAAGCGATCAGCGCCGAGCATTTCGACCGGCGCTCCGGCGAGAACTGGTCGGCGGCGGAATATCTGGCGCACTTGATCTTGAGCGTCAAGCCGTTTGCGAAGGCTATGAGCCTGCCGCCGGAGCGCATGGCGGCGCTGTTCTCGCAGGCCGATCATCCCTCGCGCACCTATCCCGATCTGGTTGCGGCCTATGAAGCACGGCTTGCGGAAGGCGTTCGCGCAGAAGACATGCCGAACGTGACCCCGGTCAACTATCGCTTCCCGGAGGATATGACCGATAAGCAGGCGTATCTGATCGACACGTGGCTGGAGAGCAACGACCGCTTGCTGGCGGCGCTGGATGCCTGGGCGGAGGCCGATCTGGACGCGTACCAACTGCCGCACCCGGCCGTCGGGATGCTCACCCTGCGCGAGATGTGCTACTTCACCATCCACCACAACACCTTGCATTGGCGCGACATCCAGGCGGCAGGCGCGTAAACCATCCGCAGTGCTGGGCGTACATTTATCTGGCGAGCAGGGAGTGGAGCAGACGATGCACCCAAATGACCCTATCCGCGGACGCATGATCGAAGGCTATCTCAACAGTCTGAAGCGCGACTCGGAGCGGCTGAATGCGCGAAGAAACCGACGCGTGCCCACGCCGCTCTGGGCACTCGCCCTGCCCCGACATGCCCGCTATTCTTTCTATGCCATGCAGAGGCTGCCTTCGCGCACGCGCACAACAGGACATCGCGGTGGTCGTGAAGGGCGCGGCGCGACTCGTTGGATGATTCGCGATCTGTGGTGCAGTGGTATTCTCCTCCGGCGGCAGTAAGCTGATGCAGGCAGCCACCAGTGAAGGTGTGGTTCGACCCATGCGACTGCGGTATCTTGCTGGCATTTCGCCCATTTGGGATTAGGCGAAGCGAGGCGTCATTGCCTGAGGAAAGCATGTCTGCGGAAATTCCTGAAGCGATCAAGCCGCTGGTGGACGCGTACATTGCGACCATCGAGACAGAACTGCCGGGCTTCATGAGCGCGTTCTATCTCCACGGGTCGATAGCTTTAGGCGATTTTCACCCGCGTTCCAGCGATATTGATTTCGTTACCGTGATAAGCCGTCAGAGCACAGCGCATGATCTCGAAAGCTTGAAGCGCATCCATCACACCTTGAAGCGCAAGTATCCCCAGGGCAAATTAAGCGGCAGTTACCTGCAAGCGCGTGATCTGGGGCAAGCGAACGCGAACATTCAGCCGCATCCTCATTACGACAACGGCGTAGTGCGGGTGTCCGGCTTCCAGGAGATGGCGTTCGTGACGTGGTGGACGCTCAAATATCACGGCCTGGCGCTCGTCGGCCCTGAACTCCACGCTCTGCACATCGCGCAGGACTGGGATGAATTCATCGTGGCTACCAGGGAGAATATGAGTAGCTACTGGGTGCGCTTCACACGCGAGCCGGTGCATATGGCATGGTTGCTCTGGGATTACGGTATTCAGTGGGCTGTCCTGGGTGTCCTCCGCCAGTTTTACACCCTCAACGAGCGCTACATCGCCTCCAAGACCCGCGCCGGAGAATATGGGCTGGCTCAGCTCCCGGCACGGTGGCACCGTATCATCCAGGAGGCACTCAGCATCCGCAACCAATCTGAGATTCGCAGTTCACTGTACGGGTCGCGTCTCAATCGCGCTGTTAATGCCCTACGCTTCTTGAGATTCCTCATCGATCTCTGCAATACGCGCTTCACCTGACAGCGAGATCACCACACGCCGGGGAGCAGCCGATAGCGTGTCGCCTGGGCATATTCGCGGTAGCCCGGCAGTTCGTCGTGCAGTGTTGAATCTTCCAGCGATGTTCGAATGACCAGCGCGATCAGCACTGCTACGGCTGGAATCAGCGACCAGACCGAGCTGAGCACCAGCGCCGTGCCCAGGCTGCCGATCAGCAGCCCAAGATAGCTGGGGTGGCGTACAATTCGATACGGGCCGTCTGTGACCACGTACTGGCCGCGATCAGTCTGGAGTCGCACCGCACTCGAATAGAATGCGTTGGTGATCATCGCCCAACCAGCGAACCAATAACCGAGGAGCATCAGCGCAACCCCCAACCACTCGACCCACGGGGCGAACGCGGGCGACCAATCGTTGCGGAAGTCCAACCCGGCGACGATGATCTGCACCAGCGGGCCAATGGTCACAAAGGGCACGAGGAACTTATCCCAACTCTTGGTGTCTTCGCGGCTCATGGCCCTGGATCGTTCTTCGAAAAGTTCGGGGTTGCGGCGAATCATCAGATAGCGGCTGATGAACGTGCTGCCGACCGCCAGCACTATGTACACCCAGCCCATTGGCCAATCCAGCCGCCCGGCAGCGAGGAACAGCGATAAGGGGAACAACACGGCGAGAATTGTCATGCGCACGACAAACTTCGTCCAATCGACAGGTGCGTGTGTTTTCCCGGTGGATGCCTGAGACATCGTGATAAACCTTTCGGAGCAATGATTTAGATTAGTCTAATCATAACCAGAAGTGCAGCAGGGGCAGGCGCGCTCCCCCAAGGATTAGGGTGCGAGCTGGAGGGCGATTTGGGGAATTGAAGCGGGCTATGAGCGCGTCGTGGCTTCCCAACGCTGCCCCACACAGCACGCTCGCGCAGAATGCTATAATCGTTGTAGCGGCAGTATACGTCTAGGCGAGCAAGGATGGGGCATGATGTCGAATCAAGACGCACGCGAAGAACACCGCGCGCACCGGGCCGAGTGGGAGGCGACCACGCTCAAGCAGTCGCTCGATAAGCTGCCAGAGCGCCGGGACGCGTTCATCACGCAGTCGAGCGTGCCTATCGAGCGCGTTTACTCTCCTGCCGACATCCCCGATTTCGATCATGATCAAGACCTCGGCCTGCCCGGTGAATACCCGTTCACACGCGGCATCCATGCCACCGGGCACCGGGGCCGCCTGTGGACGATGCGCATGTTCGCCGGGTTTGGCACGGCGGAGGAAACGAACGCGCGCTTCAAATATCTGCTCGATCAGGGCAATGCCGGGCTGTCGGTCGCCTTCGACCTGCCGACGCTGATGGGCTACGACACAGATGCGCCGGAAGCGCTGGGCGAATTCGGCAAATGCGGCGTCGCCGTCAGCTCGCTCAAAGACATGGAGATCCTGTTCGACGGCATCCCCCTGGGCGAGGTCAGCACCAGCATGACCATCAACAGCCCGGCGGCCATCCTCTGGGCGTTCTATATCGTCACGGCGGAAAAGCAGGGTGTCCCACCGGAACGGCTGCGCGGGACGCTTCAGAACGACATCCTTAAAGAGTACATCGCCCAGAAAGAGTACATCTTCCCACCCGCGCCGTCGATGCGTCTCGTCACCGATACAATTGAGTTCGCCGCGCAGCGCCTGCCGCAGTGGAACCCGATCAGCATCAGCGGCTATCACATCCGCGAGGCGGGCAGCACCGCCGTGCAGGAACTCGCCTTCACGCTGGCGGATGGCCTGGAATACGTGCGTCATGGCCTGGCGCGCGGCCTCAAGATCGACGATTTCGCCCCACGCCTGAGCTTCTTTTTCAACGTGCATAATGACTTCTTCGAAGAGATCGCCAAGCTGCGCGCCGCCCGCCGCATCTGGGCGCGCGAGATGCGCGAGACCTTCGGCGCGAAGGACCCGCGCTCGTGGTGGATGCGCTTCCACACCCAGACCGCCGGCGTGAGCCTGACCGCGCAGCAGCCAGAGGTCAATCTCGTCCGCGTCGCCATCCAGGCGCTGGCCGCCGTGCTCGGTGGCACGCAGTCGCTGCACACCAACAGCATGGATGAAGCACTCGCCCTGCCGAGCGAGCACGCCGTCACGCTGGCGCTGCGCACACAGCAGGTGCTCGCCGAGGAGACCGGCGTCATCAACACGGTCGATCCGCTCGGTGGCAGCTACTTCGTCGAGGCGCTCACCAACCAGACCGAGGCGGCAGTCTACGATTATTTCCGCCGCATCGACGAACTGGGCGGTGTCATTCCGGCCATCGAGGCGGGCTTCTTGCAGATGGAGATTGCCGATGCCAGCTACCGCAACCAGCGCGAGATCGACACCGGCCTGCGCAACATCGTCGGCGTCAATGCCTACGCGGACGACCAACCGCTGCGCATCCCGATCCTGGCGATGGACCCCGGTGGCTACAACCGCCAGGTCGAGCGGCTCAACCAACTGCGGCTTGAACGCGATAACGAGGCCGTCGGGCACGCGCTCGATGCGCTGCGCGATGCCTGTGCCAACGGCGCGAACGTCATGCCCTATCTGCTCGATGCCGCCCGCACTTATTGCACACTCGGCGAGATCACCGATGTCATGCGTGAGACGTTCGGCGTCTACCAGGAGCCGGTCGCGATTTAGCGCGGTCGCGCTAACCCTTGCAATCCTGCCGCTCTGCACCCAGAATCAGGTGCGTATGCGGGCGCATAGGTGGAATGGATGCAAGCAGCAGAATACCCGGCAGCCACGCTGATCGAAACGACGCCGCACGCAGGACTGGTTGCCATCGTTCCTGCGCACAATGAGGCACGCTACATCGGCAGCGTCGTCCTGATGACGCGCAAGCACGTGGAAACCGTGATTGTGATCGATGATGGCTCCGAAGATGAAACGGCGGCAGTCGCTGAGGCAGCAGGTGCGCTCGTCCTGCGTCATCCTCAAAACGCGGGCAAAGGCGTCGCGCTTAACACCGGCTTTGTCAAAGCGCGTGAGTTAAGTCCGCGCGTCGTCATCACGCTTGACGGCGATTGGCAGCATCTGCCGGAGGAGATCGACCGCGTCATCGGCCCGATCCTGCGCGGTGATGCCGATATTGTCGTCGGTTCGCGCTATCTCGAAGTCACCAGCGAAGTTCCCAAAGCGCGCGTCTTCGGTCACTGGGGTTTCACGTCGCTGACCAATGCCATCTCTGGCGTCAGTCTGACTGATTCGCAGAGCGGCTATCGTGCTTTTTCGCCCGCTGCACTCAAAGTCCTCGTCTTCAGTTCGACCAGTTTCTCCGTCGAAAGCGAGATGCAGTTCCTCGCCCGTAATCACAAACTGCGTGTCGTCGAAGTGCCGATCACGATCCGCTACCTGGATAAACCGAAGCGCAGTTTGCTGTCACATGGCTGGACGGTGCTCAACGGCCTGCTCCGGCTGGTCGCCCAGCATCGCCCGCTGCTCTTCTTTGGCCTGCCGGGGTTTGCCTTGCTTGTGATCGGGCTGATCTTGGGCTTGCAGGTCGTCGATGCCTACAACCGCTTCGAGAATCTGGCCGTCGGTACGGCGTTGATCGTGGTCATTTTGTTGCTGGGCGGTGTCTTCTTCCTTTTCACCGGTATTATCCTCCACGCCCTGCGTATCCTCATGGACGAAATCAAGGCCAACCTGAATCGCTGAGATATGTGACCCAATCTTGGATCGCCGTAACACAAGCCGGACACCGCTCTCGAAGACGCCTTGGACTCGCTTAGTGTGGGCTTTTTGTTTGGCCTTTCGGCATTAGCACACTGTCCACGCATGATGTTAATCACATTTGTGCACATATTGAACAAGTGCTAATGACAGGGCGAGTGGTCTACGGTATGATTGCAGATACTACGGACGATTGAATTGAACAGCGAAGGGAGGATGTCTATGCAGCCGGTGGCGGTCGACGAACTACAAAAACGCGGCCTCAGCGCGGAGAACGCGCACGAAATGCTGATGAAGATGATGCTGATCCGAGCCTTTGAAGAAAAGGCGGAGGAATTGTTCGCGATGGGGCGTGTTCATGGCACCATGCATCTGAGCATCGGTCAGGAAGCGTCCGCGGTCGGCCTGTCGACTGCGCTCGACTCACGCGACTATCTACTCAATACCCATCGTGGTCACGGCCACTGTCTCGCCTGGTATGGCAGCAGCCCGGATCTGATGATGGCGGAATTCATGGGCAAAGAAACCGGCTACTGCCGTGGCCGTGGCGGTTCCATGCATATCGCTAATGTCGATACCAACAATCTGGGCGCGAATGGCATTGTCGGCGGCGGCCTGCCGATCTCCGTCGGCGTCGGCCTGACGATCAAGCTGCGCAAGACCGATCAGGTAGCGGCAGTCATCTTTGGCGATGGCGGCGCGAACACCGGTGCGTTCCACGAAGCGGTCAATATGGCGAGTATCTGGAATCTGCCCGTCATCTATTTCTGTGAAAACAATCAGTATGCGATGTCGATGGCGTTTCATCGGGCGTTCAATATCGAGCATATCAGCGACCGTGCCGTCGGTTACGGCATCAAGGGTATGACCGTCGATGGCAACGACTTGCTTCAGGTCTATGACGCCGCTGTCGAAGCGATTGCCCGCGCCCGTGCTGGCGAAGGGCCGACGCTGATCGAGTCTGTCACGTATCGCTGGAAAGGTCACAGCAAGAGCGACAAACAGGCGTATCGCACCCGCGATGAGGTCAAAGAGTGGCAGGACAAAGACCCGATCCGCCGCTTTGCCGCCTTCATGGGCATGACCGATGCCGAGCGCGATGCGCTGCAAGCACAGGCGCACCAGCGTATTGAAGAAGCCGTCACCTTCTCCGAGAACAGCCCCGAACCGGACGTTGCAGCCATCTTGGAGGGGGTCTATGCCTGACCAAAATGGTTCCACCAACGGCGCGCGCGAACTCACCTACGCTGAGGCGCTGCGTGAAGGCTTACGCCAGATCATGGCTCAGGATGAGCGCGTCTTCATCATCGGCGAAGATGTTGGCGTCTATGGCGGCGCGTTCGGTGTTTCCGCCGGTCTGCGTGATGAATTTGGCGCGGAGCGTGTGATCGACACCCCCATCTCCGAAGCCGGCATCGCGGGCGCGTGCATTGGCTCCGCGCTGACTGGGATGCGCCCGGTCGGCGAGATTCAGTTCATGGACTTCATCACGATCAGCATGGAACAGCTCGTGCTCCAAGCGGCCAAGATCCGCTTCATGTTCGGTGGCAAAGCGACCGTGCCGATGGTGCTGCGGACGCCTGCGGGCAGCGGCACCGGCGCAGCGGCGCAGCATTCAGAGAGCCTGGAAAACTGGTTCGTGCATGTGCCTGGCTTGAAAGTCGTCATGCCCAGCAATCCATACGATGCAAAAGGGCTGCTTTTGAGCGCCATCCAGGACGAGAATCCTGTCATCTTTGTCGAACACAAGCTGCTCTACCGCACCAAGGGCCATGTGCCGGAAGAGATGTACACCATCCCACTCAGCGAGTCGAAAGTGGTGCGCGAAGGCCAGCACTTGACCGTCATCGCCACGTCGGTGATGGTGCGCCGGGCGCTGGAAGCGGCGGACATCCTGGCGCAGGAGGGCATCGAGATCGAGATCGTCGATCCGCGCACACTCATGCCATTGGATGAAAAGCCGATTGTCGAGTCGGTTAAGAAGACCGGCAAAGCCATGGTTATCCACGAAGCCGTCAAGACCGGCGGCTACGGTGGCGAGATCGTCTCGCGCATCGTCGAAAGCGACGCTTTCGGCTACCTGGAAGCGCCGGTGCGCCGTCTGGCCGGGCTGGACATTCCGATCCCCTACAACCGCACGCTCGAAGCACATACCGTGCCGCAGGTGCAGAATATCGTTGACGAGGCGCGTAAGCTCGTCAAAGGCGACTACTGATCGTACCTGCCCACGGGCGTTGCGTGAACTGATTCAAAAACAGGAGCGTTCTCAACGGACGCTCCTGTTTCACTTATGGGACTTATTCTCCGCTCAGTTAATGCTCAACAGTTCTACGTCGAAGATCAGAGTCGCATTCGGCGGAACCGGCCCGTTGCCACGCTCGCCGTAGGCTAACTGCGGCGGAATCGTGAAGCGGTACTTCGAGCCGACGGTCATCAATTGCACGCCCTCCGTCCAACCGGCGATGACGCCGTTGAGCGGGAAGGTTGCCGGACTGTTGCGCGCATACGAGCTGTCGAACTCGGTGCCGTTTGTCAGTGTGCCACGATAATGCACGGTCACGGTTTCGCTGGCGCTAGGGTGTGTGCCCTCGCACGCCCGCAGCACCTGATATTGCAGCCCGCTCGCCGTTGTTACAACTTCGGCAGTCTCTGGATCGTGTTCAGTGCAAGCGCCATTCGTCGCAGGGTTGTTTTGACTTTGCGCGTTCAGAAAAACAGCCGCCAGCATGACGATCCCGGCTAAAACGGCAATGCCAATAATGATGTTTCGAGGATCGCGCGCTGTTTGTTTCTGGCTCATGAAGATGTCGCCTTTCGCGATATTCAAAATGCTCACAAAGTCTAATGGGCATGCACACACGCGACAAGGCCACAAATTCCAGGCTGCGATCAAATTAGAACTCTTGTGCTGATTTTCTATCGCTAATCCTATGAAACTGTGATATGCTAAACTCACGTGAAGATGTAGCGGGGTAACGTCATGGGTAGGTACGACGACGATTACCAGGACGATGAACTGGACGACGAGCCAGATGATCTGGAAGATGAAGATGACGATGGTGGCTCAGGTTCGGGCGTAAATCCATTCGGCAGTGGCAAGCCGCGCACAGCGCCGCCCGGCACAGGCGGATTAGGGCCGCGCCCTTCGGGGCTGGTCAGCGGCGGCCCAGGCGCGCCGAGCACCCTGGGCGGCAATCGTCCCAACTTGCCCGGCAGCCCACCGAGCACTTTCGGCGGCAATCGCCCCAACTTGCCCGGCAGCCCACCGAGCACTTTCGGCGGCAATCGTCCCAACTTGCCTGGTAGTCCTCCCAGCACCTTAGGTGGCAATCGCCCTAACCTGCCCGGCAGCCCGTCGGGTGCGCCGAGCACCCTGGGTGGCAGCCGCCCCAATCTCCCCGGCAGCCCGCCAGGATTAGGCAGTAAACCGTCTTCCCAGCCACTTCCGGGTGTGCGAGGAAACGAACCTGCCAAGGGTGAAGGGAAAAGCGGCGGGTTGTTTGGTGGCCTGGGCGGCAAAAAAGGCGACGCTCCAAAATCCGGCGATGCTGGCAAAGGCCTGGGCGGCGGTATAGGCGCGCGCTTACCCTTCGGCGGTAATAAAGACGCCAAGAAAGCCCCTGCGCCCAGCGGTGATAAGCCAGCACGAGGCAATCCTTTGGGTGGTTTCGCGTCGAAACTGCCGTTTGGCAATAAAGCTGGCGACCAGAAAAAAGAACCAAAATCCGGTGGCGGCCTTGGCGGACGGATGCCGCTTGGCGGCGGACGCCCTGACGCACCGAAAAGCGATTCAAGACCGTTGGGCAGTTTTGGTGGCGGCGCGCCTGCTGCCAGCCCATTAGGCGCGAGCAGGTCGTCTTTCGGCGGCCCAGGCGATGGCCCCGGCGCGAAAGCCGCGCGCTCATCGGGACAGCGTCGGTTCGAAATGCCCTTTGGGCTAGGAGGGCTGTTCGGCGGTAAGAAAGATGGAAAAGCCGCCAAGCAGCGTGCGAGCCGCGCCCCCAAAGTCGATCAGGGTGGTTTGTCGCTCGATACCAAGCTGGACATCCTGGGCGTCGCCCTGGTCGTCGTTGCTCTTGCATTGCTGCTCGCCAGCCTGTCGCCAAATCAAGGTGCGATCACCGGCCAGGTCAATGAACTGTTGGCCTACCACTTTGGTTGGGGAGCGTTCGCCGTCCCGCTGGTTATGCTGGCCTGGGGGATCTGGCTGCTGATCCGCCATTTCGGAGATGATGCGCCTACCTTGCAGGTACAGCGTGTGATCGGCCTGGCCGTCCTGTTCATCACTGTTCTCACGTTCATGCAATTCGTCGAGTCCTGGTCGTATAACATCCAGGATCCGAATTACCTGACAGCTCTGCGGGAGGTCTATCTGCCCTGGACATATGAACAGGGACGCGGCGGCGGTCTAATCGGTGGCGAGATCTACTACTTCCTGTTGAGTAACTTCACCGAGTGGGGTGGCTTTGCCCTGCTCTTTATCCCGCTGATCGTCGGTATCATGCTGTCGCTGAGCATCAGCGCGGCTGAACTGGCGATGATCATCGTCAGCAATGTGCGCAACATGCGGGATCGCGCGCATCAGCGCTCGATTCGTGTGACAGCAGAGCGCGCCCAACGCGAGGAACAACAGCGCTCTCTGGTTGCGCAGTCACAAGCCCAGATCGGCGTCGCCAAGCCGGAGACGCAGGCGCTGCCGAGCGGCGCTCAGGTGGCGCTGCCCAGCCCAGTCGAGTCGCCCGTGCCGATGCCTTTGCCGCTCGGCGAGCAGCGCAGCATTTCGATCACTCAGGGCGGGCGAACGATCAACACGTCGTTCAATCCCGAAGATCGCGCGGAAGAAGATGAGCCGCTGTTCCCGGCAGCCCGTACAACACCGGCAGCTTCCGCTACAGCGCCTCCGGCAGATAAATCAGCGAGTGGCGGTCGGGGTGGTCTTGGTCTGGGCAAGTTAGTGCCTGCCGGTCTGGCCGGTGGTGCTGCCGCAGCCATGCGCGCCCTGACGCCGACCGAAGACAAGGGCGCACGCAGTCCAGAGAAAGCGGAAGGCACGAAGAAAGGCCTCGGCCTGGGTGCGCGGCTGCCCTTTGGCGGCAAGAAGAATAATGACGCTGGCGTGAGTGATGTGCCACGGACGGCGGACGCCACTCCTGGCTTGCGCCCGCAAACGGCTGGGCAGAGACGAGATGCTTCTGCTCTGGGCGCCAAACCTGTAGAGAAAGCGCCTGCGCCGCCACTGACTCCGGCCAATGTGCCGCCACCGTCTGCGCCTGTACAACAGCCCGCTGCGTCGCTGGGCACGCCGCCTGCGCCGCCAAGGTTATCTGATTCGGATGAACGCCCGCCGCGTTTTGGCGAGGTGCTCCGCCCACAGACGGCGGGCGCGAAGCCATCATTAGAAACTGAGAAACCCGGCCAGCCGGTGACACCGGCTGCGTCGTCCACGCTACGCCCGCAGCCATTCCAGCCGGCGCGGCCAGCGCCAGCGTCGCTTGAAAAACCGGCTGCGACGCCCAAATCGGAAGAAGACGAATGGGCGAAACTGCCACCTGCGCAGCCGAAAGGGATCAGCAATCCTGCGCAGACGCCGCAAGATCCGTTTGCGCCGCGCGTGATGCAGCCGCGCCCGGAGAGCCAGCCCGCCTCGGCAAAGCCGAATGCCGGATCGGATGATGCTCAGCCTGCGGCGGCGTCACCGACCAGCTGGCAGGATCGGATGACAGCCCTGCGCGGCACGCTGCCTGGGTCCGGGAAGGATGCCGATCAAAAACCGCCGGAGACCGCCGCGAGCGCCGACAGAGCCATCGACAACGGCCTGAACAGCCCGAAGTCAACGCTGCATCCGCGTCCATTCGAGCCGACGAAGTTCACCGAGGAAGAGCGCAAACCGCCGCGCATCGTGCCTCTCGACGAAGATGACGACCTGGACGAGGATGATCTGAAGCCCGCTGCAGCAAAACCGGCAGCGCCGTTTGCACCGCGCACGCCAATTCGAGAATCCTCAGTCTTCGGCAAGCCAGAGAATACGCCGCCGGTGATTAGCCGTCCGGCGTCTTCAGCGCCATCTGCACCACCGCGCACGCCCGTCACGCCGGCGGCTTCGGCTGCGCCGTCCCACACGCCTGCCGTGCCCGTGGCCCCGGCTGCCACTGCGGCGAGCACTGAGCCACCTGCGCCGCCGCCGCGTAAACGCACAGAATGGCGCGAACCGGATCCGGGGACGCTGCTGGCAACCGGTATGGATCAGGAACTCGATCACGCCTTGCTCTTACAGCGGGCGAAGACCATCGAGGAAACGCTTGATGCGTTCGGAGCGCCGGGGCGTGTCGTTGAAGTTCGCACCGGCCCGGTGATTACGCAGTTCGGCGTCGAGCCGGATTATCTGACGGTGCGCGGCGGCAAGAAGGTGCGCGTCAAGGTCGGCACGATTGCGCAGCTCGACAAAGACTTGCAGCTTGCCCTGGGCGCGAAATCGATCCGTATCGAAGCGCCGGTTCCCGGCAAAGGCTACGTCGGTATCGAAGTGCCAAACGAGCAGGCCAGCATCGTCCGCCTGCGTGACGTGATGGAAAGCGACCAGTTTAAGCGCATCAAATCGTCGCTCGGCATTGCCTTGGGACAGGGTGTTGATGGTACGCCGGTCGCCGCTGATCTGTCGTCCATGCCGCACTTGCTGATCGCGGGTACGACGGGTTCCGGTAAGTCGGTGTGCGTGAACTCGATCATTGCCAGCCTCTTGCTGGAAAACACGCCGGATCTGCTCAAGTTCATCATGGTCGATCCCAAGCGCGTCGAGCTGACGGCTTACAACGGTATTCCGCATCTGGTCGCGCCGGTGGTCGTTGAATTGGAACGGATCGTCGGTGTGCTCAAGTGGGTCACGCGTGAGATGGACGAGCGCTACCGCCGCTTTAGCGCGGCGGGCGCGCGCAACATCGACGATTTCAACAAGCACCTGCCCAGCAATGAACAGTGGATGCCCTACATCATCGTCATCATCGACGAGTTGGCAGACCTGATGATGCTTGCGCCGGAAGAAACGGAGCGTGTCATCACCCGTCTGGCAGCGCTGGCACGCGCGACTGGTATCCATCTGGTGATCGCTACCCAGCGTCCATCCGTCGATGTCGTCACCGGTTTGATCAAAGCCAACTTCCCGACTCGTATCGCCTTCGCAGTCGCGGGCAGCGTGGACAGCCGCGTCATCCTCGATCAGCCAGGCGCGGAGCGACTGCTCGGACGCGGCGACATGCTCTACATGAGCAGCGATTCGCCAGCGCCACAGCGTTTGCAGGGTGTGTTCGTTTCGGATACCGAAATCAGCAACATCACCCGCTTCTGGCGGCAGCAAATGGATGATTCGGATCGCGCGGCGGCGGGGCGCTTGAATCTCTCGCAGTTCGCGCTCGACGAGATGTCGAAAGAGACCTCACGCGGCAGCAGCGGCGGCCTTGGCACCGGCCAGGTGCGGCAGCAGGCCTTCTGGGATCGCGAGTCTGGCCCTGCGTCGTTTGTCTCCAGCCGCGAGCCGGACGATGAAGACGTGGGTGACGGCGAAGACGAGATGTACGACGAGGCCGTCAGGCTGGTGCGCACGCTCAAGAAGGCGTCTGTGTCACTCTTGCAGCGTCGCCTGCGCATTGGCTATACACGCGCCGCCCGGTTGATCGATTTAATGGAAGAGAACGGCGTCATTGGCCCCGCTCAGAGCGGCAGTACGCCGCGTGAAGTGATCGGCTGAGCGCTCGAAGACAGTCCACAGTTGGGGGCAGGTCTAACGATCTGTCCCGTTTTGATCGTCACAGCAATGCCTGACCATGCTAAAATCCTCGTGCGCGCAGTGGCAGAATTCGGCACGAGTGCAGGAGGGCATATGCGATTTCGATCCGCGTTTTCGTTCCTGATTGTCAGTCTGATCCTGTGCCTCACAGTTGGCACAGGGCACGCCCAAGATGACGCGCCTGTCATCATCCAGTCGCTCAATAACCTGATTGCGGTCAACCCGAACAGCGGTGGGGTGATAGCGCTGACGGATTTCACTGCGCCGGCCGGAGCGAGCTTCGCCGCAATATCACCGGATGCCCGCTTCATCGCTTATAACATCATCCCGCCTAACGTAGTCGAGACGCTGAATCGTGTCGGCGGCGTTGGTGGCGGCGCGCTGCCGAGCGACATCTGGATGCTCGAAATTGCGACCGGCAGCGCGACGCCCATCGCTACGCAGCCGCCCGATGCTTCCTTCCTGGTCGATGGTGTGCCTGACAAAGGCATCGCCCGCGCGCTGCCGACGTGGTCGCCCGATGGCGACGCGCTGGCCTGGTCGGAACTGTCATATCCTGGCGGCGCTGAACAGCTCATGGTCTACGATCTGGCAAGCGGTGAAAGCGCGGTCGTCGTCGATAGCATTCCGCCCTCGGTTGGCGTGCCGGTGCCGCCAGACGTGCGTTGGGGCGAGCCGGGCATTCTCGTCCGTTCGACGCAGTTCATCGACGGCGGCGGCTTCATGCAAGATCAACTGCTGTTGTATGCTCCGGACGGCACGCCGCTGACGAGTCTTCCAATTGGCACGCAGAGCCAGTTCCCACTCGCCTACATCTGGCTCTACGACGTGAACACGCCTGTGATCGGTGTGCTCTTCAACGATCTGCGCTGGATCACGATTGAGCCGATGAGCGGCAGCATTCAGGCACTCGACGGCACGCCAGAGCTTTATGGCTTGCGGGCGGGCGGCGCGTCGCTGCGTGTGCGCCTGGTCGAGTGGTCACAAGATGCCTACACGTGGGGCATTTACACGCCTGCCGACCAGGAAATCGGACGTTTCTCGCAGAGTGTGTTCAACCCGGATGCCTTCAGCATCTCGCCGGACGGTTCGGCGGTGGCAGTCGTGCCTTCGATGATCGAGGCGGGTGTGCTGCCGGATACGCTGTTCATCTACCGCGCCAACGGCGACATTCGTGGCTACCCCATCGGCGAACGCGGCGGCTACAACATCGCGCAGGTCGTCTGGGGGCCAACTGCCTGGCTCCTCTATCGCGCTGGCGATAACGGCAGCGAACCTGTCGCGTGTAACGCCTTGACGCCACGCCTGTTTGTGGGCGGCCAGGGGCGGGTGCTGCCCGGCGACCCGAACAATCTGCGCAGTGTGCCCGGCATCACGGGTCGCGTGCAGGGCATCATCCCCGGCGGCGCGGTCTTCTCGGTGATCGGCGGCCCAGAGTGTGGCGACGGTTTCACCTGGTGGCTGATCAACTACAACGGCATCACCGGCTGGACAGCGGAAGGCGACGGCATCGACTATTGGGTCGAACCCGCCGGTTAGGCAACAAAAAACGGAGGGCACAGCGCCCTCCGCTTCTATCACGGGCAGGTCAGGGTGTTCCCTAAGGATGGGAACGACCAGTTGCCGCTCGCGGCGATCACATCGACCGCGCCACCGCCAGGAATGCCGATGCGAAGGACGCCCAATCCTGGCTCGCTAAGCACGGCGTCGTAGTATTCCTCGGCGTTGGTCGCCCAGCCGAGGCTATCATGGATGGATTGGTTATTTGCCCACACCTTGCCAAAGCCAAGAATAGGCAGCACTAAAGACGGATCTGGTGGCGTGCCCGTCGCTTCAGGCAGCGCGTCGTAGTCGGTCTTTACAAAGTGCAGCGCACTGCCGCCATCACGACCGACCAGTACGAAGATCTGGTCGGTATCCGAACGCCAGATCATGTAGCCATTCTGGAAGCATTGCAGCGACGCCCCCACCGTTGCCGGCGCTGTCTCGACTGTCGCCGTCGGGGCTTCAGGCGTTGTGGTTGGCGCTTCAGGCGTTGCCGTTGGCGCTTCGGGTGTCGCGGTTGCAGGCTCAACTGTTACCGAAGGCTGCACCGGTTGCGCCGTCAGCGTCTCGTAGGGGAATGGTGTCGGGAAGGCAATGTCGAGTGCCCAGGTACCGTTTGGCTGCCGCGTAACATGGCCGCCGCCGGGAACTGTGAAAGCAATCGGTGTGCCATCGGGCATGATCGTGATCATCATCTGATGACCAAGCTCCTGGGTGTAGGGGAACCCGATCCGGTCGCGCAGTCCGAAGGCATTCCATACCTTGTTGAAGCCCAGGATCGGGAAGCGATGCCCTGGAGGCGGCGTGCCGGGATAGACTTCGGGCAAAGCGCCGTAGGACGACACAGGA
>JAHDWN010000042.1 GCA_023382675.1 Anaerolineae bacterium
AACCCAACTGAGCACCGAGTACCGAGCACTGAGTACCAAGTACCCCCTTCTACGGAATAACGGACGGCGACCACGATCCAATACCGACGAGCTGGACGGTCGTGAGCGCAGGATCGCCGCTGCCAGCCTTGCGGTCGAGTGCAGGATCGAGCGCAGCGATGCGCACCTCGCCCTCGTAGCGCAGCGCGCCGCTGACGCTGGCGGGCGTGTCGATGCGCAGGGTGCGCGCGCCGCCACCGGCGATCCAATCGCGGCAGAGGGCGTGCGCCTGGCCAACGTTCTCCGTCTCCAGCACGGTCAGCGTGATGTCGGTGTCGATGCCGCCCTCGGTCGCATCATTCCAGACCGAGGCGAGCGTGTGGAAGCGCCCAATCTCCTTCTTGTAGCTGATCTTGATGGCGTTCGCCTGGCCGCTGATGTTGACCGGCGATCCGCCGCTGTCGTCGAGCTGCACAACGCAATTGTGCATTGAGATTGCCATAGCATCTCCTGTGAATGGTTAGGTGCAGGGCGCGGCCTGCGTCAGCGAATGTCGGCGAGGACGAGGGCGGCCTCAACGCCGTAGTAGCTCGCGCCGCCCTCCGGATAGGTGAAGACGCCCGGATCAAGCGTCGCGCTCTCGATGGTGACGCCGCCGAGCAGCGGCACGTGTTCCCGCAGCGCGTCGAGATAGGCACTCTGGTAGCGGGCGAGCGCCGAGGCCGCCTCGGCCAGACCGCGCCCCTGCCCTGCCGGGAGCAGCAGAAACAGATCGGTGAGCGCCCAGGCGATGCGGGTCTGCGCGCCGGCGAAGGTGATCGGCGTGACGGCGCGCGCCTCGCCGCGGGCGCTCAAGGGCAGCAGCAGTCGGCAAGGCAGATGCGCTGTCTGCACGGACGCGGGCAGTTCATCCAGGTCGAAGACGGGGACGGGCTGCCCGTCGAGCAGGACGGGCATGGCCGCCAGCGCGGCATAGAGTTCGAGGACGGTGTGCATGGTCGGTCGCTTTCGGGAAGATGGTGCTCAGTGCTTGGTGCTCAGTTGAGGTGTGTTCACAGCGCATGGTACACAGTTCACGGTGCGGGAGGCGGGTTCTGGGTACTCGGTACTCAAAAATGCTAACCGCTAAAGGCTATCGGCTAAGGAACCACCCGCTTGTACGGTGCGAGCAGATCGAGGACGTCACGCGGCAGGCGCGGCGGCAGCATGAGTACACCGTCGAGCGTCGCACGGGCGAGATCGCCGATCTCGGTCTGCGTGTCCTTCTGGCGATAGAGATAGGCGGCGAGGCGGACGCAGGCATGAGCGATGTCGGCGGGCGGCGTCACGCAGTAGGCCCAGCGGCCCGTGACTTGGATAGCGTTGTGCGGATCGTCGGTGTAGGTCCAAGTCGTATCGCTGGTGTATTTGAGGCGCAGGGCGTAATACGGTGCATGGCTGCGTGGCTCGGTGACAAGGGCCGCCAGCGAGACGCTTGCCCCGTCTCCGTTGACGACGGCGGTCAACTGGCACAGGTCTTCATCCAGGAAGAGCAAGCGCCCGTCGCCGCTGACATCACGCACGGCATCGAAGGTGCGAGCGCTGTCGGCCTCCGCCGCGAAGGTGCGCGCCGTGGCCGTGTCGATGATCTGCGTCGCGCGCTCGATCAAGGCCGTCAGCAGCGCGTCATCGTCGCTGGTGGCAATGTTCAGGTAGATCTTGAGGTCGTCGAGAGTCGTGTACATAAGGGTTGGTTCTCGGCAGGCGGCTTTGGGGGATGGTGCTCAGTGCTCGGTGCTCAGTTGGGTTGGGTTCACAGTACACGGTTCACCGTTCACGGCGCGAATACAGGTGGCGCTGTAGGGGCAACCCGTGGGTCGTCGGAGGCGTCGATGCTCCTGGTCGTTGCGGACGAGGCACGCCTCATCCCTACGAACGGTTAATAGCCGACCGCCGATAGCCCCTCCTAATTGACAATCTCATCGACCGTCGCGAGATCGAAATCCGACGCCGGGCTGTAGCGCAGGCCGCCCGCGAGCGCGACGACACAGGCCTGCGACGCCGCCGTGCCGACGGTAAGCGCGCCGCGCACGTAACGGAAGCCCTGCGCCCCGGCTTCCTCGGCGCTGACCTCGACGATGATCTGCTTGTTGTCATCGCTGCCCGCCTGGGTCAGTTGGGTGATGGTCTTGCCAGTGACGGTGGTCGTGAAGCTGCCGCCGCTGGCGCTGTCACCTTTGACGGCGAAATCGAGCGTAGCGCTGGCACCGAGCGTGCCCGCCGCGACGACGAAGATGACGCTGCGCACACGGCTGAGGTCGATCACGTCGGTGTTGACGGTACCGGGCGAGATGCTGGACGGATCGATGGTGGCGATCACGGCGAGTTGATCAGAGAGTGCATGGGTCATGGGAGAGTCTGACTCCTTGGATGTAGGCGAGCGAGTTGGCAGACGGGTTAGGGTAGCAAAGGAGCGGATTAGGGGAACGAGCATCGGGAAGGTTTGTGCGTCGCCGACGGGTCAACCCGTCGGCTAAATGTCATCAAGCGCACTGAAAGGCGCTTCAGTGTTTTGGGCGTCGGGCTTGAGCAACTTGACCCCGATTCACGGTTCGGTTTGCGACGTATCGGCAACCTAAGCGCTTTGGCGAATAGTACGGGCCAGATTGAGACACGCTGTGCCAGCCTCTTTAGCAGGCTTGATTTCGCTAGCCGTGCTAAGGGGGTCGGGGCATTGCACCGACTGAAGGCCGCTTTGCGGCCCCCGCGCAGGTTGACCCGTCGGCGACGATTCCCTCTGCCAGGCTCATGCGCTAATTCGTTTGCTACCCATTCAGGCTGACGAATGGGCTGACGGTGTAGCTGCCCTGCGGATCGGCGAGCGTGATCGGCTGCTTCATCCAGGGCTGGCCGTCGCAGCGCATCCCGAAGCGCCAGGTGTCCTTGCCTTCGGCGAAGGCGGCGTGCTCGCTGAACTCGACGTAGAGACCGCCCTTCTCGAACAGGACGTAGGCGCCCAGATCGACCAGCGCGACCGAGCCATCGTGATCCGGCTGCGGCAGGTGTTCGCTCGCCAGCAGCGGGTGGCCGAGCAGCGCCATGGTCATCCCGGCGCTCAGGTTGTTGACGAGCACCGCGCCGCCCGTGCCGATCTCGAACTGGGCGATGTCGTTGATCATGCCGGGATGATAGACCCAGGCGGGCGCGCCGCCGACGGACTTGAAGCGCGAGACCATCTCGACCGCGTCCGGATAGGCGAAGACGCCGCTGCTATCCGGGTTGAGGCTGATGAGCGCGGGCGCGTTGAGAATGCCGAGCGGCTCGCCCGCCCCGCTGCCGCGCAGGATGTAGTATTCAAGCTTGCTGGCGACGGCGACGCCAATGACGTTGCGCAGGAAGGCTTCGATCCCGGCGATGCTGTCCGCGCGCAGTTCCTTGGTGACTTTGACCATGCCGCTGGCCGCGTCGGTGATGCGGTAGCGGATCATCTCGAACTGCGGCTCGGTCTCGGTGTAGGCCGCGCCCTCCACGCGCTTGCTGGCTTTTGCGCCGCCGGCCTGGGCCGTGTTGCCGCCCCCCGCGACCGGCGTCAGATACTGATCGAGCGCCGGATATTCACCGACGGGCGCGCTGACCGGAATGCGCCGCACCCGCGCCAGCACCGGCGAACTGCCCGCCGCGATCTGCAAAAGCTGAGCGCTGAACTCGGTCGGAACGGTGTAGCCGCCCGCGACGCCGGTATCGGTTGCCAGCGCCTTGGTGCTCTTGTAGACGCTGCGCAGGCGCGCATCATCGCCGCGCACGAGCGCCAGCAGCCAGTCGCCGAACGACTTGACGTGGCGATCCGCCGTGCCGCCATCGACGGTGAAATAGCCCGCGCCTTTGAGGCTGGGCGCGTCTTCGATGTATTGGAGCACGCGGCTGAGTTGTTCGCCGACGCCGGACATCTGCGTCTTGAGCGCGGCGAGTTCATCCGGCTGGGTCTGCGCTTGTTCGGGCATGGGGGTCTCTTTCTGGTGATGAGTAACGGGTGATGCGTGATGAGTAAAGAGTTGATGAGGTGATGAGGCGCGAAGCACGCGTGCGGCTCGCTGCATTCGAACGGTTGGCTGCTGGTGTGCGTTGCTATCCTCCATTCGCTCGGCGGTGAGCGATTTGAGCGGGACGACGCGGGCGCGCGGCTCTGCGGGCGCAGGCGTCAGCGAAGCCTCGGCAATCGTCCAGCGGGTGATGCGCTGCGCCTGGCCTGCGGGCTGACGCTCGACCAGGTGCGCCGCCGCGCCACTCGACCAGCCGAGTCGCCCCTGCTGCGCCAGGTCATAGACGGCACGCTCGTAATCATCGCGCAGGTCGAGCTGCGCCTCCAGCCAGACGCCAACATCGTCATGGCGCAGCGCCCCACGCCCGATGCGCCGCTTCTTGAGCACGGGGTCAAGACCATGCAGATAGTAAACACCGACCTGGTGGCCGTCCTCGAAGTCGAAGTCGGTCTGCGGCGTGAAGAACTCACCTTCCAGGTCGGGATGCTCGGCGTCGCCATAGACGACGAGGTAGCCGCCGAGCCGCCCATCGGCCAGGGCTTTGATCGCCCCGCCGTAGGCGATGAGTGTATCTTTCATGACTGCTCCTGCTCTTGGGATGATGTTGAGCGATGGCGACGCGACAGCACGCCAGAGGTACCGGCAAGCGCCGGTCAAAAACCTTTATCACCGTGGCGATTGGTGGCAGCTATCATGGTTAGAGGCGCACAGCACCCTTGAACATCCAGTCGCAGGGCGACACAGCCCGGTTGAAATCATCATGATCCGTGAAACACAACTCCCCACCCAATTCGCCCCCGCCGAACGTGCTCACCCTGACGAGCTTGTCCGGCAGACTCAGCGGCTTCAATCCGAGATTTCGACTTTGATGCCGTTTATGCTGGACTCTGTCAGCGATATCATCCTGGTGCTGAACGAGCATCGGCAAATTGTGTACGCCAATCGCACGCTGCAAGAAACGTTCGATCTGGAAGACACACGGATTCAAGGATTGCGTCCGGGCGAGGCGCTGGATTGTGTTCACGCGTATGAGCCCCCCGGCGGCTGCGGCACAACCGTGTACTGCCGCACCTGCGGCCTGGCAAAGGCCCTGTTACCCAGCCTGCGCGGCCAAGATAAGGTTGAAGAGTGCAGCATCATCCGGCAGGATGGTTCGGCGCTCGAATTCCGTGTGCGCGCGCGTCCGCTCATCCTGGACAACCATCGCTATTCGGTATTCTCGATGCAGGACATCAGCGACGAGAAACGGCGGCGCGCTCTGGAACGCATCTTCTATCACGACATTCTGAACAGCGCCGGGCTGCTCGCCGGATACGCGAGTCTCCTGGACGACGAGCGCGCGATGGATGCTGACGTTCTCCGTGGCTCGCTGCGCGAGATTGCCAACCGTCTGATTGAAGAGATCCGGGCGCAGCGCGATCTTACCGAAGCCGAAGCCTATGAACTGAACACACAATCTTCGACCTTGAATTCGGTTGACCTGCTGACCACGTTGAAGAGCGTCTACGAAGGCCACATGATCGCCGAAGGTCGCAGGATTGTGATTGCGGCCGATGCCCAATCGATCGATTTTTCGACAGACGAAACACTGCTGCGGCGCGTCGTCGGCAATATGCTGAAGAACGCTCTGGAATCCAGTCACAACGGTGCGACAGTGACTCTGTCCTGCGCGCTGGTTGACGGCTATGTGGAGTTGAGCGTCCATAATCCCGGCGCGATCCCGGCGCAGGAGCAGAGCCAGGTTTTCCGGCGCTCCTTTTCGACCAAGGGCACGAATCGCGGCCTGGGCACCTACAGCATGAAACTGCTGACGGAACGCTACTTGCAGGGTCACGTCGGCTTCACGTCCACGCCGGAGCATGGGACGCGGTTCTTCGCGCAGGTGCCGATGTAGAGCCTCGCTTTTGGCTATCGGCTGTCAGCGGTCGGCTTTCGGCTCTTTGCTAATCTGCTAACACGCTAATCCGCCAATTAGCTTATCTACTTTCGTCACTGAGGGCTTCGGCGACGAGGTGCGCGGCGTACGCGCCTTCCTCGTGCGTGATCTGCTCGGCAGTGCGCCAGCCGGTGGCGCGGTGGAAAGCCGTCTGCTGCGCGCCCCAGACGTAGCGCGCGCCGGGCTTGGATGTGCCGAGGGTGACCGATACTCCCCTGCCTTCAGACGGTGATGACGGCTCGATCTGCCAGCCGCCGCCCGTGCGGACGTAGGGCACGTGGATGCTGCCGCGGTGGAGTCGGGCGAAGAAGCCGCGCCGCTGCCGATCCGACGTGAAGACGGCGCGCCAGGTGCGCCGCGGCGGCGGCTTGGTGATCTGTGCCTGGAGGTATTCGGCGGCGCTGTTCAGGCCACGGCGGACGCCCGCCATGCGTTCGAGGCGCTGCAGGCCAGCGCGCGCGGCGATGGCGTCGATGAGGACATTCATTGTGGGTACTCAGTGCTCGGTGCTCGGTTGGGTTCACAGTGCGGAAGACGGGTTCTGTGTTCTGAGTTCTGGGTTCAGAAGTAGACGGGTACTCAATCTCAAGATGGAGTCATCTAGAGATGGGCTGTTTTCCAGCGCCTTGAGTGCGCTTGATTTCGTCTAGCCGACCGGCTTCAGCCGTCGGCGGGAAACGGTGTCCGGTTCACCGCGCCTACGGACTACCGACGCAGCCAGTGTTTGACGGCGTTGTAGGGCACGATCACGAGGCCACCCAGGAGCACACCGATTTCCTGCCAGATGCTGCTGCCCCTGGCAGGCTGCCCGCGCAGACGGCTGAGCAGCGCCTCGAAGGTGTTGCCGTACAGGTTGCCGAGGGTGATCATGCGGATGTAGGCCATGATGTCCCGCGCGCGGTCTGCGCCATACGTCGCCACAAGCCGCTGCCACGCGGCGGGGTCGGGCTTGCCCCGGCTTTCGGCATAGTGCTGCGCGAACAGGATGGCGACCCCCTCCGCTTCAGGCAGCGCCTGCAAGTCGCCCTGGCGCAGCGCATCCAGCTCCGCCTGTGTCACCCCGGCACGCAGGGCCATGTGCGTGTGAGCGTAATCGCAGTAACGACAGCCGTTGACCTGCGTCACCGCCATCATGACACGCTCGGCGAAAGCATGGCTGATGCGGTGCTGGCGAGCGGCGGCGCGCATGTCCCCCAGATGGTCAAGCATGTCGTCGATGGCCGCGCTGAAACTGCTGACGGTGAAGGTGCGTTTGTTGAACGTGTTTTGCATCATGTGCGCAGCCGCCTGGATTCGCGCTCGATCTGGGTCGTTATGTCGAATCTTAGGCAGCCCAATCGGCAGGGTCAAGCGACCGCGGCATAAACGTGATGATCGTCATGCGCCAGCCATGGCCTATGGCCTACAACCCCATCAACTGCCGGGCTTCGTCGCGGGTGATAACGTTGGCCGTGACGAGCGTCGCCACGCGGTCAGCCTTCTGCGCTTCGAGCGACTGGTAAATCTCCAGGCGATCCGGGCGAAAGCGCAGGCGCACGCCCTGCCGCTCGAACAGCCCGCTGTTGAGTGCGGATTCGATGCGGCGCGCCTCCGGCAGGACGGTCTTATCGTAGAAGTGCAGGTCGTCCTGGCGCGCGGTGGCGTAATTGGCCGCGTTGCTGAAGAGCAGCGAATGCGGCACGCCAAGCGCGGTGGCGATGTCTTCGCGCTTCTTGTCGGTCAGTTCCGGCAGCGCGAGCTTGCCGAGTTCGACATTGCCCGCCAGCGGCTGCACCTTGACCGGCGCACGCAGCGCCAGCGGGCGGAACGCGTTGCGCAGGCCGCTCATGGCGCGCCCGGCCCAGCTTTCGAGCTTCTCCATGTCCGCGGGCGAGGGCATCCCCTCGATGCTGATCAGCGTCGGCATGACCGCGCCGTGCTGGAAATACTGCTCGCCGAATTGATCCGCCGCGTGCAGCATCCCCGCCGACGACAGCGCGGCCTGGGCGGGCGGGACGCCGTGGCCGAGTTCGGCGCGGCGCGCGGGCAGCCAGATAGCGACCACCTCATCGAGGCTGAGCGCGATACGCTCGCCGCCTGCCTGGCGCTCATAGCCAACCAGCCCACGCTCACCCTCGTAGATCGGCGTGACGGTGCGCGGGTGGAGCGGGCGCAGTTGTTTGACACGGCGGGCGGCGTTCATGCCTTTGAAGACGTAGGCCGCGCCGTAGAGCGTGAGCCAGCCCTCGATCAGGTTGAGCAGATGTGGCAGATCGAGCGCGAACGGCAGGCGCGGCGGCATATCCAGCGGCGTGCCGTCGAGCGTCTCCCAGCTTATAGGCAGGCTGGCGATGGCATCCGCGCGCAGGTTGACCGCGCGATATAGCCACGGGATGCGCTCGTACAGATCGAGCGCGCTGCCGCCCTCGTCCGCGCCGAGGACCGGCGTCCAGGCGGAGTCAGGCAGCGCGTCCAGACCGACGCTCTTCACGCTAAGTCCGCCGTTGGCGGCGGTGACGAGGTAGTGTTTGTGCATAAGGGGGTACTCGGTTCTGGGTTCTGGGGAAGATGGTACTCGGTGCTCAGTGCTCGGTGCTCAGTAATTCGGATCTGAGTATCGGAAAGGTACTCGGTTGTACTCACAGATCAGGATTTCGCGTTCGCTGTCCGGCAGCCCGCTTCCAGCGGGCTTTGCAACCTCGCCGGTGGCTTCGAGCCACCGGCAGCCGCCGCGGACGAGGCACGCCTCGTCCCTACGAACGGTCATGGATTACCAGCCAATAGCCGACCGCCGAAAGCCCGATCCGGCTAGCCTAACCCCCGAACACAATCAACGGCCCCGCGCCCGCGGCGTGCCAGGCGAGCGCGAGCGCGATTACGCAGTCATCATGCTCGCCGGGCGGCGCGCCAAGCTGCCACGCGCCGGTCGCTGACTGGCGGCGCGTGAAGATCTCCAGCTCGTGGCGCTGCGCCGGATCGGGCAGCAGCTTCAGCCCGCTCTCCTCCAGCGCCAGCCGCAGCGCTTCGATCAGCGTTGTCTTGCTGGCGTAGGTGGTCGTGAAGGGCAGGATCGCCGTGCTGCATCCTGCGGTGTCGAACTCGGCGAGGAGCGACTCGATGTTGGTGCTGCCCATGCTGTTGGCCTCGGCGACGAGCGTGTGGACGTTCCACTGGCAGCACAGATCGAGCACGGCCTTGCGCATCTCCGCCCACGAGCGATGGTTCATGCGCAGCAGCGCGACCTGCTCGCGGGTCGTCGCGTCGAGCACGGAGCAAACGGTGTAATCGTTCGACTGGCCGAAGTCCAGCCCGGCAACGTAGCGATGCCCGGCGACGGTCAGCGGCGCGGGGTTGGCGCTGAAGATGACCTCGGACAGGCGGAAATAGCCCTCGCCGCTGGTCAGGAAGGCGGAATAGGCATCCTCTGGATATTCCTGCGCGAACAACTCGCCGAGTTCGAGCTGCTTGTGCCTGCGCCAGGCGATCTGCCCGGCGTCGAGGCCGTGCGCCGCCATCAGCCGCCGCTCCTCGTCCGTCATGATCAGCGGTTCGACGACCGGCAGCCGGTAGGCATCATCCCACCACCAGGGGAAGAAGTGCAGCTTCCAGATGCTCTTGCCTTCGAGCGCGCGCATGACCTGCTGGTAGAACCAGCCCTGCGCGCCGTTGGCGGTGCTCTCCAGAATGATGTGGCCCTGGACGGGCACGCCTTGCAGCAGCCCGGCCAGGATGCGCTCGGCATTGCGCCAGTAGGCCACCTCGCTGCCATGCACGTGCGAGTACGTGCCGCCGCGCCCGGATCGGGTGTTTCCGGCCGTGCCATAGAACAGCCAGCTGCGTGTATCGGGAAAGTAGGTGCGGGTGGCGCTGTTAGCGCCACGGGCGGGCCGCTCATCTTCCGGCAGCGTGTCGTAGAAAAGCTGCGTCATGTCGCGCAGCTTGTGCGTCGTTTCCTTGTCATGCGCGAGCGTGCCGGCGCGGGACGTCTGAGACATGGCGGCGATGAACAGCCACGCCTGAATGGCGGTACTGATTCCCAGCTGCCGCGCTTTGAGCACGAGATCGCGCCCGGTCAGCCCGGTGATCAGCGCCGACTGAGCGCGGTTGAGCGTGAGCGGGCTGAGCTGGCTTTCTTTGTCAATGATGTGCAGATCGGACAGTTGGAGGGGCGTGAATGTGGTCTGTTCCGTCATGCCTCCCTGCTGGTGGGCTGTTGGCGGTTGGGAAGTGGCGATTGGCTGTCGGCATTCGGCTAATGGCTTTCGGGGTTGGCTGCCAGCTATTGGTTGTGGATGGGGTGTGATTTAGAACGTGTGTTCTGTCCATTTTGTATTATACGCAGCCTGTCAAGTCGGACGCAAAGAGGGCTGTTGGCGGTCGGCATTTGGCTTTCGGCATTCGGCTCTCGGCTAATTCGCTAATCTGCTAATCCGCCAATTCGCTTGAAGCTAAAGGCTGCGCGCTATAATCCGCCAATCTGATCCTCGTAGAAAGGCGACCGCAATGACGCCCACCCCGGCTGAACGCAATATCCGCAGGCTGCTGCCACTCATGCGCTTGATCCAGGTCTACGTGCCGCTGTCGCTGGTGCGTTGGTCGGAGAAGCGCGGCATGGAGCGTGTGCGCATGACCCCCGGCGTCGCCCGCGAAGTCGTGTCTGCCGACGGTGTTCGCTGCGAATGGTGCATTCCCGACCAGAGCGCGGCGGATCGCGTGCTGCTCTATCTGCACGGCGGCGGCTTCATCTATCGCCTGTCCGCCCTGCACCGCAAGATGGTGGCCGATCTGGCGCGAAGGCTGGGCGTCCGCGCGCTGCTGGTGGAATATCGTGTCGCGCCGGAGTATCCGTTTCCCGCGGCGCTGGACGACTGCGTGACCGCCTATCGCTGGCTGGTGAAGCAAAGCATCGCGCCGCACAACATCGTCGTCGCCGGTGATTCGGCGGGCGGCAATCTGACCATCACGTCGCTGATGAAGCTGCGTGACGACGGCGATCCGCTGCCGGCGGCGGCGGCCTGCCTTTCACCGGTGGGCGATATGACCGATCGAGGCGGTATGCTGGGCAACGTCAAAGATCCGCTGCTGCATCCTAAAGCGCTCAAAATCTACCACCAATCGTATGTGGCGGAGCATGACGCGCGCCACCCGTTGATTTCGCCGATCTTCGGCAACTGGCACGGGCTGCCGCCGCTGCTGATCCACGCCGGGGAAGACGAGATCCTGCGCGAGGATGCGCTGCGGATCGAGCAACTGGCAAAGGCCGCCGGTGTGGACGTGCGCCTGGAGATTTACCCGCGCATGTGGCACGTCTGGCAGTTGTATCTGACCCTGCCGCAATCGGTGCAATCGCTGGACGACATCGCGCAGTTCCTGCGGTCGCACCTGGGCGTGGCGCAAGAGCAGGCGGGCTGATCAGCCTTTGGCGGTCGGCTTTCGGCTAATGGCTCAAAGCGGCGAGAAGCGAACGCGCGTTCTATCTAATCTGGATTATACGCAGCCTGTCAAGTCGGGGGAAACAGCGATTACAAATCCTGATCTTGCAACTACTTTCCGCACAGGCAAAACCGCTGCGCTGCGCCCCGAAGCCGCATTTTCGCTACAATAGCGGACGATAAGCCGCATTTGAAGGGAGGACCGCGACATGTTCCCAGCTTCAGTTATAGCTTCAGGGGCAGGTCTGTCCATGGTGGATGTCTGTCTCACGCCATCATCCAACCAGCGTTTGCCGTTGCCCTACCCCACCAGGGAAAATGTGATTGTCATTGCGATCGGTGGGCCAAAGGCTGGCAAGAAAGTCTACAAGAGCAAAGGCGATGGTACGGTCAGCACCCTGGGTGACAGCAGTTTGAGCAGCGCTGAAACCTTCATCATCAAGCCGGACGGCAGTGTATCTGGCTATCCGCGCCCGTGCCGAACGCCACGCGCCGCGGCGGCTTTGGTCAGCACCGAGTTAGGCGCGGGCGCGACTGCAACTGTCATCTCGTCGGACGAAAAGGACGAGTATCCTATCGCCTTCCGCGTGACGACGCAGACAGTACGTCGCGTGCAGATCGTCAGAAATCCCGCCGACTGGCTAACAGCGATCCGCGGGCATTAAACTGTACTGGTCGCTGACCAACCATCTTCCAAATGGCTTCCCAAATCACCAGCCGTCCGACTGTTCGACGGTCGGGCGGCTCTCACGCATCGCGCCGGATTATTACCCCCCGCCTGGATCCGGCTCTGGATCGGCGGGATCGGACGCGCCGCCCGCCGGTGGGCTGGCCGGGGGTGGCGAGGACGCGGGCGGCGGCGGGGGTGGCACGCGCTGGGCGTCGGCCAGAGCTTCAGCATCGGCCAGCCGCTCGCGCAGGCGGCGCATCTCGTCGGCAGTGTAGGACTTCAGTGTGTCGAGCGTCGGCACTTTTTGTGCGGCGGCCTCGGTCTGCGCCATGGATGCTTTGATAAACGCGTCTAATTGATCTGGCGTCTTGATGATCTGCCCCCACTGCGCCGTCTCGTCACGCATGACCGAAAGCGTGCCCAGCGAGTACGCCTGCAGGCTGGCACGATAATGCTCCATGTCCATTTGATCGACGGGCGATTTCGCATCCGCCACTTCGATGTTTTCGAGCGCCGATTCGTAGACATTGATCAGCCGATCCCACTGGTAGAGATCGGCCAGCGTGCTGAACGCACCACCGAGCGCGGGCGCGACAACGGAAGTGATGAGCAGGATGACGAGGACACCGCTCCATCCGCCACAGCCAGCGAGCGACGAACTCTCGGCTGCTCCACCCTGCGCGTTGGGAGCGGTTTGCCCGCTGGTTCCGGCCACGGCAGCGGTCGCCGTCGCGTCCAGGCCGGCGTCGGGAGGCGCCTGCGTGGTTGTTGGGGCTGTGAAGGCGGTGCCGAAGGCGGACGTCGCGCAGGCGGGCTGAATGGTGACGACGAAGATGGCGAGTGCAGACGCCAGGCCGGTGACAAATGCGAGCAAGGCGCGGAGACTGTTAACCTGGGCGGCGGCCTTCCGATTGCGGTCGACCGAGCGCTTGTAGTAACGACGCTGGTCATTCAGGGCGAACTCGTTAAACAGCAGGTAGCGCGCTGTGAGATCGGCCCTGGTGAGCTCGTATTTCGTGTTTTCCATGCGCTGATCCCCTTACCAGATACCCGGTTCTTCAGGAAAGTCGCCCCGGTTGATGTCTGCCACTCGCGTAGACAAGGTTTGCTGGCGTGCCACGATGTCCAGGCCGTCGTACGGCGCGAGATTGAGCAAAAAACGAAAGTATTCCCGGCGCATCTGTTCGGAACGCCGTCGGTCACGCAGCCAGAGCGGCAGCGGCGGCTCTCGGCCGCTGATCGTCGCGAGGTAGACCGCGCCGAGCGCGACGATTGTCTCCAACAAAGCGATGAACGGCATCAAGCGTGGGTAGCTGGCCAGAGCCAGCGATTGCAGCGAGCCGAGCACGGCGGCGAGCATGGCGAGAAACATGAAGCCGATCTGATAGAAACGGTAGCGATTCTGCTGCAAGGCCGCGTTGTGATCGCGATCGCGATACAGGCGCATCAGCTCGTCGTTGAGGAAATTCAGATCCGCCTTGATGCGCACCGCTTCCTGCGAATTCGGCGCAACGCCTTTGTCCTTGAACATTGTCTCGAGCTTCGACTGGTCGATGAGTTGGTAGTTGGGATCAGGTTTGTGGGGTTTGAAATCCAACTTAGGCAGCGCGCGCCACCAGGACCAGTTTTCATCAGCAATGTTTTCACCCTGGGAAGTTGGCGCCGCTGCATCGACTTGCTGTGGTGATGCTTGATCGTTCATAGGCAATCACTCCTCTGTCCGATACGGAAGATCAGGCCAAGGCATGTGTCATGCACTCTTGAGCGTACACTGATTTTCGACGAAATGCTATCAGCAGGCAGGCGCGCGAAGATGCCGGTCGCGCGGACGTGGCCGGAGGGTGACACGCTGCGCGAGCAGGCTATCCACGCACGCGGACGCGCCATCGGGACGTGCGCTGGCGGCGCTTATAGCAACCGGGCCGTGGCGTATATGTCTCATCGAGTGGGATGCCGAGCAGTTCGCAGCGCCAATGCACCCACTCGATGCGCATCAGGATCTGCGGAACATTGCTCGGCAGGCAGCCCGCCATCGAGGCGATGTAGCGGGCGCGTTTGAGCGTGACGTAATCGCTCTGGACGGCGCGCGTTTGCCGCAGGTAGCGGCGGTCGTAATAGCTGACGCGCTTCTCCAGCTCCGTCAGCGTCAGCCGCGACTCGGCAGCGGCGACGCGCAGGCTGGCGGCGAACTCCGTCGGACGCACGACGGCTTCCAGGTTGGCGCGGCGGCGATCCTCTTCGTTGCGGCGCAGGCGCTGCTCGCGTTTGCGGCGCACAAATTCGGCGCGGAAGGCTGCATAGTTGAATGTCATGAGCGCGCGACCTCCGGGCACGCTGTTCCATTGGAATGGCGTTAGTGACATAACAAATCTCGAACTTACTGGGAATTAAGCGTAGCACACTTGTTCGGTTTTTTGCTATAGAGTTTGGTAAACGGTGGGTAGGAGTTTGGTTGTGGGTGGCGGACAGCGGCAGCAGGTCGAGAGCCAGGCAAGGCGCAGATCCTGCCCAGCCTCAAGATTGTGTTCGATTCCGTAGCGATGGGATGCCGGAGACAGTCCCATGCGTGTGACAACGCGAGTGCTGTCCGCAGGTACATGCAGCTGCGCTCGCTCGTCATCTATCGCATGTCGGCAAAGCGTGGCCAATGACGTGTCAAGCCCCGCGGGCTGCGGCTACGTGTCATTCCGTTGCCAGGCGTGGAACCCCTGAATAAAGATCTGAATGAGATGGCGATAGCTCTCATCACGATCCAGCGCAAGCCCGAATCCGCCGGCAATTTCCAGATCGACAAAGCCGTGTATCACACTGCGCAGGCCGCGTGTAACATGCAGCATTGCATCCTGGCTCAGTCCATACGGTTCCAGAATCGCCAGCACAACGTCAAGTACGCCCTGGCTGGCGGCGATCAGCTCGGCCTGATCTGGAGCCGGCGCGCGCAGCGTGAGCGCATAGACGCCCGGATGCTCGTGCACAAAGGCGCGATAAGCGTCGGCCACGCTCAGGATGGCGTTGTCGCCAGCCTTGCCGACAGCAGCGCGCCGGATTGTTTTGCCTAGCCGGTGCACCCCCCAGACGGCCATCTCGTAGCGCAGACCGGGCAGGCCGGAAATGTGGTTGTAGAGCGACGGTACGCGGATGCCGAGTTGATCGGCTACAGCGGCCAACGTCACCGCTTCGAAGCCATGCGCGTCCGCCAGCGCAATACTCACATCCAGCACCCGCTGCCGATCAATATGCTTTCTGGGCGGCATCCGCATTGCTCCCAAGGTGATGATGCGCCTCGGCGATGGCACGTTCCATCGCTGGGACCGGATTCTCCAGCGTGCGACCATGGCCGACCGCCAGTCGTGCAGGCTGCAAGTCGCGCAGGACTTCGGCGCTGCGCAGCGTCGTCGGTTTGTGCCACGTCGCGAGTGCGTGGAACGGGAACAGCAACCGCAACGAGCCACCGGTCACAATCCCGGCTTTGGTGCTGTAGGTGTCACCGGTGATCAGCGTTTTGTCGCGATGGTCGAAGTACGCGACGTGGCCAGGCGTATGTCCTGGGGTGGCGATTACTTCGAGCGAGCCCACCACGTCGCCGCTATTGAGCAGACGGGTCGGTTCAGTCGTGCAGTCTATGTACCCGCCGCGCAGGGGAACTTGCGGCTCGCCGACCTCAAGGCTGCGGTCGCCCTTGAGGAACCGCGCGTCACGCGCCGAGATCGCGACTTCGACATCCGGCAGCAGTGCGTGCAGTGCATCGAGCGAGCCGACGTGATCGATGTGCGCATGCGTCAGGAGAATCCGGCGGATCGGCCCGCCGAGTGACCTCGCGGCCTCGATGATGCCTTTTGCGCTGCCGCTGAGGCCGGTATCTATCAGGCTGAATCCGTCAGCCTCGCGCACCAGAAAACAATTGAAGGCCGTGAAGCGTGTCAGTTGAATGAGATAGTCGCCGTGTGTCTTGATCTGCATGTGCTCCCTCTCGAAACTAATATACTTAGTATATAAACTAATTATGTTAGTTTGTCAAGTAGCTCACACTCTGAATTTCTCACGCACACGATTTCGACGCGCCAGGCCGACTCCCCCCAACCGTATGTACAGGTCACGGATCCATCGGCCTGGCGCTACAATCAACCTGTCGCTCGTGGTGTTCAACTGAGACTGCGCGAGAGTGCCGATGATCGATCAGGAGAAATCGCAGCCCCCCATCATGCAAGGCCGCGTCATTTACGTCCTGGCCCTCACTACTCTGATCCAGACCCTCTACCCGATCACCGAGAACGCTTCGACAGCGGTGCTGGTCGGCTTCCAGATGCTGTACTTCCTGCTGATCGTGGCGGGCATCCTCGTCGTGCGCGCTTCGCCGCGCAATTTCTGGATCCTGGTCGCGCTCGGCCTCCTCTGGATCGTCGCCGGGGTTTATTACGCGCTCAATCAGACCGAGCCGGTGGCACAGCTTGCCGCCTACGTCGTCATCGCTCTCTATCAGGCCATGGTCGTGCAAGTGCTGCTGCGCTACATCTTCACGACGCGCAGAGTCAGCCGCGATGTCATCTTCGCCGCCTGCGCTATTTATCTGCTGATTGGCGCGGTGTTCGTCGGTGTCTTTGGCGCGCTCGACATCGTCACCGTGCAGCAAACCGGCGGCCATGCCTTTCGCGATAGTCTGGTCGCAGCGACGGATGCGCTCCCCTGGCAGCACATCGTTTACTACAGCTACGTGACGTTGACAACAATGGGCTACGGCGACGTGCTGCCAGTGACAGCCTGGGCGCGCTCACTCGCCAGCCTGGAAGCGATCATCGGCGTGTTGTATCTGACGGTGGTCGTCGCGCGTCTGGTCGGGCTGTACGCCTCGCATGAGGCAGAACACCGCTAGAGGCACATGAGCGGATTAATAGATCAGCGAATTAGCCGATGGCCGACTGCCAACTGCCAATGGCTAATGGCTAACGGCCAACGGTTCAGAGCCATCGCTCTGCTTGACCGGCACCTGCACCGGTTGTTCCGGCAGCGGCGCGAACACGTCCTCGCTCGAGCGCCGGTACTCGCCACGGATCAGCAGCCACTCGAACCACACCGTCAGCAGCGTGTAAAGATAGCGACTGCCTTGCTCCTGGAGCTTGAGCTGCGAGACGCCTACCCGCCGGTTGCGCCACGAGATCGGCGTCACCTTATACGAGTAGCCGCGGACGATTGCCTTGAGCGGGATCTCGATGGTCAGGTTGAAGTGCGGCGATACGAAGGGGCGACAGCCTTCGATCACGTTGGCGCGGTAGCCTTTGAAGGCGTTGGTGGTGTCGTTGAAGCGCAGCCCGAACAGGACGCGGATGGCGAAATTCGCCAGCCGGTTGATGAACAGCTTGAAGCGCGGGTAATCGATCACTTTCGAGCCACGGATGAAGCGTGAGCCAAAGGCACATTCCGCCTCGTCACGCAGGATGTAGTAGTAGTGCTCGACATCCTCCGGTGAGTCGGAGGCGTCCGCCATACACACCACCACCGCATCACCCGTGAAGGCCTCGAGACCCATCGCCACCGCGCGGCCATAGCCGTGCTTGCGCGTCGTGTTACGCACGACACGGATGCGCGCATCGTCGCGGCTCATCGCGGTCACGATAGCGTAGGTGTCGTCCTGACTGCCGTCATCGACGACGATGATTTCCGTGTCGCTGATGCCCTGGCTGTCAAGATGCCCAAGCAGTCCACTGACCGTCGTTTGGATGTTACCGGCTTCGTTGCGCGCCGGGATGACAACGGAAAGTCTCATGACGACACCTTCCTCGCGACGACCCATGCCTGCTTGCCGAGCAGCACGTGCGCCAGCGGTATCATCAAATACAGCCGCACGAGCCAGGGGGCCTGCGGCAGACGGCTGCGTGTCGTGTAGGGTAGGAAGCGCGGCTTGACTTCGACCGGCCTCATGCCGACCAGCCCCAACGCCTCGACCAACGTCCGGTCGGTCAGCGGCAGGTAGTGGTCGATGAAATCCCAGTACTCACCGTGCAAAAAGCGGATATTCGGCTGCAAGATCAGCAGCCGGCCGCCCTTGCGCAGCACCCGCTTGATCTCGGTCAACGTATCCAGAAAGGCCTGCTTATCCGGCAGGTGTTCGAAGAAGTTACTGACGAAGACCACATCCACCGACTCGCTCGCCACGCCCTGCATGTCGTGGCTCCAGGCGATCACTGTCTCCACGTCGGGCGCAGCGAAACGCCTGACATCTTCATTCAGATCGACCGCAATCTTGCGCCCGCAGCGGATCTGGTTGATGAACTCGCAGCGCCCGGCGGCCAGGTCGAGCACCGTGTCCTCTGGCGCGATGTAGCGCTGGAACCAGTGGGCACACAGAACCTGCCACAACTGCGTGCGCGGCAAGCTCTCCTCCTTACCGAAACGCTTGTCGTAGATACTGCCCAGATGAATGTGCTGTATATGATCCATGAATGAAAGACCGTTATGAGTCCGTTGATGATGTCATCATAACCCAGGGCAAGGCACTATCAACCTTAACGCTTGACTCAACCTTCATCTTCACACTCCCAATAAAGTATACCCTATAACGAAACAGCCCCACTCGCTGAGCAGGGCTGCAATATGGTCAAGGCGCTAGCGTACCGTTAGGGGTTCCCGGCAAAAACCTGCTCGATCCAATCCAGCGACCAGGAGCGATCCATGCGGAAGACACCGCCGGTGCCAGCGCAGTTGCCGTTCTTGCCGAAGGACGTCACGCCACCGACGACGTTCGAGTTGCCAATGAAGTTCGGGCCGCCCGAATCGCCGAAGCAGGTGCCGCCGGTGTTCGCATTATTCGACAGCAGCAGCGAGAAATCGCCTACGTATCCTGGGACGTTGATCTGGATCAGGCGCGGGTGGGCAACCATACGCACACGCACGTTGTCTTCCTTCCAGGCTGCCGCGTCCGGGAAGCTTTCCTGCAGGCCGTAACCGACCGCCGTAAATGTCCGATCCTGCTGGCCGCGTCGAGTGGCAAGCACGTCAAGCTGGTTCAGGCCTGGCAGTTCACCGTATTCGCCATTGGCTGAATAATAAGGTTCGTCCAACACGACAACACCGACATCGCGGTAGAAAAAGGCTGCGGGATTGTAGTCTGGATGCGTATACGTTGTGCCGCCCACATCGCCCGTAAACGGATAACCATTAGCCGGGATACCCGATTCGACATCGGCGTCAAACCAGATCTCCGCGTGCGCCGCGGGACTTTCTGTGCAGTGACCCGCCGTCAGGAAGACAGTCGGCGACAGCAGTGTACCGCTGCAGCGCCAGAGCGGGTTGCCAGCAGCATCTTGCGCGACCATCAACCCGACGAACGGATGCCCATTGCCATCCAGTTCGCCATCGGTGACCGCCAGCGCCGACGATGCGCCGAACAACAGCAGGGCCAGGCTCAGTAATAAAACGATTCTCTTGCTCACAATCTTCCACTCCATATACTTGCCGAGAAGTGCGATCGCTTCTGACCGGTGGCGGTGATAACAGTAATTGGTTAGAAGCTGCGTAAGCCTAGCATAGGCAACCTTACGAAGCAATAAAATTGCGGTAGTGACTTTTTTCCTAGTGCCGTTTCATTCCACCCGGTCGCCCGCATACCAGGCCAGGTTCATAATCGTCAACTGTGGGTTGACCGTCAGCGCGGATGGGAAGACGCTCGCATCGCATACGTACAAGTTGCGGTAGCCGCGCACGCGGAAATTCGGGTCGAGCACGGTACCCAACGGGTTGCCCCCCTGCGGATGCGATGAATTCAACAGCAGGTCGTCGTCATTGTGGACAAGCTGGCGCAGATAGCGCACCAGGTCTTGCTCGCTGCGATAGACCGCCTGCGCCCGCGTCACCGGCTCGCCCTCGGCGTAGGCCGTGAAGCTGTGATACTTGCGCGTCGAAGCGAAAACTTCTTCCGCCCCACTCGCCAGCAAGATCTTGCCGAGCAGGATCAGCGCGTCCACCAGCGTATCCAGATCGCGTTTCGTCGGCTCGTAGACCAGTTCCGGCGTGCCCCGGAACAGCGTCGACTCGCGGATGTGCGTCGCGTCGGTCGCCTCTGTCCCGACGAGGATGCCCATCGACGCGAACTCGTGATAGCGCTGCATGTTGGCGAAGTGCGTATCCAGCCAGCCGGGCATGACCAGCGCCTGCGCCACCGGCGGGTTGAACCACGTCTCGAAGATGTAGTTGTCGTCGCCCTCGACTTGCAGGTAATGCGACATCTGCAAGCCGTCGTAGGCGTTGATCGTCCGCGGGAAATGCGCGTGCAGCGGGCTGCCCATATTGAAGCAGATGCGCCGCCCAACCGGCAGGTTCTTGCCGATGCCGCTGCGCATGAGCAGCCAGCTCGACGCGATCACGCCGCCGCTGACGACGACCGTCTGCGGATTGCGGATCGTGATCGTGCGCCGCCCGCCGATGCGCACGCGCACCTCGCGCACGCTGCCGCCCTCCTCGCCCAGGCCGATGGCCTCGGCCTCGCTCATGATCGTCAGCGCGCCGGGGTAATCGCGCTGCGCCTTGGGCAGCACTTCGTCCGCCATCGACAGCTTGCGCCCGTACTTGCAGCCCATGTTGCAGTAGCCACAGCCCAGGCAGTCGTCGATGTTGGTCGCCATGGTCGCGAATTCGTATTTTTGCCCCTGCAAGACCTGGGCAATGCCGCGCTCAAGCTCACGGCTGATCGGGTTGGCGACCTCGGCGGCCTTGCGCGTGCGCACGCGCGCATCCCACGGTTCGATCTGCAAGCGGCGCATGACCTCGGTCTGCGCGTGCCAGTAGGCGTCTACGTCGATGCCGGCGTTCGATTCATTGTTCCAGCGGTCGAGGATGTGCCCCGGCGTCTTGAAGCTGATGCAGTTGTTCGCCACGGTCGTCCCGCCGACGACACTGCCCTGCAAGATGCTGAAGCGCAGCGACGACGTGACCTGGAGCGCGTTATCGCCGTAGAGCTTGCCGATCATGTCGATTTCGTCTTCGGTGAAATCGTCCGGCTTGAGATACTTGCCCTTCTCCAGCATCAGCACCCGCCGCCCCCGCGCCAGCAAGCGCTCGGCCAGGATCGCGCCGCCCGCCCCGCTGCCGATGATGACCACGTCGGCGTCGTCGATCACGTCAACGCCCTGGCTGTCGAGATCGCCGGGCGTCACCACGTCCAGCGGCGGATAGCGGCGGATCGGCGTGAGGTCGATGGCGCGCTCGGTCGCCCGCAGGCTGAACGGTTGGTAGCCGACCTGTGCCTGCACTTTCTTGTCGCCGTAGTAGCCCAGGTACGCGAACTGCATGACAAAGCGCATCATGCCTTCGACCAGATCGATCAGGAAGTTCAGCCGCAGGGCGTGCAGCAGCGCGTACAGCCCTTTGCCCTGGATGATGTTGACCTTGAACTGCGTATTGATGAAGTCGCGCCGCTCGCTCAAGTGCATGTAGCTGAGCGGCGGGCGCAGCGAAAATACGAACGGGATCAGCAGATCGAGCGCCGTGATCGCCAGCCGCGAGAGGGCCAGCTTGGGCGCAGGGAACGATGCCAGGTGATTATCGACGCGCAGCGCGATCTCGTGTGGCTTGAGCACTTCATGTTCGCCACCTTCGATCAGCCCGTCGCTGATCGCCGCCAGCGCCCAGAACTGGCCGGGCGTAAAGAAGCGCAGGTAATCGAGCAGTGCCAGGTTCAGCCAGCGCCGGGCCAGCCCGAAGATGAGGATCAGCAGCAGATCGATCAGCGGCGACGCGGCGATGACAGCCGCCAGCAGCGGCGCGGACGGTTGCAGCGCCGCGCTCGACGCCGTGGGCGGGCGCGCCTGCAACGAGCCGCCGCCAAGCAGCACGAATAGATGCGCCAGCAGCGCCAGCAGCCCGCCGATCAGCCCCAGCGTCAGGAGCTCGCCATGTGCGCGCAGGTCATAGGCGACCAGCAGTGCACAGGCGGCGATCCCGCCGAAGAAGACCGCCGCGAACCCAACCATCATCGCGTTGTTGAGCGTCACCAGCAGTGTCGCCGATCCGCTCAAACGCCCAAAGGCCAGGAACAGACTCACCGCCGCCGCTAACACGCCGACCACAAACAGCAGCGGAGCCAGCACACGCTCGGCCTGGATCGGCGGCTTGTTGGTTCTCCACAGGGTAATGAACTCCGGCGATGGCGGTGTCCCCGCCAGCAGTAAGATGACGATGATGCCGACCATGCCGTCAACCAGCGCGCTCACGACCGCCACAAGCTGCGGCGTGCCTGTCGCTGCCGTCTCGCCGGCGATGAGGCCGACGATCCCGCCGTAGGCCAGCAGCACGCTCACCGTCACGATCATCGTGCGGAAGCGGCGCACGTCACCAGACGCGAACCAGGCCATGAAGGCGATCAAGCCCCAGGCCGCGCAGCCATACGCCGCGCTCACGGGCACGCCAAAGATGAGATCGTCCGCGCTGCCCGGCGCGCGCAAGAGCAAGAACAGGCTGAACAGCCCGTAACCGACGGCAACAATCTGCAACCACGTGCGCAAACGGGCTTCCTGCGGGTTCAAGGGAGTCATAAGGCGTCCCTACCTGGTGCTTTTGTTTCCGGCGCTTCCATTCGAGTATAGGCCGGAAACGCACCCGCGCAACATCCCGGCAATGTCAGATTGTCAAATGAGACTGAATAGTGCTCAGCACCATTTGGAGGCAAGCCTAGATTTGCCCGTGTGTCACCATCTAATTACGAATTTGGGGAAAACTCATCCTTCGTAATAAATAGATCGACCTAGAATAGGGCTTAATGACCAGCCGAGCGAGTGGATCAGACAACAATAGGAGTATGGAGATGCAAACCGAGACAGGCATTCAGGTCGATTGGCTTGACGAGCCGCAGTGCATCCGCATGGTCTGGGGGCACAGGGTCGATGAACGGGACGTCAAGTTGGCTTTCACAGAGATTCAGACCCTGCTGAACGGCGTTTTGGAGCCTAGATGTGTGCTGGTTGACCTCACCAATGAGCCAAATATGCCCTTGAGTGCCACTGTCCACAACGCACTGATGGGCCCTTACCGTCATCCCAAGCTGCGCAACTGGCTCATCATCGAATCCAAACCCAATCGGGTCGCGCATGTGGTCGAGAAATTCCTCTCCGGCGCGACCGGTCGCCAAAACGTGCTCTGGTTCAAATCCGAAGACGAAGCGCTGACCGCCGCGAGTCAGGGAGTGCTGTCGTAATACTTCCCCACTTTCGAGCGTGAGAAATTGATGATGTTTGTAATGTAGATGACATGACATCGCCAGCCAAATTCTAGGCTTACGATGTAAATAGGTCGTCGCGGGCGTGCAACGACAAAAACAGTATCACGCCATGAAAAAACCGCCGGAAGCTGCGCCCGTCGAGGGGTGGCTTTTGGCGTTTTGTTTTTTAGGCGTGTCTGAGAAATCAAAAGTGTGCGGCGACCGAGCGGTTAAGGGGGTTTCGAGAGCGATTGTGCCCTGTCTTTGAGCGGCCAGGGCGGAATCAACAGTTATTTCAGGAGTGCAGCATGTACATCAAGATCAACCGTAACGTCTGTGACCACCAGCTCGCCATCTGTGAGCGCTGCCTGGGCAAGTTTCTCGCAAATCCGATGGGTTATGAACGCCAGTGCTTCGAGGAGATCCGGGAGGACGGCAGCGAACTGCTGACCATCGATCTCCACACCGGCGATCACGATGTCCGCCTGGTGCTTGACGAAGCCCAGCGCAAAATGATGGCTGGCGAAGGCTGGGCCACGTTCATGGATTTCGCCGTGCCCATGTATCGCAATACAACAGAAAAACCGGAATAACGGCGCGGACTGCCTGCAAACCGCCGTCGCTTGAATACAGATGGCGTTATCCCGGTTGGCCGGGAAGGCCTGAGCCTCGGGCGGCGTAGGAAAAAACCGATCGACACAACGCACCCCGGCCAAATCGGCTGTGCTGTTTTAGCTTGCGCTCTTGGAAAACGCTTACATTTTTCGATAACTATTCTGCTCCATGATCATTCTCGGTAGCCGCCTGCTGCAAGGAGCGAGCCGCGAGCAGGACATGGAGCAACATCGATGTATCTCGACAAAGCCATCGACGCAGACTGGCTCGACGAGCCGCCGCCCCGCAATGTACGCTCTTGGGGAAAGGACTTGCCGTCAGGAAAGCCATTTTGATGTAGAATTATGCGTAACATAAACCACAAATTATCATCCCTCCCGGAGACAACACAGCAACGATGCCACTGGAAAATGGAATTGCCGTCGACTGGCTGGATGAACCACCGTGTATCAGAATGGTTTGGGGACAGCACGTCACAGACAAGGACGTGCAGGAGGCGTTTGAGAGAATCCAGATGCTCCTGAACAAAGTCAAAGAGCCACGGTGTGTTCTGGTCGACATATCGCAGGTTGCGAATATGCCGCTGACAGTCACATTTCAGAGTGCGGTCACAGGCCCGTATCGACATCCGCGGCTAAGGAACTGGCTGATCGTGGAGCCGCACACCAATCGAATCGCCCACGTGGCCGAGAAACTCATGTCCAGCGTGACACGTCGCCACAATGTGCGCTGGTTCAAATCTGAACAGGATGCGCTCGATTTCATGCGCCAGGGCGAACAGCAATTCGGCAAAGAAACCTAGACCTGCGTCGCTGTAGAAGCGCACTTATAACCGCGTGCCACACAACTCACCCCACCTCCGCAGCGTATAGGAGTCATGGCAATCTCACCCACCCAAAGAGTAGTCCCATGCTCCCCCGCTCTCATCTCGATCTGATCGACGGCCCATACACCGCCATACTCACGACCGTCATGCCTGACGGCCAGCCGCAGACGACGCCTGTCTGGTGCAACCGCGACGGCGACGACGTGCTCATCAATACCATGCACAGCTTCCGCAAGGCAGCCCACATGCGCGCCAACCCGCGCGTGACCCTGCTCATCTACGATCCGGCGAACCCAGAGCGTCACATCGAAATTCGCGGCCTCGTCGCCGAGATGCGCGAAGATGGCGCGCTCGAACATCTCGATCAACTGACGCAGCTCTACATGAAGCGCCCGGACGTGTATTTCTTCGGCGACTGCGTGCCGGAGACCGAGGCGGCGACGCATACCCCGATTCGCATCCGCATCACGCCGCAGCGCGTGCGCGTGGAAGGCTGATCGCCATGGCAACCATCACCATCCCGGCCTCCCACATCGATCTGCTGCGCGAGCCTGTCCACGCGGTGCTTACGACCATGCAGCCCGACGGCCAGCCGCAGTCCACCCTCGTCTGGGCAGATTACGACGGCGAGCACGTGCTCGTCAACACGGCGCTCGAACGCCAGAAGTGCCGCAACCTGCGCGCCAACCCCAGGGTGACGCTGTTCGTCATCGACCCGCACAACAGCAGCCGCTGGATCGAGATCCGTGGCCGCGTCGCTGCGATCACGACCGAGGGCGCGGAAGCCCACGCCGACAAGCTGACCCGGCTCTACACTGGCAAAGCGCACTTCTACGGCGATGTCTACGCCCCGGAGCGGCGCGCACAGGAGACGCGCGTGATCGTCCGCATCGCGCCGGTCAAGATCGCGCTCGACGCGGTGTTCAAGTGAAGGGCACGCATCCACGCGTCCGCTATCCAGGCTCCTCGGCTGTCTCTGAGGCCGCTTTGAGCGGCGACGGGCTGCCGACGCTGCGCCGACTCGCTGGCAGGATCAGGCGCACGGAACGGTCGTAAGTCGCGTAGTTCCACACCCAATTGATCAGCACGCTCAGGCGGTTGCGGAAGCCGAGCAGCCAGAGCAGATGCAGGAACAGCCAGGCGACCCAGGCGATGTAGCCCGTCAGCGGCACGCGATTGAAGATCCAGGCGACGGCGCGGCTGCGGCCAATCGTCGCCATGATGCCGCGGTCGTGATAGGCGAATGTCTCCTCGGCCTGGCCGTCAATGCGACGCAGGATGTTGCGCGCGGCCAGCTTGCCCTCCTGCTTCGCCACCGGGATCAGCATCGGATACGGATTGCCGTTCGCGTCTTCCAGGTAGGCCATGTCGCCGACGACGTAGATGCGCTCGCGGTCGATGACCTCCATCGTCGGGCGCACAGGCACACGCCCGCCGCGCTGAAGCGGTAGATCGAGCAGTTGTGCGGCGGGCGCGCCTTTCGTCCCCGCTGCCCAGACCAGTGTGTGCGTGGCAATCTCCTGCCCATCCGCCAGGCGCACGTAGCCCTCGCCCACGTCATCGACCGCGATATTCAGGTACACCTGGACGCCGAGTGAGCGCAGCTGATCCAGCGCGGATGACTGGAGCTTGGCCGGATAGGGCAGCAGCAGCCTGTCAACGGCTTCGACCAGGATGACCTGCGCGCGTCCCAATTCGGGGAAGTCGTTGTTGAGCACGTAGTTGTAGAGTTCGTGCAGCGCCCCGGCGGTTTCGATGCCCGTTGGCCCGCCGCCCACGACCACCAGCGTCGTCAGGGCGCGCCGCTCGGCCTCGTCGGTGCTGCTGGCGGCCTTTTCGAACTGCTGCAGGATGTGGTTGCGCAGGACGATGGCGTCGTCGAGTTCCTTGAGCGGCAGCGACAACCGCTCGACCGTGTCATTGCCGAAGTAGTTCGTGACGCTGCCCGCGGCGACGATCAGGTAGTCATACGGCTCGTCAACCCGCCTGTCGGCAAGCTGCACCGAGACCGTCCGCGCCTCGCTGTCGATCCCGTCCACAAGACCCATGAGGACGCGGACGTTGCGCTTCTTGGCGAAGATCTGGCGGATCGGGTAGGCGATGTCGCTCGGATCGAGTGCGCAGGTGGCGACCTGATAGAGCAGCGGCGTAAAGGTGTGATAATTCTGGCGGTCGATCAGCAGCGCATCGACTTCTGTGCCCGCCAGCGTTTGCGCCGCGTACAGACCGCCAAAGCCAGCCCCGACGATGATCACGCGCGGTCGTTGGGTTGTATTCATGGAAACCTTCAGATGGATAATCTACCGATCTGAAACAGGGGGCAATTTTGAACAAGCTGCCGCATTTCTTTCATTATCGTTGAAATTGCTGGTTAGGCAAGACACCTGCAGGCGCGACATTCAGATTATCTCAAGAGTTCAGCAAGCAAAGAACGTGTGTGAATGCCACCGATGTTGTGCCACAGGCAGTGTTGGTAATCATTGTGCGAATTCAATTGGAATCGAACCGAATGCAATTTGGCTCCTTGACAAGTTCACCAAAACCTATATCATTTAGGTTATCCTAAAGCATTTAGGCATACTAGGCTGAGTGAGTAATCCGTGGATAACGCAAAGCATCTGTCGCCAAAGCAGCGCCGGATACGCAATCGTGAGGAAATGACAGCCGCCATTGTCCAAATAGCGCGGGAGATTATGCGCGAGCAGGGCGTGGCTACGCTCAATCTCAGCGAGATTGCGCGCCGCCTGGGGATGCAAACGCCGTCGCTGTACGAGTATTTTCCCAACAAGATGGCCCTGTACGATCACTTGTTCTGGCTTGGGACACGCCTCTTTCGTGAACGTATGTCACAAGTGGCTACTGAGCATCCTGTCTCACCCTGGGATCAACTCGAACGGTTCTTGACCGCCTATCTCCAGTGTGCCATTGACAACCCTGATTTGTTCAAGCTGGTCTATGAACGTCACGTTCCCGGTTTTGTACCCTCAGCCGAAAGCATGGCGGAGGCGAACGCTTCCCTCGAAGAGGCTAATCAGTACCTGGAGGATTTTCTGAAGGCCGCGAAGCTCAACCGTGTAGCGTCAATCGAACACATGCGCGACCTTTTCATCGCGCTCATGCATGGGATCGCCGCTCAGCATCTGGCAAACGATCCAGATCAACCTGTAGGTGCTGGGCGCTTCGGCAGCCTGGTACCGCTGACGATTGATATGTTGAAAAAGGCCTGGCAAAGAGACACCTGATTGGGAGGTACACATGGATCAGTCGCTAGCATCTTCATCTGCTCGTGCCAAAGAATATGAACCTCTGAGAGCCTCACATGTTGCAAAACTCAGCCGCGATGAGGTGATTGCGCTTGCACGTGAGGAGCTGACACGTTTTTTGACATTGGCTGAGACATTGACCTCCGCCGACTGGGAAGCGCCGACAGATTGTGCACTCTGGACGGTGAAGGATATCGTGGCGCATCAGGCGAGCCACGTGCTGGCTCTGATCCACTATCGAGAATTCCTGAATCAGTTTAATCCATTGAATTTCCGAGCCTACACCCGAAAGGGCATGAATAGTCTTGATGCGGCGAACCAACGCCAGGTTGATATGCGCGCACAATGGCCGCCAACGCAGTTGATCGCCGAAATGCGAGACAACAGCGAAGCATCTTTCGTGGGTCGCCAGCGTTTTCCGGCCCTGCTTCGGTGGCTGCGCATCCAGCCGCCGGGATATGCGGGGTTAATCAGTGTTGGTGAACTGATCGACAATATTTTCACACGTGATATGTGGATGCACCGGCTCGATATCTGCGGCGCGACGGGGCGCGAGATGGCAATGACTGCTGACCATGATGGTCGCATCACGGCATTGGTCGTGCGGGATCTAGATCGACAGTTGTCGGCAAAACTCAATGGGCGCGCCGTGATCTATCAGTTGACGGGAAAAGCTGGTGGCAAGTGGGTAGTCGGTGGAAATGGCCTGGTAGTGGCAGAGGTCAGCATGGATGTACCGAATTTCCACCGATTGGCATCCGGAAGAATCAGCAGTGAACAGGTGCTTCAACAGGGTCTGGTGACAATCAATGGCGATCAGAAGCTCGGCGCTCTCGCCGTACACAACACTGCCGTGCTCTACTGACCACTGGCATCGACAAGGCGAGCCGAGAGACAACTGAGGTTTGGACACCACGCAGAGATGGGGGCAAGATCGCCCCCAAATTCATACCCAACCGCCAGCAAAACAGCCACCCTGGATTGTCCTGATGGCTACGACTCCACCCGCATGAGCGTGATCGTCTGCGGCTCGCCCAGGTACGGCCCCAGGATGCTTTCCAGCGTCACCGAGTCGTCACTGAAAGTGAGCTTCGTCCCGGCATCCATCTCTGTGGTCGCGTAGGCGTTGGTTTCCCCGCGAACGGCCTTTAACGTCAATGTCTGATAGGCCGTCGTCGCGACCAGTTCGCCATCTTGAATCGACACCTCCAGCCCGCGCTCATACGTGCCGACCACCGCCTCCGCGGCATCGAGATCGACATCTTCGGTCTGCACGCTCGCCAGGACCTGCGAGAAGAGGGTGCGCAGCTGCGAATCGGCAGTCTGGTAGAAGGTCGTCGAGGTGTGTTCCAGGTCGAAAACCTGCTCGAAGACATACTCGCTGACCGCGCTGCCAAAGCTGTTGTCAATTGCGCGGTTCGCCAGCACCAGCACGCCGATGCCCGCATCCGGCAGGAAGCCAAACGTGCTGGTGAAGCCGCCGGTATTGCCGCCGTGCTGGATGTAGGTCAGGCCCTTGTAGTCCATGATCATCCAGCCCATGCCATAGCTGCCGCCGCCCGGCATGGCGATCTCTGGCGACTGCGTGGCGCGCAAGTTGTCCTCGCTGACGATGCGCGTGCCATCCGGCGCAACACCGCCGTTCAGCTCCATGATCATGTACTGCGCCATGTCGTTCGCTGTCGACCAGACCGCGCCCGCTGGCGCAATCTGCGTCGCGAACCGCTCATATTCGAGCGGCGTCGGCGCGAAACCATCGACATCGAGGTTAAAAGCATAAGGCAGGGCAAAATCCGCCCCCATCGTCGCCGCATCGAAATCGAGCGTCGTGTTCTCCATGCCCAACGGCTCAAAGATCTGCGTCTTCATTAGATCAGCGTAGGCATCGTAGAGCGCGCCGTACTCGCCGCCCGCCGCCAGCGCCGCCAGGTAGCCGCCCGTGGCGACCATCTGGTTGCTGTACTGGAACTGCTCGCCCGGCGCGGCGGTAATCGGCAGGTTCGCCATGTCAGCAATGATCTCTTCCGCCGTCATCATCTGCAGGAACAGCGGAAAATCGAAACGGGGCACACCGCTGCTCATGTTGAACAGGTCGCGCACACGAAGTTCGCCCGCCACGTCCATGTCAAACAGGACGAAGTCCGGGTAGACATCCACGACCAGGTCGTTCCAGTCCCACACGCCTTCGTCCACCAGCATCGCCGCCAGGAGCGAAGTCATCGACTTGGTCGTCGAGCCGATCATGAACCGCGTATCCGCCGTGACCGGCTGGCCGTCTTCGTCCGCCGTCTGGCCGAAGCCCTGCGTATACACGACCTCGCCATTCTGGACGACGGCCACGCTCGCGCCAAGCGTCGCGTAAGTCTCAAGCTGGCTGTTGACGTAATCCGTCAGGTCTTCGGCCATCGCATCGTCGAACTGCGCCGGCGCTACACCGCTCAGGTCGAGGGTGTCGCTCGGTTTGAAACTCAGGAGCATCACGTTCAGATCGGGCGAAGTCGCCTGCGCCGCTGCCATATCTGGCGTCCGGAAGACGACGATGTAAGCCGTGCCGTTGGTCAACTGCACCAGCACCGCGTCCACAACTCCGTCAGAGATGTACAGATACTGCGTCCAGATCACGCCGCCCGGCGCAGGCAGATCGGTGACTTGCACCGGCTCGCCCTCGAAGGCCGGATCGACCAGTGCCCAGGCGTCCGCCAGCGCTGCGTCTTTGTCTGCCGCAGGCAGCGCAAACAGTGCTATCGTCGTGCCGGTCTCGTGCTCGAACAATCCGTAGCCCTCGGCGTCGATCTGCGTCCAAACGGCGGGGATGTCAGCCGTGAACTGCCCGTCCGGATCGCTGTAGGGCGTCACGTCCTGCGCCAGCACGGGCACGGCGACCAGCAAGCATACGACAGTCAGTACGAACAACAAGCGCTTCATAAGCATCCTTCCTGTTTCAGCAATGTAAATGTATTGGACGTGAGAATGGCTGGTAATTGCCCGCCAGATCGCGCTGCGCTTCCTCTCCAGTGCAATTTCAGGGGCTGTGGTCGAATTTATCCCCTCTCCTTGCTCACCGCCCCATCGCGATGGGGAGGGGACGAACCGCAGGTTCCAGGGTGGGGATAGAAGACAACGCAAGCCATTACTCTGGATTGCACTAGCGCCTTGATCTCCCCTATCCAAACCAAAGATTCGCGTCTAGGGGCAGGCGTGCAATACGCCAATTCTCAAACAGACGCCTCTGCGTGCGCAGAGTGTCTGCTCTACATTACGGGAAAGATCAGCCTTGGGTTGCGCCGATTGCGCCGGGATTCACGACGCTCTCATCATCTCACGGCTCACGGCGAGGGCTGCCAGCCTGCACGCAGCAGATTGCGCCGGATCATCACCGACGGCGTGTAATTCATGTGCAGCGCCTCGATAGTCGCCCGGCCGCGCGCCGTCCGACCAATGATCGTGCCGTCGTCGTTCATGCGGAAGTGCCGCTCCCACACCTGCCGCCGGGGGTTGAACAGGCGCAGACGCCGCCCCGTCACCGGGTCCAGGCCTTGCGTCTGATCGCGCTTGAAGCCGTTGCAGCGCGGGCATGACAGCCAGAGATTGCTCTCGTCGTCGCGCCCGCCCTTGGACTGCGGCAGGATGTGATCGATTTGCATCTGGGCATAGACGTGGCGCGCTGGCACACGGCAGTAGCCGCAGCGCTCACCGGCAGCGGCGCGGACGCGGGCGCGCGTCGCTTCCGAGACGGTCATGCATTCAGCGGGGGACGCAGACCGCGCCGGACAGCCTCGGCCAGCGCCTCAGCCTTCCGCAGCGAGCCTTCTTGATAGCGATACAGCAGGAGCGACAGTTCGAACGCTTCGGCGTCGTCGAGCGTGCCTGCCTGCTGCACTTCCAACAGAACGGACATGCGCGCTTCCAGGCGCTCGTTCATCTGGCTCTCAGCCAGCGCGAGGATTTCGCGGTCATCAAGCTGTTCGACGCGCTTCGGCGGCTCGGTGGTGTCGTTCGGCAGCGTTGCCGCCAGCGTCGCCGTCAGGATGTCTGCGACCTCACGCCCGGAGCGCGCGGCCAGTTGTTGTGCCCGTCGGTACAATTCATCCGGTAAATTGAGGGTAACCTGCGCGCTCATCGTCGTTCCGTCTCGGCTTGCTTTGTCTGCATTATACAACGTATTCGCGCCCATACGCCCCGGAACCTGGTGACATTCACAGAAGACATCGCCCGAAACGTCAGGCGAGAGGATCAAATCTCTCGCCTGAACGAACATGATGAGACATTGCGCTGCAGAGAGGAAGGGGGCAGATCAATCCGCCTGCCCCGGAGCCTGCGTCAGGCCATGACAGTGGCGGGCATCGGTTCGCCGGTTTCGAGCAGCGCTCTTATCCAGACGGGCAGGAAAGCTGTGATGGGGCTTATTAAGAGATATGAATTCATAAATTATTCATAATCTCACACTTACTTTTGGTCAATTCCACGTACGATCAAGTTAAGCAACATTGCGTAATAAAAAGGCCTGTCCGATGAGAAGATATTTCCTAATCACCCTTGGTTTGGTGCTCATGCTGGCGCTCGGTGTCAGCGTAGGCGCACAAGACAATCCACCAATTCTCGTGGGTCACCTGACCTATCACACTGGTCCCTTCACCGATGTGGGCCCGTGGTTTGACGGGGTTACCGCTTTTTCCCTGGACATTATCAATCAGAACCCGCCGCTAGGCCGGGAAATGGTATTGATCAATGAAGATATCGGGACTATCGGTGAGGCGCGGGCAGCCAGGAAACTGGTTGAATTCGACGGCGTCGACGTCCTGCTCAACCCGGCGCATGGTTATGGGTACTATCGTGACTGGTTGGTTGGTTTTGTTTCGCACAATGATCGTCCCATCATGCCGTCGGTACATGGCGGCGCGATTGAGCGAGAGATCGGTGGTATTCCCGGCGAGCCGTTGTTCCGAGGTTCACCGATGGACTCGGCGCAAGCCGCAGCCGCTGTGCTTCAGGCTCAGCAAGCAGGTGCCGCAAACATCGTTATTGTTGCCGCAGAAATTGAAGGCCACCAATTGCAGAAAAACGCGGCCATCAACGCCGCAGCCAGTCTGGAACTACCGGTCCTGGAAGTCATCGACGTCCAGGCGGAACTCCCCAACTACGTTAGCACCATCGAACAGGTCAAGGCTCTCGATCCGGATGCGCTCATCGTTTTCACCGCAGCGGTCGATGGTGGCCTGGTTGTCAAGGCGGCCGCAGACGCAGGTTTGCGGTCAATGATCATTGGCACGACCGAATGGCAGGGCGAAGAGTTTCTGGCAACGGCAACCTTCGAGGCCATGGACTCCCTTCAGGCTGTCTGGGTCGTGGCTTTTGCACACACCGACGGTCCGGCCTGGGACTTCTATGAGCCACTCTGGAACAACTCTGAGTATGCCAGTCTGGCAACCGCCGGGAATTCCTACAATCTCGGATACTATGACGTGCTGAATGTGACCGCTCTCGCGATCGAAGCAGCGGGAAGCACCGCTGCCAGCGCATGGTCGGAATTCGTTCCCCTCGTTGCTGAAGGCCCCGGCACAGTGGTCTACACCTACGAGCAAGGCATCCAGGCACTGCGGAATGGCGAGGATATCGACTACAGCGGCGTCTCGGGTGAGATGAACTATACCGACACCGGCGTAGTTTCGGGGCTTTTCGGCATCTTCGAGTGGACGAATACCGGCGAATTGGCCCTGGTGTCGCTGCTTGATGAGGTCCAGGTCACGGAGTTGGACAGCTAGCTCAGCGTCTGGGTTAACCATCTTTCACTGGTGCAGAACAATATCCGCAGCCCAACCAGCCGCTGGCGGCTGCGGATAGGAGTAGGTAGACAATGCGGAAATTCAATCTGAGCTTCATGGCCAAAGTGACCATCATGGTCGTGGTCTTCATCGTGCTAACCGCAGTTTCGGTGGGTCAAACAACCACTTCAAATGCGCGTAGTTTGCTGGTCGAGAACAAACTTAGCGAGTTGGGTTCCGACGTGGAAATCAACAGCGTCCGTCTCCTGTCAGGCATTGATGCCCTGTGGCACGACACAATTTTCCTGTCAAACTTGCCCGAGGTACAAGGTGTTCGCCGGGCGATTGAAGCCGGCGGCGTGGACCCGGTCGACCTGACCACCGATGCGCTGTGGCGCACGCAGTTGATCGGCGTCTTCTCCGAACTGCTGGTTTCAAAACCTCACTACGTCAGACTGCAATACATATCAATGCAGGACGCACTTGAACTGGTACGTGTGGAAAACACTGACGGCGCAATCCGGGTCCTGGGTCGCCGCGAACTGAGCATCGGTGTCCAGGACGACTACTTCCTGGCCGCCCAGGCACTCGCCCCTGGCGCAGTCTATCTCTCCGACATGGAACTGCAGCGAAATAACGGTGAGCTGGTCGATCCCCGAACCATCGTTATGTATGCCTCGACCCCAGTCTATTCTGAAGATGGCAGCGTATTCGGTGTCATCGCCATCGGTCAGGATTTCGGGGCGACCTTTAACGAGCTGTTGGCGCTGAAGAAAAGCGGTGAAACGCTCTACGTGACCAATCAGGCGGGCGACTTCTTGCTCAATTCCGCCGATCCGTCGCTGGCATTCGGGTTTGAGAACGGGCAGCAGTACCGTATTCAGGACACCTTTGAAACCCTGGCGCCGCTGTTCGCTCCCGGCAATACCATCCAGGAATTGCCGGCCTCACCCGACACCGCTTCGAACGAGTCTGCCGTGCATTTTCGGCGCGTATCGTTTGATCAATTGACGCCAGATCGCTTTCTCGGTGTCGCCGTCGCCACGCCGTACAGCGAAGTCGTTGGCGCGGTCGATAGATTCGTCGGGCAAGTCGCGCTGGTAACAGGCATGCTCATGGTCGGCGGCGTTCTCCTGCCCGTTATCGTGATGCGGGCACACATTCGCCCGCTGTCTCAGATCAATTAGGCCACGCAGCATATTTCGGAAGGGCACTTCGATATCCACCTGCCTATTCACTCACAGGACGAATTCGGTCAACTGGCCAGAGGCTTCAACCAGATGGCCGAAGCAGTCCAGGAGCGTGAGCAGGTGTTGGTTGAATTCAACGAATCGCTGGAGCAGAGGATCGCCGAACGTACCTTCGAATTGAGGCAGGCCCGTGACGAAGCGCTGGCTGCCCAACGTATCGCCAACGAAAACGCGCGTCTGAAATCGGAATTCCTGGCGACCATGTCACATGAACTACGCACGCCCATGAACGCGATCGAAGGCTTCACCAGCATCATGCTCTCCGGCATGGGCGGTGTAGAGTTCAACGAGAAGACGGGCCGCTACGTCCAGCGTGTCAACGCCAACAGCAAGCGACTGCTAGGGCTGATCAACGATTTCCTTGACCTGTCACGTATTGAGTCAGGACGTCTGGAACTGGCCAATTTGCCTTTCTCGCCTCGTGACGCTGCCATGCGTTGGAAAGAGGAAATCGGCGTTCTTGCGCAGAAGAAGAACCTCAACTTCGAGGTATCGATCGATCCGGATATTCCCGAAACGGTTCGTGGGGACGAAGAAGCCTTGTCGAAGGTCGCTTTGAATCTCCTCAGCAATGCCATCAAGTTTACGGAGACGGGGTCGGTTGCACTAAAGTTGGAAAGTGACGATGACGCCTGGCGCATCGAAGTGAGCGACACGGGCATCGGCATCCCCATGCACGCCCGCGAGTTCATCTTCGAGGAATTCCGCCAGGTCGATCAATCAACGAAGCGCAAATACGGCGGCACTGGCCTGGGGCTGGCGATTGCGCAGCGTTTTGTGCGCAGCATGGGCGGAACCATCACTGTGAAAAGCGAGGTCGGACAGGGCAGCACCTTTACGGTGACACTTCCCGCGACGCGGGAGCCTGAGAATGTGGCGGAGGTTATTGCATGAAAACTATACCGATGGATCTGCTCGATGGCTGGAATGTTGTCGTCATCGACGATGAAGAAGACAGTCTGGAAGTCGCCCAGATCATACTGGAGGAGTATGGTGCGGACGTCTCCACGGCATCCAACGGCCACGAAGGGCTGGAGGTCATACGCAGGAAGCGTCCCAAACTGGTGATCTCTGACATTTCGATGCCGGTCATGGATGGTTGGGGACTCATCTTTGAATTGAAAAACGATCGCACGACCTGCGATATCCCGGTGATCGCGCTCACTGCGCACGCCATGATCGGCGACCGGGAACGCGCCATTAGCGCCGGTTTTCATAACTATCTGACCAAACCATTGACCGCAAACACGTTTATCCATGATCTGGTCGGGCTGCTGGTTGAAATTCCTCAGCTAGCGCTCGAACTGCCAATGTAAGGATGTAATGACATGAGCAGCAACAAATGGCACCTGTTGGTCGTAGAAGATGATCCTGATGGGCAGGAAGTGGTATCTACCATTCTTTCTCATCTACACATCGCGATTGATGTCGCCGGTACCGCCGAAGAAGCTGAGAACTATCTGTTCGGCGCGAGACAGCCATACGACGCCGTCATCATCGATCTGGCACTGCCGGGCAAAGACGGCTGGCAGCTGCTCTCGGAAATCCGCGAGGACGGGCAGTTTGCGAATGTGCCCTGCATCGCTGTCACGGCCTATCACACGTCAAAGCTGCGCGAACAGGCGCTGACGTACGGCTTCAACGCCTATTTCCCCAAGCCGATAGATGCGACCGCGTTCTCGCGCGCGCTGGAGGAAATCCTTTAGCCATCACCGGTAGCGCATCGCCTAACGGGCAAACAAAAAAGCAGCAGGCCACAACCTGCTGCTTTTGCTTCTCCCAACAGACACCGTAAGCGTCAGATGGGTATACCGGCAGCTACGCGGCGCGTCTGCCGGGGGCGCGCTGCAACTGCGGCCGTGACCAGATGCTGCCCGCCAGCTCACGGCGGTACTGATCCCAGAGGACATCGAGGTCGGCGGTGATGCGTTGCATCCGCTCGCGCTGATCGGTCGTGAGATGCTGGCGGCCTGCGAGCAAGAACAGGTTGAAGCGCTCTGTCGCCAGAGCATTGATCTTCGCCATCGTTTCGTCCATCGTGTGTGCTCCTGATGGTCTCTGTGAAATGACGAACATTATTTAGACGAGCCAAATACAGGCCGCCCTACCCCCGCTCACCGGCTTCTAGCGCAACGCTAACATTCAGCGAAAACTCATCTTGTGAGAGTACAGTCATCACCATCGTCCACTAGCCATCGACGGCCAGTTGTGCGCACAGAAACCTACTTCGCCAGCGCCGCGCTCGTGACCCAGTTCGAACAGACAGGCCGAATCGCGCACGTGCATCACGACGGCGGCGACATCATCCACATCGAACTGCGCAGCCATGAGCACGTGCTCATTCACCTGATCGAAAGCTCGATCCCGCTGCCGGAAGTCCTGGGCACGCTGGACAACAACCGCGCCCATCAGCATTACACCTTGTTCCTCTTCTGGGCGGATCGGCTGCTGCCGCCGCCAGGTGAGACGCACCTAATCGAGGCGTGGATGCGCCCGCTGCTGGCGCTCTATGGCGACCGTCTCTACGGCTACGAGGTGCATGGGCGGCGAATTTTCGTCTTCCCGGTCTATTTCGACGGCACATCCAGCCTGCGGCGCACGCGCTACGGCGCGTATCTCGACGCCAGTCGGCTCGTCTGCCGCACGGCAGACATCCATCGCGCCGGGCTGGACGGCACCTATTGCGCAGCAGACTTCGGCGATCCGCACACACCACCACCACCGCCGCCGCATCCCCTGGCAGCGGAGTATGCGCGCCTGGGCGTAGCAACGGACGCTGATCTCAAGGCGATCAAGCTGGCCTACCGGCGGCTGGCGCGGCGCTATCACCCCGACGTCAACCGTGACCCCGGCGCGCACCTGCACATGCAGCAGATCAACGAAGCCTACCGCCGCATCGCCCACGCCTACGTCCACGCACATGAAAACTCCGCCGGCAGACCTGCACAGGCGGAGTGATCATCAAACCAATATGATGAGATCAATTTGACCGGTCGTAGGGGCGATCGGGCGGGTCACCCTGGGCAAGCCACCGGCTTGCCACTACCAAGAAACGCCGTCCTTCACCGTCTGGCGTTATGGCAGAGATTCTGGTCACGTTTATTCTGCGGCGGGCGGTGCTTCCGTTTTGATGGTATCGTCGCTGGCTGTCTCGGCTTCTTCCGCCGATGCAGTCGGCTGCAAGGGGCTGAAGAGCAGCGATTGCAGCACCGGCACGAACTTTTCGGCGTAACCGCGGCGCTTGTTCTCGTCCAGCGCCGGCGCGGCGGCGCTGACCCAGCTTTCGGCAAAGGCCTTAAGCTGCGTGCGCACATCTTTCACGAGCGGATCGCTCTTGGTCTTGATGGCCGTGCGCGCGGCGGCATCCGTTTGCGCTTTGGCTTCCTGATTGAGGGCGCGCAGGCGCTCGACCATAATCAAACGTGCCTGCCGCCACTCGGTAAAGCGCGTCTCGAGCAAACGAATGACATCGCGCGCGCCGATCAGCGTCACGGTGATCAGGCCGTCATCCTGCATTTCAATTGAGCGGATCGTCATGCCAGTGAGCGGATGATTGAGCATCATGTCGATCAATTGCTGGGCATTTGCCAGCGCGAGCAGATACTTGCTGACGCCCGTTTCGAGATAGGCCGGCGTCAGCCGCTGGCCGGGCAGCGTTTCGTCGATCAGGCCGATGGTGTATTCCGTTTGCGCCGTCTCGAAGAAGACGCGCAGCCCCAATTGCCCCAGAGCGATGACGTCACCGCTCTTGATCTGCACCAGTTTGTGCGGCGCAAGCCGGCGGTCATTCAGGAATGTGCCGTTGGTGCTGTTGAGATCCTGGATGTAGCAGCCGTTATCGGAACGATGCAGCACCGCGTGCAGGCGTGACACGCCGAGCACTACGGCCTCGTGCGGCGTCAGATCGACCGTCGGCGAGGATTCGCCGGGCGAGAGACGGCCAAGCGTGATCTGTTTGACCTTGCTTTCCGTGAGGATCGGCTCGTCCTTGCCGACGACAAAGATGGTCAGGTTGTCGTCGAACCGCTGCGGCGGCCTGGGGCCTTCGACCATAAGCTGTGCCCGCTCACGGATGTGCGGTGGCACCGGTACAGTCGAACGCGCTGGCAGCAGCGCTACCAGCGGTGTCTGGCACTTTTCACATACAGTTGCTTCAATGGGGTTGGAATGTTGACAGGTCGAACAAATCTTCATGCCGCTCATACGTCATGCCCCCAACGAAACGCGCGTTGCGATCCTCTACCGCAACGCCCGCGAGCATAATTTGCCGGCTCATCTGCCGAAAATGCGTACCCATTTCTTGCGTGTGAAAGCAAGACCAGCCGCAATTCCACATTTACAAAGTGAGCCAATTCACAACTGCTCTGATCTTACACTATATGTCAATCATCATGACCCACCCAATTGTACTGTCACATCTTAATTTTACGATTTTTGGATCACGATTTCGCAGCACAAGTGTTCCATTTTTATAACCGGAAAAGCCTTGCAATCGGGTAGGATTCGGCGTATACTATCGAACAGTTGTGCGGTGATGCACCAAGTTTCACACTTTCTGCGTACAACGTCATAGAGTAAAGCGACATCTACGCGCGTAGATGTCGTTTGCACCTTACCAACTGCATACTTCCCGTTCCCTCAAACGGCGAGCCGCACTTTTTGTTCCACTCATCACCCGTGAGGTTGAAGCATGTCTGGTGCAAGACTCATTGAGCCGCTGGTGCGTCGGTTGCTCCCGGCGCAAAACCCTGATCCCGCAGCAAGAGCGCACGCCTGGAACGATTGGATCGCCGCCGGTGGCTGCGTGCCGCTCTGCAAGTTCATCCGCTGGGCAAACGGCACGACCGTCGAAGACGACGAGATCCTCCAGGAGACGCTCATCACCGCTTACGTCAAGGTTGAACAGGGGGCTTATACACCGCGCGATGTGCCCTTCAGTGCCTTTCTGAAGTCCATCGCCCGGTTCAAGATCCTCGAAGCGGCGCGACGGCATGGCAGGCACGTCTCATTCGACGCGCTGCCGGACGATTTGCTCGCGGATGAAAGCAGTCCACATGATGCAGCCGATACCTGGAAAGAACAGGAGGCGCTGCAAACGGCGCTGCGAACGCTCCCACCCCGCCGGTCGCACATCGTGATCCTTTACGAGCACGGTTACACGACGGCGGAGATCGCCTCGCAGCTTGGCATCGGCGAAGCCCTGGTGCGCAAAGAAAAGAGCCTCGGCTTACGCCAGTTACGTCAGTCAGTGCAGTTCGCGCTGGCAGGATAGCAGAGTTTGGGGGCGCCTGGGCGGGGCATTCGACAGGTTTCCCCTCGCCCAGGCTTCCTCGGATTGAATCGATAGCGGTAAGTTCTAAGCCTTTAGCTGGTAGCTCCAAGCTTTTTGGGCTATATCGACCAAGGCAGCCGGTTTCGCAATGGCTCGTCAGGCCGAATGGGGACATGTGACAGTGTTCTGTAAGTCGCCAAATGCACGGCAGGGCACATACACTGGTTAGCGAAGGCTTAATTTTTCGCGCTGGGCGAAATTCCACGGAAATTCGGGGCTTTCCCGAAGCCGGGAATAAAATCCGCCGAAGCGAAAAAAACAGGCCACTTAGAAGCCCGACCTCTTTTTACTAAACCGGGTTTCTGGCGGGAAGCAGCAGACATGCATTCGGATGAAAATTCGCCGCCGCGAATGTTTGGAAACCTGGCGGGGCGCAGCAAATTTCCCCAAGCACTCAGATCGATTTGACTTCTGTGCCGTTGGCCACCCGCTGACGGCTTTTGCTGTTGCATCCTCCGACAGAGCGCGGCAATCCTCCATTTTGTGGATTACAGGCGGCGCGATTTGCAGTTACGCTTATGGGCAATGCCGATTCCTCACCAACGCCCCTATCAAGGATGAACGATTGTGAGCGATACGGACGCCTTGATTCATGAGCAGCAGTTGAACGCGGCGCGCGCGACCTGGAATGCCGAGGCCGCGTTGTTTGATGACCAGCCCGATCACGGCCTGCGGGATCCCGCCGTCCGCGCCGCCTGGGCAGATCTGCTCAAGGTGTCGCTGCCAGCTAGCACAGTGGCTGTGCTCGACATCGGCTGCGGCACAGGCTCGTTGAGTCTTGTGCTGGCCGGGCTGGGGCACGCGGTCGTCGGTATTGACCTGTCGCCCGAAATGATCGCCCTGGCGCAGGCCAAAGCAGCCGCCGCCGGGCACGCCATCGCCTTTCACGTCATGGACGCGGCCTTTCCACAACTCGCGCCGGGGCAGTTCGACGCGATCGTCTGCCGTCATCTCTTGTGGGCACTCGTGGAACCCGATCGGGTACTTGAACGCTGGCTGCGCCTGCTCAAACCGGGCGGACGTTTGCTCTTGATCGAAGGCTACTGGCATACGGGCGCGGGTCTGCACGCCAGTGAGCTGCTGGAGATGCTGCCCGCTGCCCTGACGCAAACGACGCTTCAGCCCCTGAGCGACCGGGTGGAACTCTGGGGCGGCATGGTGGCGGATGAACGCTATGCCATCCTCGCCCGTCTGCCAGGGCAGCGTGCCGATGCGTGATACCAGAGACATAACCAGAACGATGATCTTTCTGGTTAGGATATAGTTTATCCAGACTGCTGCGCAGCGCGGCACGATGATTTTCAAACAGGAGCACCCCCATGACTGCCACGGTAGTCTCTCCACCGGAGACCTTCATCCGTTCGCGCACGACCTGGCTTGGTTATGCGCTCATGGCCTATTTCGGCTTTGCGCTGTCGCTGGTCGGCCCGGCAATGCCGTTCATCGCGGAGAGGGTCGGCCTGACCTACACGGAAGTCGGCTATCACTTCACGCTACTCGCCGTGGGCAACCTGTGCATCAGCCTGATCGGTGACCGCATCGCCCGGCGCATCGGCAACACCCGCCTGGCCTGGCTCGGCGTGCTCTTGACCGCGCTGGCGTTCGTCGGTTTCATCTCCGGCGCGAGCCTGCCGCTGACACTGATGTTCATCTTCCTCTACGGCGCGGGCATCGGCACCCTGGCGTTGATTTCGATCAGAGCCATCGCGGACACCAAGCCCCAGTTCGCGACCAAAGCCTACACCGAGGCCAACATCCTCGGCGGCGCGGCCATGATCGTCGGGCCGCTCCTGTTCGGCACTATCGCCAAGACCGCCCTCGGCTGGCAGGCGAACGCCCTGCTGCCGCTGCTCGCCCTGCTCCCCGTCCTGCTGATCTTTCGCGGCCTACCGCTGCCAGCGCCGCGCCAACCGGCGGAGGCAGCCTCGCCTCGCCAAGGAAAAGCAGCGCCACTGCCGCTCATGTTCTGGCTGTTCGGCGTGCTCATGATCCTGGCCGTCGCCATCGAGTGGCTGATCACGTCGTGGAGCACGAGCTTCCTGACCAGCGTCGTTGGTTATGAGCCGAGCACGTCGGCGGTGCTGGTGAGCGTCTACGCCGCCGCGATTGTGCTGGGACGGCTGGCCGGGCGGCGGCTGCTCGATCTGATGACCGAGCCGCGCTTGATGGTCGTCTCGCTGATCTGGGTGCTGGTCTCGTTTCCGCTCTACTGGCTGAGCAGTGTCCCGGAATTGACCGTGCTTGGCCTGTTCCTGATCGGGCTGGGCGTCGGCAATCTCGCGCCGCTGTCCATGTCCGGCGCGATGGCCGCCGCCAGTGCTGCGCGCGACCGTGCCAGCGCCCGTTTCGGCATCTTTCCGAGCATCGCCAACGTGACCATGCTCCAGATCGTCGGCATCTTGGCGGATCAGTTTGGCATTCAGAATGCCTATGTCGTTGTGCCGGTGGTGGTGATCTTCGCCATCGCCATGGCGCTCGGCACGAACCGGATACGTGCAGCACAGCTATCCAAATGAGGTGAATCCATGTCTACGCCTGTCGAGCCAACCTACTTCGCCACCTCCGTCGCCTTCCGCGCCTGGCTGGAGGCGAATCACGACAGCGCCAATGAACTCTGGGTCGGCTTCTACAAGAAAGGGTCAGGCATCCCCAGCATCACCTACCCGGAAGCGGTCGATCAGGCGCTGTGTTTCGGCTGGATCGATGGCATCCGCAAGAGCTACGACGCCATCAGCTATATGAACCGCTTCACGCCGCGCCGGGCGCGCAGTACCTGGAGCGCCGTCAACATCAAGCGCGTCGGCGAACTGGAAGCGCAGGGCTTGATGCACCCCGCAGGCTTGAAGGCCTTCGCCGTCCGCACGGACGACAATTCCGCCATTTATGCCTACGAGCAAAGACATAACGCCCAGCTCGACGCCGCCTTTGAAGCCCAGCTTCAGGCGAACGCAGCCGCCTGGGCCTTCTTCCAGACGCAGCCACCCTCGTACCGGCGCGCAGCTATCCACTGGGTGATGAGCGCCAAGCAGGAAGCCACGCGACACAAACGGCTGGCACAGCTAATCGAGGATTCCGCCAACGGGCGCACCGTGCCCCCGCTGACGCGCAGAACGCGCAACTGAGCGTGACGTACACATCCAGATGCGCGTGGGAGCCCGGCAATCAGCCCGAATCGCGCCGGTCTGCCCGCAAATGGGTGTATGATCAGGCTGAGTATGCAAGACAGCATACCGGTGACGAGGGTTACAAATAACCTTCAGCCTTCACCGCAGTTGTAAGCCTCGTTGCTTATCCCAGGGCACGGCCCGGGATAAACAAGCTTCTCCTCCACTGCCTCAGACCGGACGTGTCCCTTGTAGGGTTCACTCGCTCAAAAGGTCGTATGAAAGGCAGTGAGACCATGGCAAGCAAAGTAACTCTAAGTCTGATCAAAGCGGATGTCGGCGGCTATGTCGGCCATGCCCGTATGCACCCGGATCTGATGGCCGAAGCCGCCAGGGCTCTGGAAAAGCACACGCACGCAGGCACGCTGATCGACTTCCGGGTCCTGGCTTGTGGTGATGATGTCGGCCTGCTCATGTCCCACGATCAGGGGAACGATAGCAACAAGATTCACCAACTGGCCTGGAACGTATTCGAAGACTGCACAGAAGTTGCCCGGAAGTTGAAGCTCTACGGAGCCGGTCAGGATCTGCTCGCCGACGCCTTTTCCGGCAACATCCGCGGCATGGGGCCGGGCGTCGCCGAGATGACGTTTCTTGAGCGCAAGTCCGAGCCTTTCCTGGTTTTCTTCGCCGACAAGACGAGCGCCGGCGCCTGGAACCTGCCGCTGTTCCGGATGTTTGCCGATCCGTTCAACACCATCGGGCTGGTGATATCCCCGGCGATGCACGAGGGCTACCGCTTCGAAGTCTATGATGTCAAAGGCAATCGCAAGATCGTCCTGGATACACCGGAGCAGATGTACGATCTGCTGGTGTTCATCGGTGCGCCCGGTCGCTACATGGTGCGCAACGTCTACACCAAGTCGGGCGAGATCGCGGCGACATCGTCGACCGAGCGCCTGGCGCTGATCGCCGGACGCTATGTCGGCAAGGACGATCCGGTCTGCATCGTGCGCTCGCAATCGGAGTTTCCGGCGGTGGGCGAGGTGCTGGAGCCGTTCACGATGCCGCATATTGTCGAGGGCTGGATGCGCGGTTCGCATTACGGGCCGCTCATGCCCTGCCGGGTATCCGAGGCCCATCCCAGCCGTTTTGATGGCCCGCCGCGCGTGATCGGTCTCGGCTTCCAACTCGCCAATGGTAAGTTGGTCGGCCCGCAGGACATGTTTGACGATCCGTCGTTCGATGAGTCGCGGCGGCTCTGCAACGTCATCGCCGATCATCTCCGCCGTCACGGTCCGTTCGAGCCGCACCGGCTGCCGATGGAAGAAATGGAATACACCACACTGCCGCAGGTCATGGCCAAGCTCGAAGATCAGTGGCAGTCACTGGATGGACACAAAACGGACAAGACGAAAGAGAAGCGGGTCGCGGCGCATTAGGCTGCTGGACAGCCAACTATCGAGCGACTGTTTTGCCGGAGGTTGGGGCGACGATTGCCGCCCCAGTAGCCGGTTTGCAGGTGAGCAGCATGAACTTCAATGAAGCCGCTCGGGGCGATCAACCAACGTGCCGTCGATATAAGCCTGTACCGCGGCTTCAGCGTCTTTGAATTCGGTCAGGATGGGCCGGATGTTCGCCTGTTGAATAGCGACGTAAGCCCCGCGCCCCATGCCGCGCGCGATGACGACCTGACAATCCCGCACGGGGTCAAGCATCTGTGTGTGTTTGTCCGCCGAATGCGCACCCAGCCCATGCCCGTGTTCGTGATCATGGTCATGATGTTCGGGTTCGATCTGCACGAACTGTTGATGCCCGGCCTTGTCCCGTTGTTCTTTGCCGACGATTTTGCCATCTTCGACGGTGAAGACGAGATAATACGGCGCGCGACCAAAATGACTGCTGATGGTCGTGCCGCTGTCGATGACTACAGCAATTTTCATTGCCTGTTTCCCTTCATAAACTGATTCATGGATAAGACGGGGCAAGGCACTTGTCCTTGCCCAGGCCATGGTCGCAGCGATAGCGCGCTTGCGCAAGAGCAGCTTATCGCTGAGCAGCAGCAATCAGGCCCAAAGCCGGATCAATCGCTTGCATGTCTGCGATGGCTGATCGCTTTGCCAATCTCGACAAACACCAGGAGCATGAGCGCCATCCCGACAACGTAGAGCCATTCTTCCAGAGTCAAGGGCACAATCCCGAGCAGATCGCGCAGGCCAGGGATGACGAAGGCCACCGCGATTGTCAGCAAGCCGAGCACAACCGTGCCGATGAGGGGTTTGTTGGCAGTCAGCTTGTTCATGCGGTAGATGGGCCGGCGCATACTCCGGTAAGCGAAGATATAGACGATTGAGTTGAGCGCGAAACTGGCGAAAGCGATACTCCGTCCCTCGATCGGACTGTTATGGACCTGGAAGTAATGTCCAAACAGCGCCAGGACGAAAATCGCGCTGGTAATGCTGATCACGCCGATCAGCGACAATGCCAGAGGCGTGAGCACCGACGCTTTCAACGACCGGGGCTTTCTGTTCATGATGTCATCTTCTTTTGGCTCAAAGCCCAGCACGATATCCAGCGGGCCGTCACAGATCAGGTGGATCCAGAGGATCTGCGCGACCACCAGCGGCGCCGGCCAGCGGAGCATCATCGCCACAAAGATAGTCAGCACCTCGGCAAACGAGTTCGAGAGGGTGTAGGCAACCACTTTACGGATGTTGTCGAAGATGATACGACCTTCCTCGACCGCAGCGACGATGGTGCGGAAGTTGCTGTCGAGCAAGATCAAGTCGGCCGTTTCTTTAGCCACGTCGGTGGCACTTCCTACCACCACGCCGATATTGGCACGCTTGAGCGCCGGGGCATCATTGACACCATCCCCAATCATAGCCGCGATCTCACCGTTGGTCTGCAAGGCGCGGACAATGCGGAACTTGTCCTGCGGGCGGATGCGGGCGAATACCGCTGTCTTCTTCACGCATTCCTGAAGCTGGTCATCGGTCAGCCCGGCAATCTGCGCACCTTCCAGGGTCTGGTCGCCGTCTTTCATCAAGCCGATATTGGAGGCTATCTTCTCCGCGGTGCGCCGGTAGTCGCCGGTGATCATCTTGACCTGGATGCCCGCATGCTGGGCAACCTGGATCGCCGCTGGCACACCTTCGCGCACCGGGTCTTCCATACCGAGCAGCCCAACCCAGGTGTAGCCGGTATAATTATTCATCTCCCCATCGCGGCGGTAAGCCAGCCCCAGAAGCCGAAGCCCTTCTCCAGCCCATTCATCTGCCTGGGTCAGGTAACGGCTCTGATCCTCGGCTGTCACAGCGCACATCTTCAGGACGATCTCCGGCGCTCCCTTCAAAAAGTAGTAGAGCGCTCCCTGGAACTGATTGCTCGTTACTTCGGTGATCATGTATTTCGTTTCACTGGTGAACATTTCCTCGGCCAGCCGCTGCGAGCTATCGAGCAGGTCCTGGGGGTTCGCCGTCATCTGCTTCTCGGCGTATTCCCACAAGGCAATGTCCACCGGGCCTTCCAGATTGTTGCACAACACCATAATCTGATAGGCGCGCTCCTCATCGAGGAGTTCGGCGTGGTTCACCCGCATCCGCCCCTCGGTGAGTGTGCCGGTCTTGTCGGTGCAGATCACCGTCACCGAACCGAGCGTTTCGACTGCGAGCAGCTTTTTCACCAGGCCGTTGCGCTTGAGGATCTTGCGCATACCCAGCACCAGAATCACCGTCACGGCGATCAGCAGACCTTCAGGCACCGCCGCAATGGCCAGGATGATCGAGTTGCGGAGCATATCGAAGAACTCGCGGCCCATGGCCAACCCAACGAGCAGGATCACCACCGTGGCGGCCACCACGATATAGGTAAGGATCTTGCTGAAAGCCTTGAGTCGCACCTGGAGGGGCGTATCTTCTTCGACATGTTCGCTCAGGCTGGCCGCAATTTGTCCCAGTTCGGTATGCGTGCCGGTTTTGGTGACACGTAAGATGCCCCGGCCGGTAACGACCGTTGTCCCCATGAAGACGCGTGTCCGCGAGTTAGCCGCGTCATTCGGCAAGCTTCCGTTTGCCTGACTGATGGACTGTTTGTTGACTGGCTCGCTCTCACCCGTAAGGATGGATTCATCAACAGCCAGTCTGGTCGTCTCAACCAGCTCGCCGTCGGCAGGGATCTTCTCACCGGAATTGAGCACCACCAGGTCGTCTGGCACCAATTCCCAGACTTCCACTTCCAGCCGCTGCCCGTCGCGCATGACCGAGGTGGTTGGCCTGAGCAGGCTTTTGAGGGAAGCATAGGTGCGCTGCGCCTGGTATTCCTGAACAAATCCCAGGAACACATCGATCACAACCACCACGATGATGATCGCGAAGTCGCCCATCTCACCCAGCGCCAGTGAGACCCCAGCGGCGGCCAGGATGATGTAGATCAGCGGACTCTTGAACTGATTGAGCACAATCTTCCAGGCCGAAACACCTTTTTCGGCTGGCAGACGATTTTCGCCAAATTGCGCACGGCGCTTCAGGACCTCGTCGGGGCCCAAGCCAGTGAGCGCCTCATGTTTATGCGCTATTTCTGCACCCTGTGTCAACGCCGAGGTATTCATGAGTTATCTCCTGTTTTCAGCGCTTGTTCGGGTAAGCCTTTGAGCCTGGTGATGAGTTCAGCTTGCCAATTCGTCGCGAAGGCTTGTCAGAACTCATCGACAGTACAGTTGCACTAGACTTAGCCTATCCGAAAACCTGCTCACTCTCACCTCACCCCTGTCTCGCTACGCTTCGATGTCCCCTCTCCGCGCGGAGAGGGGGTTGGGGGTGAGGTTTCTGGATAGGTTCTTATGGTGGGATGCCTTCTTTCATGGGAGCACCCTGGAGCATATCACTCCAGCGAAAGGCATTCCGCCTTGTCCATAATTCACGTTTCATAGATAGTGTCGGTCTACCGTTTATGCGTGCGCCTCTTGAACGGGCGGAACCCCGCGCACGAGCAGCGTCCCGGCCACGATCAGCAGGATCAGCGTCATGCTGACGGCAGATGTCAGGCACCACGCGCAGGTTGCGCCGATGACGAATGGCTCCAGAAACGTCAGGTAGATCGAGAACAGCGTGCCGAAGAGTGCCAGCGCCAGCAGCGCAGTCAGCGCCGTGCGCCGGGTCTGCCCCTGGCTCCACTGCGTCGCGGCCCAGGCGATCAGCATGGCGACGTTGCCCGCCACGCCGAGGATGCCAATGGGGATCAGGCCGAAGAGCATGGCGTAAGGGCTTTGCTGCACGGTGTTGCAGTCGCCGATGGGGCCGCAGACGGCGGTCGTGTCCGTCGTCTCGACGTAGGCCAGATAGAGTGACACGCCCAGCCCGACAAGGCAGAGCAGCGCCACCGCCCAGGCCCGCCAGCCGTTCAGCTCCACATGCGCGGCCAACTGCCCCTGCCGCCACATGCGCACAACCACCGAACCGAGCGCCAGCAGCATCCCGGCGAGCAGGATGATCGCCAGCGCGTTCCCAGCCGGGTCGCGCTGAATCCTGCTCAAGAGATCATCCGGCGCGGTTGTTTCTGCTGCCAGCAGCGCCTCAGGCGCGATACTTTCGCTGGACTCCGGTGCCGCAGCCTCATCTGCCGCCGCATCGCTCGCGGCCAGGGCGTCGGCAAAGCCGGGGATGTCCGGCCAATTGACGCCGCCCACAGCCTGATAATGTTCGAGCAGACCTGGCAGTTGTTCGGGGATGTCCACCGAACCGACGAGCACCGTGTCGTCGATGATCAACGCTGGCACACCGCGCATATTATCTGGAATGTTGAAGCGTTGCACCGCCGCCTGATAGAGCGCCTGCCCGCCCGCCTGAGTCACATCGATGCCGACCAACTGGAGCTGATCGCCGTACTGTTCCTGAAGCGGCGGCAGCACTTCGGTGATGACGTAGTGGCAGTGACCACAGCTCGGCGAATAGAACAGCACCACGTGAATAATGCCCGGCTGTGCATAAACTGCCGTCACGTGGAGAAAACCTGCCAGAACCAGCCCGGCCAGCAGGGCAAACAGCGCGTATAACCGTTCACGTTTCATACATGGCTCCTAGAGAGTTCAATGACCACGACCGTACAGCGGCCACCACCGGGCGTCACACGCCCAGAAATGCGTCGAGCACAGTTTCATATTCCTGTTTGCGTGTCAGCATCGCCCAGTGACCGCCGGAAGCGAACATGTGTACCTGCGCGCCGGGGTAAGTCGCCCGCAGCGCCGCCTGCTCGTCCGGTTTGAAGCCGCGATCATCTTCCGCCTGCAAAATGAGCACCTGGCCGGGCTTGCCAAATGGCTCGAAGGCGCGGTAGACCTGGGGATTGCGCACCAGATCGGCCAGGATTTTGAACTGACCGATCAGCGAGATCTTGTTGTGCTGCACGTCGAGCAGGTCGCGGAAATAGGCGATCATGAACGCCTGCTCATCAGCATCTGCGCCTGCCACCAGGCGGTCGATGCGTTTGCCGTAGAAATTGCGCACAAAGCTGTACGGCAGCAGATCGAACAGCGCGAAATACAGCCCGGCGATGCGCGCGCTGCGGCGGTTGTAGAGGCCAAAGCCGGAGAGCGCCAGCTTGCCGACGCGATCCGGATGCAGCCGCGCGAAGACGTGCGCCACCGCCGCGCCCATCGAGTGGCCGAAGACGTGCGCCCGCGTGATGCCCTCCGCATCCAGGATCGCGGCCAGCCCAGCGCAGATCGCGCCCATGCGCCCAATCGGCGGATACGACGGCGAAATCACGCAGAAGCGTGGCTCCAGGCGCGTGATCGTGCGAAACGACGACTCGCCGGTGGACAGCCCGCCGCCCAGGATCAGCAGCGCCTCGTCGCCCTGCCCGCTGGCGATATACGACCAGGTCGCGCCGCCGCTGGTCAACCGCTTATAGGGATGAGTCTCGCGAAAACGCCGAAGCTGTTCCACGAATGCGGGCGGAGCCTGGGCGTAGATCTCGTTCGTATCTATAGACATCTTGCGACCCGCTTTCAGATACGGGCAAAGACCCGCACGAACAAAGTGCAAGCGTATGGCTTCATCTTAGGATCAGTGGGTCAAACGTTGGTCATAGCGGCATGGTGATGGATGTCACCAGCGGCGGCGGTGCCGATCGACAATATTTCGCGAGCCATCGATCATGACCGCGTCAGAATCAGCGGGTTATAGAAACTCAATTTGAACCGCAAAGTCTCAAAGGACGCAAAGAATAAGCGTGAACAGCCGTCTTTCCGGCGGGTCAGAGCGGGTGTCAGCCCGCTTCCCGCCGGAAAAGCTAGCCGGGCGGCTTCCAGCCCCCGGCGATCGCTGCTCGTTTTGCCAGTACGCTATATACTCTGCGTCATGAGCAGTCACTTCATCTCCCTGCACGACCTGCGCTATCACTCCGCCAGCGACGGCAGCGGCGCGCCGTTGCTGCTGCTGCACGGCTTCACCGGCAGCGCCGCCAATTGGCAGGCGCACGTCGCAGCACTGGCCGAGCGCTGGCGCGTCATCCGCCCGGATCTGCCGGGGCATGGGCAGACGCCCGCACCCGCCGCCGACCGCTGCACGATGGAACGCGTGGCCGCCGATATGGCGTTGTTGATCGAACAGGTCGCCGGAGCGCCCGCCGCGCTCCTCGGCTATTCGATGGGTGGGCGGCTGGCGCTCTACACCGCCCTGCACCATCCCGCCTGGGTGCGCGTGCTGATCCTGGAGAGCGCGTCGCCAGGGCTGGCGAGCGCAGCCGACCGCGCCGCGCGCCGGGCCAGCGATGACGCCCTGGCGCAGCATATTCTCGACGAGGGCATCCCGGCCTTTGTGGATGCGTGGGAACGGCTGCCGCTGTTCGCCGGCCACGCCCGGCTGCCCGCGCACGATCAGGCGGTGCAGCGAGCGGCCCGGCTCGCCAACAATGCGCAGGGGTTGGCGCACAGCCTGCGCGGCATGGGCACAGGCAGCCAGCCGTCCCTCTGGGAGCGGCTAGAAACGTGTACGCTGCCCGTGCTGCTGATCAGCGGCGCGGACGATGCGAAGTTCACCCAGATTGCGCGGCAGATGGCGAGCGCCCTGCCGCACGCGCAGCACGTCACCATCGCGCAGGCCGGGCACACGCCGCACCTGGAACAGCCGGACGCCTTCCGCGCGGCGGTGACACGCTTTCTGGAGAGGATCGGCGGGCAACCGCAGCGTAACCGCTAGATCGCGGCGGGCGTGGGCCTAGCAGTCTCCGGATGCACAGCCGGCATTCGCCAGCGCCGGTACGCGCCGGGTCTCCCGCTGGCTCACGGCGGCGATCACCACCTGCACGAGAGGACGCAGACGCAACCTGCGCGCAGGTCGTGCCCCCGAGTCTAGCGCGCGGACCGCCAGCCGTTCGCGCTCGGCCATCCGCAGCAAATCGTTGTGATGCTGGCGGCTGTCAAGCATCTGACTGTAGAAATTGTCCAACATAGCGTGCTCCTGAGGTGTGTTTCCACGTATAGAGACGTGCAGCCGCCCCCGATGGACGCAAATTCGTGCGCACAGCCGTAAAGTTCCCAAATTGAAGGCAAAAGAATAGTTATGAAACCTGCACAAATCCTGTCGAATCTTCACACCCAGGATCACATAACAGATTTGTGAGTTTTATGTTTTTCGTGTATGATATTTACTAACTTCAAAGTGCCGGAGACCCGTAAACGTGCCCAGTCGTTTCCGTCCATTTTTGTGGCTTCCGCTAGTTCTTATTCTCGTCAGTGTCCAGACCGGGCTGGCGAGTACTGTGTGCGAACAGGTCATCGAGACGGCTCTGTTTGCCTCAGAGACGGCATGTTACGGGTTGGGGCGCAATCAGGCCTGCTACGGCAATCATCTGCTTGAAGCCGAACCCCAGCCTGGTTTCAACAACTTCAATTTCGACGACATCGGCGATGTGATCGACATCACCGGTTTGGAGAGCCTGCGCTTGAGCGCGATGGATCTCGACGCCGGGCTGTGGGGCGTCGCGCTCATGCGTCTCCAGGCCAACATCCCGCACCAACTGGTCACGCGCAACGTGACGCTGGTGCTGTTTGGCGACGTAGAAGTTGAAAATCGCGTGCCTGCGCCGCATCTGGCCGCCGTGCGCCCGCGCACAGACGCCAACGTCAACATCCGGCGCTATCCAGAACGCGACGCCTACGTCATTGGCACGCTTGATCAAACGCAGATCGCGCTGGCCGATGGCCGCATGGAAGACAGCTCCTGGTATCACGTCCAACTGCTCGAATCGGGTCGCCGTGGTTGGGTCGCTGCGAGCACGGTCGATGTCATCGGCTCGGCGGACGACTTGAACGTCGTCAGCATCCAGAGCGCCGAGTTTGGGCCGATGCAAGCGCTCTACATGGAGACGGGCGATAACGCGACCAACTGCGAAGGCGTGCCTGAAAACGGCGTGCTCATTCAGACACCGGACGGCGTGGCGACAGTTGACCTCTGGATCAACGAGGTCAAGATCCGGCTCGGCTCAACGGCCTTCGTCCAGGCGAACGCCGGGGACAGAATGACGATCAAGATGATCGAAGGCTCGTCTCAGGTCGAGGCGCTCGGCGTCGATCAGTTCAGCCTGGCAGGCACGCAGCTCGAAGTGCCCATGAATGAGAGCCTGCAACCGGCGGCCCCGCCCAGTCTGCCGCAGGCATACGACGCGAATACCGTGCAGAGCATCCCGGTAACGGTGTTGGAGCGCCCCATCGAAGTTGCGCCACCGCTGCCGCAGGAACAGGTTGATGCGCTCAACCGTGTCAATCTGGCGGATATGGAGACACCACAGCCGCCCGCACCTACGAATACACCGACAGTGGCGCCCACCGCTACCAGCATTCCGACGAATACGCCGCTGCCACCGACACCGACCAACACAGCGACGCGGGTACCACCCACGGCGACGAACACGCCGCTGCCGACCGCCACGCGGACGAGCACACCGGTGCCGCCGACCGCGACACGGACGAACACACCGGTGCCGACCGCGACACGGACGAACACACCGCTGCCGCCGACGGCGACGAACACACCGCTGCCGCCGACAGCCACGCCAGTGCCGCCGACGGCGACGAATACCCCGCTGCCACCACCGACAGCGACCAACACACCGGTGCCGCCGCCAACGGCGACCAACACGCCGCTGCCGCCACCGACCGCCACGAACACACCGGTACCGCCGCCGACAGCGACCGACACACCGCTGCCGCCGCCATCCGTCACGACTGTGCCGCTAGGCGTCACCAGCACGCCGCTGCCACCGACGGCAACGAACAGCGGTCAGCAGGCGCCAGGCACGACGCCAACGCCAGTGCCGCCCACGCCGACCATAGCCGAGATGTCGCCGCCAACCGTGCCGCCCATCCCTGATCCGGAGACGGCGACGCCGACCGAAACAGCGTAAACATAAAAAGCCCCGGCAATCAATCTCCGGGGCTTTTGTTTGGCTTGCGGTCAGGTCGCTATCTGCGTTGCGCTCGCCAGATCATGGCTCGACGAACATGTAGCCGATGCCGAGCTGATTTTGAATGAAGCGCGGGCTGTCCGGGCGCGGCTCCAACTTCTTGCGCAGGCGGCTGATGTTGACCCAGAGATACTGCGTCTCGTTCTCGTATTCCGGCCCCCAGACCTTTTCGAGCAACTGCTTGTGCGTCAGCACCTGCCCCCGGTTCGTGACCAGGATATGCAGCAGATCGTATTCGATGCGCGTGAGTTCGAGCGGCTTACTGGCAAGGAAGACCTCGCGGCGGGCAAAATCGACGTAGAGATCACCGACTTGAAGCGGCTCACGCGCGCGGTCGGTAATGTGCAGGCGCTTGAAGATGGTGTTGACGCGCGCCATCATCTCCTCGCTGCTGATCGGACGGGCAAGGTAGTCATCCGCGCCGGCGTTCAGGCCGCGCACCTTCTCCGTCTCCGAGGCCTTGTCGGCCACCAGGATGATCGGGGTTTCGGTGCGGGCGCGCAGCTTGGCCGTCACATCGACGCCGTTCATGTCGCGCAGAGATGTATCGACCACGATCAGGTCGAGGCGTGTGGCGTTGACATCGCGGATGGCATCCTCTGCCGAGCGATAGGTGATGAGTTCGTAATCCAGCTCGCCGAGAGCGCTGCTCAATTCGCGCGCCAGCGTCGAGCGCCCTTCGATGACCATGATGCAGTTCAACCCACGTGACGGCGCGCGCGTGCCCGCCCCACGTGACGGTGCTTCGGCAGCGGCATATGTCTCGACCGCCGTCACCTTCGTCTGGGTGGGCTGCGGCAGCGAAATGCCGGTCGTCGGCAGGCTGATGACGGCGTAGTAGCCGTTGGCGTCCTGATCGAGATAGATGTGCCCGCCGTGACGGTTGATCAATTCGCGGCTCATGTAGAGCGCGAAGCTGTACGGGCTGATCTGGCCGTCGGCCTGGCGCAGGCCGCTCAGCAAATCCTGCAATTCAAGCGCGGCTTTGCCCGGCAGATCGGCAAAGATGAGCGCCGTTTCGTTGCCGCGCTGCTCCCCGCGCACGGTGACGACGCCTTCCTCGGCGACCAGATTGACGAGCACGTACAGCACGTTGGCGATGGCGCGTTCCAGACGATACTCGTCGCCTTTGATCTGAGTGAACTGCGGGCGCATATCGATCCGCAGCACGCGGTGATAAGGATAGAAGGCGCGGCTGTTGACCACACGCTGGACGATACCGGCAATATCGACCAGCTCACGGTTGAGGATAACGCCGCCCATCTCCAGATTGACCATATCCAGGAAATTGAGCCAGAGCTGGCCGAAATTGTCGAAGTTATGTTCCAGTTCGTGCAGCAGGCGGTCGCGTTCGCGGTGGCTGAAGCCGCCGTGCTGCTCCGCCAGCATCCCAATTTGCGTGCGCACCTGGGCGTAAGGCATCCGAATGTGATCGGCGATGATCTCTTGCAGGAGAGCGCGCGTGGCCTCGCCGCGCGGCGATTGCGCGCTATCGCGGATGAGGCCCGCCCAGTTGAGCTTGCCGCTGTCCAACCCTTCGATCTTGACGAACTCAACAGAAATGGTGCGATCCTGATCGGCCAGGCGCAGATCGACAATCGGGTATTCGTCGGTGTGGACGTTGGGGCGCGAGACAATTGTTTGAGCGCTCTCGAGCTGCGCCGCGACCATGCCTGGATCTTCGGCATTGTTCGATAAGAGGCGCAGCAGCACGTCCGCAGGCTGGTACAGGACTTCAGACGGCTGAATGCCAGTCAGTTCGCCGAACTGCGGGTTGCAGAAACCGATGTGATCGTTTTCGTCAACGAAGAAGATCGCCTCAGAAATGGTGCGCAAGATCGCTTCCAGGCGGCCCGTCTTTTCCCAAATCGTCGCCGTCAGGGTGATGCGATAAAACATCTGCCCGGCGGTGTGAACCAGGTTTTCGATCAGGTTGATGTCTTCCTGGGTGAAGCTTTTGCCCGCGCCCGCGCCGGCGAACAGGCCGCCGATGAAGATGTTCGACACGGCAATTGGCACGAACAACACCTGCGGTGCCAGCAGCGCATGGAACAGCGGCAGCAGTGGCCCGGTTTCGACGGCATTGCCATCGTAAACGTTGGGCTTGGCGGCGGCGCCGGTTTGATCGACGATATGGGTGATCACACCACTCTTGAGCAGTTTGTCGAAAGCGCGCATGGCGTCGTCGTTGTTGCAATCGACGAAGACAGTTTCGGTCGGCGCAGCGGGGTTATCGTAGAACCAGACAAGCGCCTGCCCGGCGTGCGGGACTTCTTCGACCAGTTCGCGCAGCGCGCTCGCGACTTCATGGGTCACGTTGAGGTTGGCGAAACGCTCCCAGGCGCGCAGCAGATGGCGGCTCGATTGGACGTTGACGTACTGCTGCTGATATTGGGCGACCTTTTGCAGCGCCACGGTCAGTTGTGAGGCGAACGGCTCGTAGATGATCAGATCTTCATGTGTGAGCGCGACATCCGGCATAGCGCAGATGCCCATCGCCCCCATCATTTGATCCTGGTAGACGAGCGGTAGAATCATGATCGATTCCGCGGCAGGCAGCACCGGAATCTGGGCGTAATTCGGGTTCTCGCGGACGTTGTGATAGATCTGCGTGATGCCGTTCTCTATCGTCCAGCAGAACGGATCGTAGCGATCAAAGCGGACGATGCTCTCGTAGAGCTTGCCGCGTTCGAGCGTTGGCTCACCGCCCGCGTAGAGATGGACAACATCGCCATCGCGCAGGGCGAAGATGATGCCATACAGGCGATACGTCGTGACCAGCAGGTGAACGGCATCCAGCAGCAGCGTTTGCGCGTCGGATGCGTTGTAGAGCAGGCGCGAGAGCGAGGCAATCGAGTGCAGATTCTGGGTGCGCTGCGCCAGCGCCATGGCCTGTCGGTGCTGCTTGACCATGAGTTGCAGCCGGTGCTCCAGTTCGAAGGCAGTCATGGTCTCTACGAAGAAGTCGTCGGCCCCCGCCTTGAAGAGCTGCTCGCGGCGCGCTTCGTCCTGCGCATCGCTGACGATGATCACCGGGATGCCGGGATTGCGGCGTTTGATTTCGGTGACAAGCTTGACCGCTTCCTTCCGGAAAACGGTGTCGTCGATGACGATCAGGTCATAGCGGATATTCTGAAGGGAGCGTACCGCCTCAGCCGCATTATTGATGGGATAGTAATCGAACTGCTGCGCGGCGACGGCGGTGATCCAATGATCCGCGCGCGAACTGACGAACATCACCGGTGCAGGCTTCGTGGTATGAGCAACTGCCATATCTACCATAGATTCAATAACCTGCCATGAGGATAGAAGTATCTACCTAAGTGTAATACAGTTTTTTGGAATTCTGTGCAAATGTTCGTGGTTGGAGATTGGCTATCGGCTTTCGGCGGTCGGCTTATGGCTATCGGCTAATCCGCTAATCTGCTAACCTGCTGACCTGCCATCTCCCAAAAGCTCTCTTTAGAGGACGACAGTTTTAAGGGAGGATTGAGCGCTTAACAAAAAGGAGTTCAT